>JAIDSW010000262.1 GCA_029061025.1 Duncaniella sp.
AGTCGGGTAGCCGTGCGCTCCTTGATGGTAAATGAAATATCTTCGATCTCGATGGTCTCGCCCTGCGCCGGCAGCGCGCCGGTCTTATATAGGATGTATCCCGCGAGGGTCTGATATTCGTCGTCCTCGGGAATATCTATGCGGTAGTCGTCGCGCAGCGTGCGCACCTCGATGCGGCCCGAGAAGTCATATTCGCCCGGAGCTGTCTCCACGGCTGTGAAGCTCGACTTGTCGTGCTCGTCCTGAATATCACCGAATATCTCCTCCACGAGGTCCTCGAGGGTGATCATGCCGGCCGTGCCGCCAAACTCGTCGACCACTATGGCCATCGACCGTTTCTCGGCGAGCATGCGCTTCATCATCACGGGCGCCAGCAGGGTCTCGGGCGCATATAGCACTTCCTTGATGCTCTCCTTCCACTCGTGGGAAGGATCAAAGAGCTCCGATACATGGATATATCCGAGTATGGTATCGATGTCGTCGCGATAGATTATTATCTTGCTTCGGCCGCTCTGGGTGAACAGTTGCGAAAGCTGCGAGCGGTCAGTATCGTCGATATCCACCGCCACCAGCTCGTTGCGGGGCACCATGCAGTCGCGCAGCGGAGTGCGCGAGAAATCGAGGGCATTGTGGAATATCTTCACCTCGTTCTCCACCGGCACCACGGTCTCGGCCTCCACATCGTCGATGGTCTTTTCAAGATAATTATTGAGCTCCGTAATCGAGAGCACGCCCATGCGCTGATCCTCGGCTTTTATACCGGCCATGCGCATCAGCACTTTGGAAATCCAGGCGGTAAACCACGAAATCGGGTATAGAATGATATAGAAGATATATATGGGCAGCGCGAAAAGCTTGAGCGACGTGTAGGGATTGATGCGGAATATCGACTTGGGGATAAACTCGCCGGTAAATAGTATCACGAGCGTGGATATGAGCGACTGAAGCGTCAGCACCACGGCCTGATTATGGCTTATGTGAGCTTCGATCCAGGGCTCAAGCAGGGCCGCCGCTCCCATACCGTAGACCACGAGCATGATATTGTTGCCCACGAGAATGGTGGAGATAAAGAAATCCTGCTTGGAATAGTAGCGGCCTATGATACCGTTGATCAGTCCGCCGCGGCTCACGTCGAGACCTATGCGCACACGGTCAGATGTAATGAAGGCTATCTCCATACCCGAAAACAGGGCGGAGAGCACGAGCGATATAAGCGCTATGATGAGCCAGGATGTAAGGTCCATAGAAAAATGCGGTTATTATTGGATGCTGTCGCGGCGCGACGCGGGGCGGTCGGTGGTGAAAGCCGCCGCGGGGAATATACCCGACACGTCGCGAATGGTGTAGCGTGTAAGTTGTTCGTTGGAAGTGAACCCGTTGCCTTCGAGCGTCTTGTCATGGCGCTCTATGTGGATAAACGAGTCGGAGTATACTTTGTGCATCTTCTGGTCCCAGAAGAGCTGGTTGGTGAGAAACTTCTCGCCGGCGGTGTTGCTGATATTCACGTGGCCGTCAAGACGCCACAGCTGGCGGTCTTTGAAATAGGTGGCCGAGTCGGCTCTGACGGTAGCCTCCACATTCATGCGGTCGCCGAAGCGCTCAAGCAGGAGCGACTCGGGAAATCGCCACACGGGCTCGGCGCTCTCGTCATAGACATACCACACCGGCGCCGTGATGCGGAAGCGCGTGATGCCCGAGTCGGAAATCAGCGTCTCCACGTTGCGGGTGAGCATGGTGGGAGTATGCTCGACATCGATATCGGTCATCCCCACGGGCTTGTCGTCGCTGCATGCGGCAACGGCGAGGGCGGCGAGAAATATCAGCGGCAACCGTCTCATGCCCTTCCGGTCATCGGATCTTGCTCTGGAAGAACCACAGCTGATTGAAGGTGATACCCAGAGTGATGTTGTAATAATTCTCGGTAAGGAGCGCCTGAGGATAGGCGCGGCGGTGCATGTACTCGAAGCCGAGGTTTATGATGGTCTTTGAGCTGATGGCAGGGAAGCCGAAGCCGCACGACACGCCGAAGTCGCGCACATGATTGTCATTGACCATGATGTAATCGCGATTGTAGTATCCGCCCAGGCGGTAGGCCGTGCGCTTGAAGAATCCGCCGCGTGGATCGGGCGTATATGAGACGCCGAGTCCCATGCGGTAGCGGTTGTCAAACTTAGTGCGGGTAAAGCTGTCGAAGCCCTTGAACTTGGCATCGGCCCAGCTCTGATAGGTGAAGTCGGCTTCGACGGTGACGGAGTTCTTATAGTTCCACGCTATACCTGCGCCATACGATGCAGGCAGCGAATAGTTGCCTTTGAGCTTGTGTTCGTCCTGGCGGGTCGACTCCTGATCGGCCGAGGTGTCATATTTCTGCACGTAGGTGTTGCCGAGCAGGGATTTCTCGGGGGCGTAGGTGAAGCCGAGTGTAAGCGAGTTGTCGCGGTTGAAGGGGATGGTGTACTGCACGCCGGCTTCGAAATGGAAGTCCTGCACTTCCATCACCTGCTCGAAAAGCGAGGTGCTGCCGAGCTGGGTAGTGGCGTAGACATCGTTGTAAACGTTACCGAAAAGATATGAAATATTGAAGCCGATGCGGAAATTCTTGAAGGGCGTGGCACCCGCGCCTATGTAGAGCTGATTGAAGCCGCCGTTGCCCTGATGGGACGACGTGCCGTTTTTGATTTCATTGCCGAATGAGTAGCCCACCGACGAATACGGCACCAGTCCCACCGACATGCCGAGCCACCGGGTGACGGGGAAAGCCATGGTGATATAGTCAAGTCCGCCGCCGTAGTCGTTGCGAGTGCCGTCGACATCCTTCTGATTGATAAATGTGAAGTCGAGCCCCATGTCGAAAAGGAAAGTGAGCGAATCAGTGGAGGCATACGAGGCGGGATTCATCACATTGACCTGACGGCCCGAGTGCATGGCATAGCCCACGCCTCCCATCTGGCGCTGCGCCGTGGTAGCGTTTTCGCGGAGCTGTCCGTAGCCAAACATCGAGTAAGGGCTGTTGATCTGAGCCTTGGCGGGAAATAATACCGCGATAAAGGCGGCGACTAAAGCGAGCTTAAATATTTTCATTATATCGTAATATTCTGTATAGACCGTTATCTACTAAATGAGGTTCAACCACCGTATTGCAGTGATTGAGATAAGGAGCGAGGAGGTGTCCGTTGCCGCCGGTGAGCACCACCGCCATCTCACTGCCGCCCCCGGCGGCATGACGGCGGAAATAGTCCACCGCGCCGGCCATCGACAGCAGGCATCCCGAGAGGATTGCCGAGGGGGTGTCAGTGCCGTAGAGTTGCGGCGATTCCTGCGGAGCTGCCGGAGCTGCCACCAGCGGCAGGCGCGCCGTGAATCGGTGAAGCGCCTGAAGCTGCATCTCAAGCCCCGGGGCGATATTGCCGCCGCGGAATGTGCCCGACGCATCGAGATAGTCGATGGTTATGGCCGTGCCGGCATCCACCACCACGGTATCGCGCTCAGGGAAAAGTGCAGCCGCTCCCACGGCGGCCGCTATGCGATCAACTCCGAGGGTGGAGCGGGAGGCATAGTCGATACCTATGGGCACCGGGGTGAAAGGCGTGAGCTCCACCACCCTGTCGGCAAGCGGGCGGAGCGATTCGGCAAGCGTGGAGTCATAACCCGCCACCGACGCCATGATTATGCCGGCGAGGCGACGGCCGCCGACGAAGTCGGTCACCGCTTCGGGTGTCACCCTCTCGGCCGATGCCGAGGCGATGAGCGTGTCATCGCGGCGCAGCGACATCTTGGCTACCGAATTGCCGTGGTCGATGGTGAGATATAACTTTTCCATTATCAAGCGGCAAAGTTACGAAATTGCCCTTGAGTAACCGAGTGCGGGGGTGTTTTTAACATTTATTTCGACTCGCGGGAGCGCATGCGGGGTATCATGAGCGACGTATAGATCTGGAGCGCGCCTCCGGCGAGGGTAAACGCAAGCCAGTCGGTCGAGCTGCCGCCGCTGATAAAGAGGAACACCGCCGCGGCCACGAAAAACAGGCCGCAGAACACGTCGAGACGATAAAGCCGCTTCAGGCGCAGAGACGCGCCCTCGGGCACGGGAGTGAAAATCTTTCCTATAAGCACGAGCGCGGCACCGGCGGCATACACATAGCGCGCAGTGGTCACGGCCACATGAAGCAGCGGCATTGCCGCCGCTATCATCACAATAATAAGCCCGGCTGTAGCTACGGCCGGGGCAAAGGTGGATTTATTCAAAAATGTAGACATCTTCGTTGGGGTGTTGCATGTGGTGCTGCTCGCGTACGATGCGTTCCATCGTCTCGCGGTCGGTATCGAGCGAGGCATTGAGACGGCGGTAATAGTTGAGCGTGTCGAGTTCGTGACGTATCTCGGTGGTGAGGCGGTCTATCTCCTTCTCGGCCTCATAGGTATCCACCACCGAATTATCATTGAAAAACATCACGAATGCGGCCACGGCTATCGCGCCTAAAAGCGTGAAAGAAAGATAGCGGCGGCACCAGGCTAAAAATCGATCCATTGTGTGTGTATTGAGCGAGAGAAATATCAGGTGAGGTTAACGGGCCAGAGCGTCGGCGATGCGGCTGCATGCCTTGCCGTCGCCGTAGGGATTCACAGCCTGCGCCATGGAGGCATAAAGAGCTCCGTCGTCGAGCAGGGCCTGGAGATTATCCACTATGGCTTTGCGTGACGTGCCCACGAGTTTCACCGTACCGGCGTCGAGAGCCTCGGGACGCTCGGTGGTGTCGCGCATCACGAGCACCGGTTTGCCCAAGCCGGGAGCCTCCTCCTGAATACCGCCGCTATCCGTGAGTATCACGGCGGCCTTCTCCATCAGATACACGAATTTCAGATATTCGAGAGGCTCTATGAAGAAGATATTGGGGTAAGTCTTGAGGTCGTTGCCGAACACTTCGGCTATAGGACGGCGCACATTGGGGTTAAGGTGCATCGGGTATACGAAATCCACACCGGGATTGGCCTCGGCGAGCTGCTTGATGGCAGTGCAGATATTTATGAACCCTTCGCCGAAGTTTTCGCGACGGTGGCCGGTGATGAGCACGAGGCGGCGGGCGCCGTCGGCAAGGCGGTAGGTATCATATCCGTCGGCGGCAAGGGCGTCGTGGAGGCGCGAGCGCAACTCCTTGTCACCCTTAATTTTGTCGACCACCATATAGAGGGCGTCGATTACGGTATTGCCGGTGACGGTGATAGATTCTGGGGCAACGCGCTCGGCCACGAGATTGGATTGCGACAGAGCCGTGGGCGCGAAATTATATGTGGCGATGCGCGATGTGATCTGACGGTTGATTTCCTCGGGCCACGGAGAGTATATATTATATGTGCGGAGTCCGGCCTCCACATGTCCCACAGGAATCTGACGGTAAAACGCCGCGAGGGCGGCGGCGGTGGATGTGGTGGTATCGCCATGCACGAGCACCACATCGGGCTTCTCGGCGTCGAGCACATCGCGCATGCCGGTGAGCACGCGGGCGGTGACGTCGTAGAGGTCCTGACCCGGCTTCATGATATTGAGGTCGTGGTGAGGGGTGATGTCAAATATCTCGAGCACCTGATCAAGCATCTCGCGGTGCTGACCGGTGACGGTAACTATAGTCTCAAATTCGGCTCCGCGACTCTGGAGATGCTTCACCAGCGGGGCCATCTTGATAGCCTCGGGGCGGGTGCCGAATACGAGCATTACTTTTTTCATTATATCGATAGTGTGCTGAATGAGTGAGCGATACTGTTAGAGCTGACCGGTGTAGAGCTTGAAGGCATAGAGCAGGTATGACTTCAGGCGAGGCAGCCTCATGGGGGTGGCATAAAACCGGTAGAGGAACTCAAGATTGTGATTGCGCCACCAGCGCGGTGCCCGTTGCTGATGACCGGTGAACACGTCGAAACTTCCGCCCAGTCCCTGATATATCGCTCCGGGGTGACGGCGTTTCATATCCGACATGAGTATTTCCTGGCGGGGCGACCCCATGGCCACAAACACCACATCGGGCGCCTTTGCCGCCACGTCATCTATCAGCTTGTCGCGCTCGGCATCGTCGGCTATGAATCCGTCGCGGTAGCCCTTGATGGTGATACGGGGATATTGTTGGCGATGTTTGTCCACCGCCTCCTCGACGACGCCCGGCGTTCGGCCCACGAAATAAAACGACTTTTCATCGTGAAAGCGGTCGATAATCTTGAGCCACAGCTCGCAGCCGGGTATCCTCACAGCCTCGGAGTGGCCTTTGAGGTGCAATCCCTTCACAGCGCCGGCACCGTCGCAATAGCCTATGTTATCGTTGATTATCTCCACGAGCTGCGGGCCGGCATTGACCACCTTCTCGGCATTGACAGCCACGAGTATGGCGGGATGGGCATCGACGTAATCAATCAGCGCCTCGGGTGAGGTGAAGTTGTATACGTTGATACCTTTCAGTGCTACGGATGTCAGTGAAGGCTTTGACTCGGGCATATGGAAATAGAGTTACTCTAATTGGAGTAACGTCCCGAATCCCGAATTATTGTAGAAAAGAGGCTATATTTATGCCTTGCCCTCAAAAAGACCGCAGAAGTCAAGTATCACCTTGCCGCTTCCTGCGGCAGGGAGCGACCTGAAAGGAGTGTGCCCGGTAAGGAAAGCCACAATATCGGCTTTATCAAATGCCTCCGCGGCCTCGGCGAGCACAAACTCGGCATGCTCGCGTATATTGGGCTCTACGACCATAAACTCGGCGTCGGCAGCGGCGCGCTTCATCACGTCGGCGGCTATCTCTGCTGCGGGCGACTCGCGCAGGTCGTCGATATCGGGCTTGAATGCCAGACCCATCAGCGCCACGCGGGGATTGCGGCCGTGGTCGATGCGGAAGCGCAGTATGGCGTTGACGATCTTTTCGGCGCTCCACTCGGCCTTGTAATTATTGACGGCGCGGGCATCGGCTATGAGGCGCGATTCCTCGGGGTAGGCGGCAGTGATGAAATATGGGTCGACGGCTATGCAGTGGCCTCCCACGCCGCAACCGGGGCGAAGGATATTCACGCGGGGATGCTTGTTGGCCAGCGAGATAAGCTCCCACACATTGATGCCGGCGCGGTCGCAGATGAGCGACAACTCGTTGGCGAACGCTATCTGCACGTCGCGCGAGGAATTCTCGGTGAGCTTGCACATCTCGGCGGTGCGGGCGTTGGTGGCATGGAGGTCACCTTTTACGAAATGGCGGTAAAATTCCTTGGCGGCCTCGGTCGACGCAGCATCCACGCCTCCTATCACGCGGTCGTTGTGGACCAGTTCGTATATCACGTTGCCGGGCAGCACGCGCTCGGGACAATAGGCTATCGAAATCTTGCCTTTAAGCTCGGGGCGGAGCGAAAATATCAGCTCGGCCATGCGCTCCGTGGTGCCTACGGGCGACGTGGATTCTATCACGAAGAGATTTCCCTCGCGAAGATAGGGAACCACGCTGCGCGTGGCAGCCTCGACATACGACACATCGGGCTGATGGTCACCCTTGAACGGAGTGGGAACCACGATAAAAAAGGCATCGGCGGGAGCGGGAGTGAGGGCGGCGCGGAATGTACCGGCGGCGAGCACTTCGCGGAGAAGTTCCTCCATTCCGGGCTCGATGATATGCAGATGCCCGGCATTGGTCTGCTCGACCACTGCGGGATTTATATCAACGCCGAGAACGTCTACACCGTGACGGGCGGCTATGATGGCGGTGGGCAATCCGATATAGCCCAGACCTATAAAGCAAGCGTTCATTAATGATTTTTCAGTTTAAGTGCCGCAAAGTTACGAAATAAATACCAAACTTTTATCCGTCAGAGTCAATTTATTGGATTAATTTATAAAATATGGGTCCACCCCTCCCGGGATGAACCCACGTTACTGTATCACCTTCCGTGGAGTGAATGATTATTCCACGGGAAGCGTGTAGCTGAGAGTCTCGATATAATATCCGAGCTTCACGATGCTGTCGGCGGGATCGGCTGCCATCTGCTCGTCGAGGCGGGCTTTGATCTGACCCATCGTGCCGTAGGCCTTGACCTCGGTGCCGCAGTGGCCTTCATCGCCTTCCTGAGCGGCTTTGATCTGCTCGATGGCGGCGTTGATTTCCGATGCGGTGGCCGAATTGACGCGCACGATACCCGACACGGTCATGTTGTGACCCGGGCATTCGGGAGCGAAAGCGCCGCCGATGCTGTCGGTGGCAAGGCAAAGCACCAGGGGAGTCTGCACGGTGGTGTCAGCGTCGGCAAGGAAAGCCTTTGTGCCGCCGTGGGCGCAGAGGTGGCTGCAACGGCCGTCGAGCACCACGGTGTCGCCGTCGTTAAACTCACCGGTATTGAATTCAACAACGGTGAGAGTCTTGAGTTCCGATTCGGGATTAGCCGCTTCCTTTTCAGCCTTTGAGCCGCAGCTGCCCATCATGGCACCTGCGCCCATGGCAAGGGCGAGAGAGAGAATGCAATGTGTAAAACGCATGATTTAAAATATTTATGAATAAAATTATCGTTTGCGGACCGGTGTCCTGAACGGCTGCAAAGTTAGTGAATTGGCGGGTGATTTACAATGAGCGCGCCCGATTTTTTTATGTTGAAAAATTTAATTGACAATACGGGAATATTTTGTAACTTTGTGGCATTGCGCGCGCACCCGACGCACACGCTCACTTTCAACATCGAATCTATCAATTCTTTTAACCTAATAAAATAACCTTAACTATGGGTCTTTTTGAAAAATTAACCGTGAAAGCCAAGTCGATGCCCCAGCGCATCGTACTTCCCGAAGGAACCGAACCGCGCACACTCACTGCCGCTGACCGTATCCTCAAAGAGGGTATCGCCGAAATCATCCTCATAGGCGAGCCCGCCGCCATCAAGACCATGGCCGCCGAACTCCACCTCGAGAATATCAACAAAGCCACCATCGTGGATCCCGCTGATGAGAAAGTCATCGACAAATACGCTCCCATCTACTACGAGCTCCGCAAGAAAAAAGGCATTTCGATGGAGGAAGCCCGCGTGACTGCCGCCAATCCGCTCTACTTAGGCTGCCTCATGGTGAAGGCAGGTGACGCCGACGGCCAGGTAGCCGGCGCCCTCAACACCACCGGCAACGTGCTCCGCGCAGCTTTCCAGGTGATCAAGACCAAGCCCGGCATCGACGTGGTTTCTGGCGCATTCGTAATGGTGCTTCCCGAAGGATCGCCCTACGGCACCGACGGCCTGCTGATTTTCGCCGACTGCGCCGTAGTGCCCGAGCCTGACGCCAAGCAGCTCGCTCAGATCGCCGTTTCGGCCGCACAGACCGCCCGCGACATCGCCGGTATCGAACCCCGCGTGGCCATCCTTTCATTCTCCACCAAGGGCTCGGCCAAGAGCGAGCGTGTCGACAAGGTGATCGAAGCTACCGACATAGCCCACGTGATGGCACCCGACCTGATGCTCGACGGCGAGCTGCAGGCCGATGCAGCCCTTGTGCCCGGCGTAGCCAACAGCAAAGCCCCCAACAGTCCCCTCAACGGCCGTGCCAACGTGCTCGTGTTCCCCTCGCTCGAAGTGGGCAACATCGCCTACAAGCTCGTGCAGCGCCTGGGCGGCGTGGAGGCCGTAGGTCCCGTGCTTCAGGGTCTCGCAGCTCCCGTCAACGACCTCTCGCGCGGATGCTATCCCGAGGACATCTACAAGACCATCATCATCACCTGCAACCAGGCTATCGGCGCCAAGGCCTGAGAAACCTGACATTATCCACTTCTCAACAATAAGAAATCATGAAAATTCTCGTGCTCAACTGCGGTAGCAGTTCCGTGAAATACAAGCTCATCGACACCACTACCGATGCCGTTCTCGCCGAAGGCGGCGTGGAGAAAATCGGTCTTCCCGACGGATTCATCAAGTTCAAGAAAGCCGACGGCTCCAAGGAAATCATCAATCTCGGTCAGATCGACCATCTCGCCGCAGTCAAGGCTATCCTTGACCGACTCACCGACAAGGTCGACGGCTGCATAGAATCATTTGACGAAATCGATGCCGTAGGTCACCGTGTGGTACACGGCGGTGAGAAGTTCAACGCTTCGGTGCTCATCGACGACAATGTGAAGGACATGATCAAGCAGTGCTACGACATCGCTCCCCTCCACAACCCCGCCAAC
>JAIDSW010000263.1 GCA_029061025.1 Duncaniella sp.
CCAGAGGGTGGAGCTGTAGCCATGCTTGGGAGCCGATATACCGAGATCCACGCCACCGTCAACGAAAAGGTTCACGAGTTCGCTGTGGAAGAAAGTGTAGCGTGCATAAGGATTGATATAGAAGCTGTTGCTTACATCCTTGGTCCAGGTGTAGTTGAGCGAACCACCCACTGCCCAGGTGCTATTGAGGTTATAACCTACTTCGGGAGCGAAAGTGAATACGTCGGAATTACCCTCGTCACTCTTCTGGTGAGTATAGCCGAGCGAACCTCCTACATAAATCTGAGCCGATGCGGCTACTGCCATAACTGCCATAATGGCCATAACTAAAAATTTTTTCATAATCAGTGATAATTAGAAATTGATAAATAAATATTGGAACTGATTGATTGCGGAAGCATGGCGACCCATGTTTCCGCGACAAAATTAATACAATATTTTAAATAATGTGAAATCTCACTGCAATTTTTCTATACCGGAAACCTTGATTGCCAAATTATTTTCCTACCTTTGCTACATGGACACGAAATCTAAACGCCGACTGGTCAACGCATTCGCGGTATTGCCAGGGCTTTTCTTCATAGCATTCGGCATATACAACCTCGCATCTCCCGAAAAGAATATCGACAATCTTTTCGGAGTGCTGATGATTATCTATGGAGCAGGTTCCATCGCCTTGTTTCCTGACTGGAAGGGCAGCCGGTAATTTACCGTATATCAAGCAACTTGTGGGTCTGAAGTGAAAGGCGCCACTTGGGATGGGCGAGTATGTAACCGATACACGACTTGATGTTGCGTGCATTAAATTCCTCGCCGCGGTCGCAGGGCTGGAGAAAATATGAATCATCACGGGTAGTGGTGACCCCTTCGAGCGCCTCCACATCTTCCACATGATCGAGATCATACACCACTTTAAGCTCATCGATGCGCTCTATCGCAGGCCTCTTGCCGAATTTGGGCGAAACGGTCACCCAGTCGAGCGTGACGGCCAGATCGTCGTGCAGTTTTCTTGTGCCGTTTGTCTCAATCTGCACGAATTTTCTATGGTAGTGAAGTAATTTTACAAGGCGGGAATTGAGCTGTATGGTCGGCTCGCCGCCGGTGATCACCACATGTCGCGCCGGATAGCGCGCCGCCTCGGCAGCGATTTCCTCTTCGGTCATCTCCACGCCCTCCTTATGGGCGGTGTCGCAGAAGTCACACCGCAAGTTGCAGCCGCTCAGGCGAATAAATACGGCAGGCGTACCCGTAAACCGTCCCTCGCCCTGCAGCGAGTAAAAGATCTCGTTGACCTTCATATCACACCGCAATCATCATCGTCCTTGCAATAGATCGCCACGTTGCCCTCCGACTCCTGCACCGACACCTTGTAGCACTCCGGAATCTGGTCGGCTATCCAGCGAGCGATATTCTCGGCCGTCGGGTTAAACGGAAGCAGATCATTGAAATTGCCATGATCGAGATAACCGTGCACTTTATCCTTCAAGTGCTTGAAATCCACCACCATACCGTCCTGATTCAGCTCCCGCGCGCGGCAATATACGGTCACTATCCAGTTGTGGCCGTGAAGATTCTCGCAGCGGCTCTCGTATGACAGATTAAGCCGGTGAGACCCGGCGATTTCCATGCGTTTGGTAACGTAGTACATCTTTCAGTGATATTTCGCTAAATTTTTCACCGCAAATTTACTACTTTCGCCCCGTAACTCCAAATCCCGCCCAACCATTGAATCACGCGCTTTATGATTGTGCCTTTCACATTCTTACGGCAAGCGGGTTAAAACACGCTTCGGTCAGTGCTGTATATCATCACAGGTTTATTACATCGGCTTTTCAATTCATTTATTTCATTAAACGCCTTTGAGCTGACCGTAAAGCAGCCCTGACTCAGAGGCAGACACGGCAACCCGATAATTCTCACATCAGGCAGTCCGTCGTGTATCAAAATGCCGCGTAAATAAGCATTGGAGTTAGTTGGATCCATGCCGTGCAATTCTATGGCATTGAGATCATATTGAGATGTCTTTCTTGTCCTGTCAAGTTTAAAGTGACCGAGACTCGACAGATTGCTTCCATTCTCATTGCTGAACCGAGGGGTAACACTACAATCAAACTTTTTGCCGATACCATGTGCGCACAGCGCTGAATACACTATCTCATTTTTATCCATATCAATGATAAACAATCTGTCTTTACCCGAATAAATCGAAAAATCCACCACTATGCAATAATCTTTACATAAACCGTTTTTCACGCAATATTCCCGGAGTTCATCATTAAGCTCAGGATCAATTCGTTGCTTAAACGAATGTCCCCATAAATATGAACTTACCGCTATCACAATTATAATTACGGTAATACGTCTTAAAAGCTTTTTCATAGGTGATACCATTCAAAATTGAGACCGAGACAAAATTCAACCGATTGCCAAGTAGCCACCGAATTCCCCGAATTGCTACCTGCATCACCGACCCATTCCATTTTTACTGCAAATTTACAGTAAAAATGGAATACACGCAAATTATCAGCTCAAAATATGAGAACCTTAATAATCAGAATTACGCTATCATTTTTACCTGAGCTACAATAATTTAAGCAGGCTCGTCCAATATCTTTTAATGTACTTCCACCATCCTATTCCATTTTTACTGCAAATTTACAGTAAAAATGGAATGTATACAAATTCCTGCATCTGCCATAGATAGTAGTTTATCGGCAACGATTCAGAATACATAACGATTATACTATGCGTGTCGGAGGCACATTGTTGTCACAAACCTCGTACTTCAATGCGAGGGAAAAGCGCCTCCACACTCGCGTCCCGGCAGGACGCATCGTGACGAAAGCAACGATATGCACCTGATTTTTGCTATCTTACACCTTAACATCCTCACACGAAGCGTCCGGTCTGGACGCATTTTTTGTCAGTCAGTTCTATCCTCGCACTGAAGTACGAGGTTTCCGACAACACCGTGCCTCCGGCACCGATAAATCCGCCAATTATTACTGTCTACCTAATTTTTAAAGGCTAAAATCTCGACAATTTACCGCAAATTATTTATACTTAACCTTAATCGTCGTCTTTTGATCTTTGCCAACATGGACATTTATATTGCAGCCCTCAATAGGAGCGTTAAAAGAGAGGCCGCCTCTATCTTTCAGTTCAATTTCCATTTCATCAACTCCTTCTTGTTTTCCTTTCTCAATTAAATTCTGAACTACCTTACCCTGCTCTTCAGGAGTAGTAAACAATTTATCAAGAAGGTACTTACCTATAATAAATAACGACCCTCCGTTTCCTATTAACGATGTGCCTAAGAAATTTTGAGCAAGTACGACTCCGGCCTGAGTTGTTAAATCAAATTTTTTCATAATAGTTACTAAAAAAATCTAACCCGCCCCCTTAAGTTAGAATAAAATAAAAGCGTGAGAGCCATACTTGTTGCTCGTTCCACATTGCGAGGCTCTGGTATTGCCCATCTCAGTTGAACGAGCAAACATACAGAAGCCTCACGCAGAATATACTATATCGACCCAAACCGATACTCGCATAACAGTTTGAGATAATACTAATATATCCACAAGGCATCTACTGTTTGCAACATTCTTGACTGAGACTGAAATTTACCAGATTTCGCAATGTCAAGAATAAGCGCCGAGTAAACGCTTCATAATAATACTATTGCATTCCCACCCGCATTACCCATGACCGGGCTTCTGCTTGTAGTCTGCATTTGCAAAATTATAAAAAATTTTTCATTGAGCACAAAAAATTCAAGTTATTAAATAAATTCCCATTTTGATAAACAATAAAATATTTTATACTTTTGCAAATGTGAAATAAAAGCAATAAAATCCGGACTATGCCTGAAATTGATAATATAAAATTTGATGAAGCTGTTGCCATGATTGAAGCATTTAACAACGATCATGGATGCAATATGCTACAATCAAAATATAAGCAACAAAGCTTATTTGAAATCACTAAAACAGCAAGAAAAGAACGAGTTCATAGCGCTTTCTTAGCATGGCTTTTCAAAGAAAATTTTGAAAATATACCCTTAAACGGTCTTCTATATATTCTATATCTGTATCTTATACACAACTACGAG
>JAIDSW010000264.1 GCA_029061025.1 Duncaniella sp.
CGCCACAGCCGAGACTGACGGTGACCATAATGCGGCCGATGATTTCAACGAGACTGCCGAGCAGATTCAGCTTGCCGATTACAGCGACGACGATGAGATACCTCACGCAGGCGCCGTAACGGGTCGTCACCATGAGGCATATGACTGGGCTGAGGCATCGGCGACGTCATCGCCCATGTCACTTATGGAATATCTCACGGCGCAGGTCAACGAGCTTCACCGCGATCCCGCCGTGGCCGCTACGGCCGAATATATAATAGGCTATCTCGATTCAAACGGCTATCTGTCGCGCACGCTCCAAAGCATAGCCGACGACGTGGCTTTCACCACCGGCGTGGATATACCTATGGAAATGTGGCAGAGGGGACTTGACACAGTTCAATCACTCGACCCGGCCGGCGTGGGTGCACGCGATCTGCGTGACTGCCTGCTGATACAGTTGCGGCGCATGCCCGATGACTCCGACGGCAATGTTGCTCTCGCCCGTGAAATAGTGACGCATTACTTCGATGTTTTCTCTCTCAAGCATTTTTCACGCCTCGAATCAGCTCTCGGGGTAAGCGCTCAACGACTCCGTGAGGCGGTCGATGTCATTCGTTCACTCAACCCCAAGCCGGCGGCTGATATAGGAGAAGATCCCATGCTCGACCGCACGCGCCATATCGTTCCCGATTTCCTCGTCGAACCTGCTGAGGATGGATCGGTGACCGTCACACTCCCCAATTCCATTCCCGAGCTTGAGATCGAGCGCAGTTTCCGCGATGAGCCGACCGATGCCGCCGCGCGTTCATTCATCGCACGACGACGTGAACAGGCCACCGACTTCATCGACATGCTGCGGCTGCGCAACGAGACTCTTTTCAATGTCATGAGCGCCATTGTGACCTTGCAGCATGACTTTTTCCTGTCGGCCGACGAGAGCGACCTGCACCCGATGGTGCTAAAGGATGTGGCAGCTCTTACAGGTTATGATCTCTCGGTCATTTCCCGCGCGACGGCGGGAAAATATGTGTCTACCCCTTCGGGCACATATCCGCTGAAATTTTTCTTCAACGAAGGACTTGCCGGAAGTTCCGACGATGACGGAGGCCACTCCACCCATGCGATACTTGCCGCGATAAAATCGGCTGTGGACGGTGAGAATCCCGCAGCGCCGTTGAGCGACGACGCCATTAAAGAGCATCTTGCATCACAAGGCATAGATATAGCACGCCGCACGGTAGCGAAATACCGTGAGCGGCTGGGGATTCCCGTAGCCCGCCTCAGAAAGGATATCCGATAGCGAGGTGGAAAGCCAGCGAGCGGCCGAACGATGTCATGTTGTAATATCCCCGCTTGCCGGTATCATAGGGCGCATGAATACCTATACCGAGGTCACCGCGTATCACAAGCATGGATATATCGAAGCGGAGTCCCACACCCGTGCCGGTGGCAATGTCATTCCAGAATGTCTTGCCACGCAAAGTACCGCCGGGACGTTGCGGGTCATTCTCGAGAAGCCACACATTACCCGCATCAAGAAATACGGCGCCGTGGAGCGGTCCGAGTATGGGGAATCGGTACTCAACGTTGGCCTCAAGCTTGAATGTACCTGTCTGGTCAAAATATCCGTCGATCTGATCGCGCGGCACACGGTAGGAGCCCGGACCAATGGAACGCACCGTAAAGGCGCGAATCGAGTTGGCACCTCCCACATAGAACTGCTCGCTGTAGGGCACCTGAGAGGAGTTACCGTAGGCATGGGCGGCTCCTATGGCGAATCGCGACACTATCCAGTGGCTCGGATACATCTGGCGTCCGTACACGATCTGAGCCTGTCCCTTTACAAACTGCGAGAACGGTGTGTGGAAAAGTGTCTTTTCCTTGTCACGGTTGCCGCACATCTCATACAGCGCCCAGAAAATATTGCCCGCCTCAGTGAGCGAGAATGAGACATTGATGGTGTTGTTGCGGTTCATGGCGCGGTCATACACGAAATTGTAGCTCATCTGCGGGATAAACTGATTGCGGAAGCTGAGCGCAATGGCACGGTTGGCATCCATGATGGCGTCAAACTCGGGAGTGGTGGTGATGAGTTTGGTATAGGTTACTTTAAGCGGCGTGTATGATGTGGTGATATATTTCGACGGTTGCCAGTCATAGGAAAGCGACGTGTTAAACTGAGCCATCTTGAAGTAATGCGGACGGTTGAGCAGGTCGGCGCCAAGACTTATCTTTGTCCAGTTGACGGTGCGGCGGCGACGATGTATGAACGCGGGCGCAAGCAGTCGCGGAAACGCCAGCGACGACTGGACGCCTACCTCGTAGGAGTTGAACACCGACGAGCTGTTGTGTCCCGTCTGCCATTCATAAGAGCCCGTCAGCGACACATTGAACTGCTCGCCTCCGCCGAAAAGATTATGGTTTGTAAGTCCGAGCGTGACACCCGGACCGAGATAACTGTTGGATTTCGACGACACATTGGCTTCCACCGAGGCCTCAAGAGGCTTGTCGAGCGTGCATGACAGAGTAACGTTAAGTATTCGGTTGGCCGACGACGTGGTATCGGGGTGCACCTGCATGTCGATTGCATTGAATATGCCCAGGCGTGCGAGATTGGACTGCGTGCGTTCCATCTGATTCACACGGAACACCCTGCCGGGACGAAACGCTATGCACGAGGGGATAAGATTGTCGCGCAGATGCATGGGCATCATCTTGATCACGTCGCCCTTGGCGGTGTGGATCGTATCGGGAGTACCACCGCCTTGATTGCGGTATATGAGAGTTGTGATTGTGCCTGTGGAAAACTTGTCGAGCGCCCACGACGGTACATTATCAGGTATTATCAGTTTCAGCGCAATCGAGCCGGGATTTATGGTTGAGTCGGCAAGATAGTCGATATACTCCGGCCGGAAATAATAGTAGCCTTGATTACGGAGATCATTGGTGATACGGGTGCGGGCGGCACTGAGCGAATCGGTCGAGAAGCGACTCCCGACTTTAAGGTATCGGTTGACGCGGGCAAGCGAGTCGATCATGCGGTTGACAGGTGTGGTCTCGGGCAGCAGTATTATCGAGTCGAGATTATATGCAGGTCCCGGATCCACATTGTATATTATCGATGCCTTGCGCTTGTTTTTCTTCTGCGCCAGTTCATATGAAGCCGTTCCGCGGAAGAAACCGTTGTTGTCGAGAATCTGATTTATCATCTCCACCCTCACTTCGGGGCGCACGTCGCTCACAAGTATCGGTTCGGTGGCAAGCCACTCGTAGATTTTGTGTTTCAGGCCGCTCGGAGGATTTGGCCAGTTGTTATACACCCAGAGTCCGAGAGGGAACGGGATACGGTAGGAAGCCGACCCGAGGAGCGGGTTATTGGGCTTCACCGCCACGGCCTCACGTATTTCACTCCGCAATTCAGCGGGCACCTTGGCAAGCGTATCGTTGAAGTTCACCGCTTTCAGACCCGTGTAGAGGATTTCTCCCTCGGGCAATCGCTTGGTGGTGGAGCAGGCGGCAAGCATGAGCATAGCCGCAAATGTGATGAAAATTATATGAAGTCTTGTCGGTTTCATTTATCGGATTCTGATGTGGTTGAAGTGGCCGGAGCGGGTGTCTTTTTACCGCGCCCGAAAAGGTCGCGCAGCGAGTTGAGGCGGCGCTTGAACACGAAGCCTACGCCGGTCTGAGTAATTTCACCTTCGAGTATACTTTCATAACCGGTGTGACGGAATATGCGCACATACATCGAGCCGGAGCGATTGAGCAGGTATTCTATCGAAATATCGTTGATGAGATTCTGCGACAGGTTCTGGTCAGCGTTGGCGTCGGTGGAATAATTACCGCCCACGATTATCTTCACGCGGTCATTGAACAGAGACTTCGACACGCGGTAGCTGTAGCTCGTGGCGGTGGAAGTGTTACCACCCACAGTCTTGTCATACTGGTCGACACCGAATGATATATCGACACCTTTGATATTGTTGGCGGCCCAGCTGTTGAGTTTCGACGTGAGGAACGAATACAGCGCATTGCCCGACAGATTGGCCGTGGCCTGCGTGCCGGCTCCCGTATACATATTGGTAATAAGTAGGTTCATCGCTGCATTGGCACGCTGCTCGGGGGTCATGCCGGCAAGCTCGTTTTCTACTGTAAGGTCATCGTCGGTCGACATGTCGAATGCCACGTTGAGATTTTCGAGCGTACCGGTAGCCGAAAGCTCCACATCGAAGTTTACGAGGCGGGAATTCTGGCC
>JAIDSW010000265.1 GCA_029061025.1 Duncaniella sp.
CACATTTGTCACCTACTCGGGTCACAATCCATTCCGACTTCCCGATGAGTTGAAAGACTCTGACTTCGACGTCGACGGGTCACGACTACCGGCGGTGGTAAAAGATTATATTACTATAAATCATTATGTTGACTCGCAGCTGCACACTATTGTCGACTATCTTCGCAGCCGCTCTGATTGGGACGAGACACTTGTGGTGATAACCGGTGATCACGAAGGGCTCGCCTCGTGGCGCTCTGACATTCGCTCATCGTCGCCCGAAGCTGCCGAGCTCGTCGACGGCCGCCAGATGACACCGTTTATCGTTCTTAATTCACCCGTCGGAGGAAGATTTGACGGCGTGATGGGCCAAATAGATATGTACCCCACGCTGCTTGACCTGCTCGGTCTTGATGATTACAGCTGGCGCGGACTCGGCCAAAGCATTCTTTCGCCCGACTATCACGCCACCGCAATATCCACCATGACGCTTGAGCACCTCGGCGATACCACATCGATGTCACCCGCCCTGCTCGACCATCTACGCTCAGCCCGCTCCGTATCCGACGCCATTATCCGCCACAATCTGCTCAAGACGCTATAATTTCATCAACGCAGAAAGACAAAATATGATAACGAGCAACCAAGTAATTTGGCTTCCGTCAATATTATGTCTTTGTAAGTATGTGTCAATTTGTGACTTGAATGTCGGATTGAATTTTCGGCATACAATGTATACGGTTGTCCATAATAGCGTCAAGCTCCAAATTATCCCCAGAAATACAGTCATGGTATTTTGAGGATAAAGCGGGAAAGGAATTAACACTACGATATAAAAAAAGTATAGCAATATATCCCAAAATGGTATATCGAGAATTGATCTGCTTTTTTTCATATAAATCAAGTGGTTTGAGGAAACATCCGGCAAAAATTGATTAACGGACCTACTGATTTGTGCCTCCGGCACGGATGGCTAATTTTGACGGGTTTAAATAATAATACTTTTACTGATAGTTTCTGCATCTTTTTATAACAAGTGAGGTCACTTGCTTGAGCGGGTGACCTCACGAAATATTATGTTTGCAGAGCTATTATTTCTTTGCAGCGGCGGCGCGGGCGCGCATGATGCCCATACCGGCGGCCTTTCCTATACGGATGTAGTCGAGGATAGGACGGTTGGCGGGGCAGGAGAATGAGCAGCAGCCGCACTCTATACAGTTCACCACCTTTTCCTCAAGAGCGCTCTCGAAGTCTTTCAGACGCGAGAGTGTGGAAAGAAGGAACGGTTCAAGACCCATGGGGCATGCCTCTACGCACTTGCCGCAGCGGATACAAGGCTCGGGTTCGAGGCGCGATGCCTGGCTTTCGTCGAGCAACAGGATACCTGATGTACCCTTGATGACGGGGGCGAGAAGCGAGATACCGGGGCGTCCCATCATGGGGCCGCCGAGGATAATCTTGGCGGGGAGGGCTGCATCTTCGGCAAGAAGCGAAGCCATGGGAGTACCTACGGCCACGAGATAATTCTCGGCAGTGCCGTCGGCGGTGTTAATGA
>JAIDSW010000266.1 GCA_029061025.1 Duncaniella sp.
CGCCTTTATCTGCGTTTCATCATGTTTCAGATCTCTTTGCGACCGCCCTTCCTCCGAAAAGCGAGTGCAAAGGTAGAGAGTTTATCCCATTCCACCAAATCTTTGTGATAGTTTTAACATTTTTTAGGCTTAGAAGGGAGGAGGTGTTAGGTTTTAGGGATTAGGCTGTAACGGCTCGTAACGCGAGATAAATCTCGCATGCACAGACAAATAAACTAATGCACTGATGGCAGAGGGGTTAATGCAAAAAATTGAGGCGGGCAACTAATCGCGTATTATAGCTGCCGCTTCTTGCCGGGATTTGGGGCTATGATCAGGAACTGAATACATATATCTATGTATATGATAAAAGCGAGGGTGCTGTGGAGCACCCTCGCCGAACCTAAAAGAGTTGATATATAGATAGATATTAGGTTTGAGTCATCGTGTCTTAAGATACTCAAGCGAGTTTTTGGCAAGCGTGAGCACATTGTCCTGATAAGAGTTGTTTGACGGATGCGCGCTGATGTCGGGGGTTCCGTCGGGGTTTCTCATCGAGAATTCGCAGCCACCGTTACCGATGCAAAGTATAGTACCCTTAAACTCGGTGTTACCCTGCTGGGCTTCCCATACATTGAGCTGAGAAACGAAATCAATCTGCGAATCCCATGTGCCGAGGGGATAGATGCCATACTTGCGGGTGAGCTCATTGTAGCAAGCCTCTTCCTGATTTCCGAGACCGGTAAGCGCGGCCGGAATGTTGAAGAAAAGACAGTTGTGGTCTTCAGTCCAACCGGGACCCTTGAACGGGATGAGCTTGCAGCGGTCGTTGGACGTAGTCTCGAGTCCGCGATAGATGGGGTGGGAAGAATGATCCTTGGTAAATGCACCGCCGGGGTTGAGCGATACAGCCATTGACCAGACGTCGCCGTTGGGATTTCCAAGGCCTGTGCCGATAGTGCGGTCGTTGGTCTTAAGCATTTCAGAATCGATGCGACCGAGCTCACCGATATATACCGTGGCGTGGCTCCAGAGCAAAAGGTTGCCGCCGGCTGTGTACCACTCCTTCACATAGGGGGTAGCGTTTGTCACTACCTCGGGCATAGCAAATACAGCGGCTTCATCCACACCTTCAAGGTCGCGCATCCAGAAAAGCACGCGGTAAGGTTCGAGAACGGCAGCCGAAGTAATATCACCGAAGTATATATACTGAGCCGTGGGATACTCCTCGTGGAGCCAAAGCCAAGCACAAGCCTCGTCGTCGTCGCCATTGGCCACGAGATCCTCAGGCGTGGGATAGATGCTGAGGAAACCTATGGCAGTCTTACCGATCTTAAGCGAGGTGCTGACGGGAAGAGAACGACCGTCGGGGTTGACCGCGGTGAGGGTCACGTTCCATTCCTCTCCGAATACGACATCAGGGATAATATATTCGGTAACACCAGCCGGGAACACTTCGGTGATAGTGCGGGTGTCGCCGTTTGTGGCGGTCATTTCCACCGTAGCTGCCGACTCATTGGCGTTCCACACGATCATAGCGTCATATCCCCCACCCTTCTCGACCTGAGACATGGAGAGACCGGCCATTTTGGAGGCGCCGGGGCGCATATACTGCTTGACAACTCCAAGCGAAATATTAGTGCCGTCGGTGAGCTTGAACACATAAGTATAGAGAATGTTGGTATCCACATCCTTCTGTGTGAAGCTGTCGCCCGAAACGGTTTCCGACATAAGAAGCACATTGCCGTTATATACGTTCACGAGCATGTCGAGACCGGCAGGTTTGGTCCAGGTCCACACATAATTGTCGCCTTGGAGCGAGCCGGAAATTTCATCGGCAGCGATAGGGGCAATCACAGGTGCCGCTATATCATAGTCCTTGTCCTGGCATGACACCGCGAGCAACGCCACGATCAGAAAAAGTGCCAGATTATATATTTTTTTCATTTTATACACGGTATTGAGGATTGATTAGTTGTAATGTTTATTCTGCTCATACAGACCGGGCACGTAGTAGAGCTGATTGTAAGGAATGGGATAGAACTCGTTTTTACCGGCGGTATAGTGAGCGTCCTTATAATACTGACCGTACTGCACGCCGTCGTATGACGATGCTTCTTCGAGAGCGAAATACTTGTTGAGAACCTCGGAAGCGATACCCCAGCGACGGAGGTCGAAGTAACGGCTGCTCTCCATAGCCATCTCAAGACGGCGCTCCCAGCGCAGACACTTGCGGGCAGAAGCCTTATCGGCGAAATAGCTTGCGGGGTAAAGTGCGATATCGCAGAAATCCTTGGCATAACCGATATGCTTCTCGATAGAGTTGGCGGCACGCTGACGGATGTCGTTGATAATAGTGCGGGCCTCTTCAAGCGCACCTGCTGCATCGCTTTCGATCAGCGCTTCGGCACGCATGAGCATCACGTCGGTGTAACGGAATACATAGTCGTTCATCGCGAAAGCCTGCCATGAGTCATCGAAAGTCTCACCGGCGCTACGCTGAGGCACTTCCTTGAGAGAAGTATAGTAGCCGTAGGTATTGGGAGTACGGGAGTTGTCGGTAGTGAGCGTGTATTCAGCCTCATACTTGTAGGGGAAGCCGGGCATACCTACAGTGTGGAACAAACGGGGATCCCACTTCTGAGCAGTGACATCACCTGCCACGGGATAAGCATCCTGAGCAGCATAGTCATCAAACATAGGCAGACCGTCCTTAGTCTTGAACGCATTCACGAGATTCTGCGAAGGCTTGTGGAAGTCCCATCCGCACGACCAGATACCCCAGCAGCCGTTGAGCATATTTGACCAGTTGGCGCGGCCGTAGCGGGTATTGTCCTCGGTATACTGCGAAGTCTGCACGGCAAATATCGACTCCTTGCTGTTCTTATATTCGGGAAGGAATATATCTCCGAAATCCTCAAGATAACCGTAGCGGGAATTTTTCACAACCTCAGTATATTCGATCACCTTCTTCATATACTCCTGATTGATGAAGTCAACGCCGTCGGTAGCCTCATAGCCGTCGCCCCAGGCGAGGGTAAGATAACACTTGGCCAGATAAGCGGCTGCAGCCACCTTGTTGGCACGGCCACCACCGTCGGTCACCTCCATAGGGAGAACGTCGTAGGCCTGCTTGAATTCATTGATAACCTTTTCAAAGAGCTGCTCGTAGGTAAACTCATCGTTTCTCACGCTTTCCTGCGAACTTGCCTTGAACACTTCCTCATCGATCCAGGGAATCTGACGGAACATGGTGAGCAGCTTGAAGTAGCTGTGACCGCGGAGGAAATGCACCTCAGCCACACGCTGAGCGGCCACTCTTTCACCGAGCACCTCTACGCCATGCTCGTCGAGCGATACAAGAGCGCGGTTGCAACGGGAAATATTACAGTAAAGACGATACCAAAGTTCATCGAGTTCACCGGCTGTGGAAGTAAGGGTTGACCATATCTCCATGGGATGATAGCCGGTGTCGGTAGTACCGCCACCACCTTTAAGGCAGTCGTCAGAACCGAGGTCACCATAGGGCCAGAGGTTGAAAGGATAGTTATACCAGCAGTCGCCAATGGCGGCGTAAGCCGAGTTGACCATCTTATCGGGCTGTGAATAAGCGAGCTCACCATCAACCACACCCGTGGGAGGCACGTCGATAAAATCGTTGCAACCGGTCAATGCTGCAGCAATCAGCGCGAAAGAAAATATTTTAAGCGATTTCATTGTAATCTGAAGATTTAAGCGGATTAGAAATTAAGCTGGAGACCGAAAGAAAGCGATGTGGGGATAGGATATGCCCAGTTGGCATTCTCGGGGTCGGTGCAAGTGAGGCTGCTGCTCTTGATGGTGCAGAGATTCTGACCCGAAACGTATACGCGAGCCTTTGACATGCGAAGCTTCGACATGACTTTGGAGGGAAGGGTGTAACCGAGCTGGAGGGTGCGGAGCTTGGCATAAGATCCGTTTTCCACGAAGTAGGAAGAAGCGCGGCCTTCGTCGCCGGTGTTGTTAGTTGTCAGCATGGGGATGTTAGAGCCGGTGTTGACATTGGGGAGCCATGCGTCGAGCACACGCACACCCTTGTTGCTGCCGGCGTCGGTCACGCTCCAGAAGTCGTTCTGGAACTTCTGATTGTTGTATACATCCTGACCGAGCACACCCTGCCAGAACATCTGGAGGTCAAAGTTCTTGTAGCTCAACTCGACATTGAGACCAAACGAAAGGTCGGGAACCGGATTGAAAATCCAGGTCTGGTCAGCCGAAGTGATCTTGCCGTCGCCATTGAGGTCGGCGTATTTCATACCACCGAGGCGGGCGTTGTCCTGACCGTAGGCATAAACCTCTTCCTGAGTCTGGAACAGACCGTCGTAGACATAACCTACGATCGAGCCGTAAGGCTTGCGGGCCTGCACGAGATTTTCGGTAGTGGTGTGGGCGTAAGAACCGGTAGTGGTGGCGGGCAGATAAGTCACGCGGTTGCGGAAGAAGTCAAGGTTAAGAGAAGCCTTGTAGCTGAGACCGCAGCGGAGATCATCGCGCCATCCGATCTGGAATTCCATACCCCAGTTGCGGAGCGACGGACCGTTGAGCCATGAAGCGCCACCCTCACCCATCGAGCCGAGATAAGCGGGCGAGATGAGCATGTCTTTCACATCCTTAATATAGGCATCGTAGGTACCGAAGAGACGGTTGTTGAGGAAGGCGAAATCAAGACCGGCATTGTACTGAATGGTGGTCTCCCATTTCAGGTCGGGGTTGGCGGTCTGTTTTGCGAAGTAACCCGAGGGGAATATACCGCTCTGCTGGAGAAGGAGGTCGTAGGCGGTAGAAGTCACGCGGTCGCTGCCGTAATCGGCCACGTAGAGAGCGTAGCGGGCAGTGTTGGAGATAGCCTGGTTACCGGTCTTACCCCACGAGAGGCGGAGCTTGAGATCGTCGAGCCAGGGTTTGCGGATATTTTCGGAGATACGATAGCCGAGAGTGGCAGCGGGTAATGTACCGAAGCGGTTATTGCTGCCGAAGCGTGAAGAACCGTCGCGACGTATGGTGAACGAAGCGAGAAGAAGATTGCGCCAGTTGTAGTCGATCTTACCGAAGAAAGATACAAGAGCGTAAGCTGACTTGTTACCGGTAGAGCGCTCAACGCCCGATGAAGCATCGGGATACATGTAATCAGGGGTCTCGATATCGTAATTTTCATTGTAGCCCGCGAAATCGATGCGGCTCTGACGGAACAGCTCCATACCTGCGAGGATGGTCATCGTGTGGTCCTTGCAGAAAGTGAAGTTATAGTTGGCAGTGTTGGTCCATGTCCACTTGGAGTCATTGGCCTGAGAGAGCGTGGTGGAGTTGGTATCGTTGTTGACGATGTCGCTGTGGAAAGTATAGTCATATGAGTGGATGAAAGCGGCATCGTAGTCAAGACCGAAGTTGGAGCGGAGAAGGAGACCCTTTACAGGCTTGATGTCGATATAAGCGTTACCGAACAGTCGCCATACGTTGAGCGAATTGTCGCGGTTGAAGGCGAGCTCGCGGAGAGGATTCTGGCGGTCAGCCATACTGCCCACGGGGCCGGCATAGGTAGTGCCGTCGGTCTCGAATACGGGTACCGACGAAGGCATCTTGAGGGCATTTTCAAGGGGCTGGCAGTCGACCTGCTTGGTGTAAGTAAGGGTGAAGTTCTCTCCTACCGAAACCACGGGGCAGATGTTGAACGAGGTGTTCATACGTGCGGCGATATTCTCGAAGTTGGTGTATTTAAGGATACCTTCGTTGTTGCGGTAGCCGAGCGAGAAGAATGCCGTTCCGAGATCGGAAGCGGTGGATACTGCCACATCATAATTCTGAGCGAAGCCGGTGCGCGAGATTTCATCGAGCCAGTCGGTGTCGCTCATGAGCATGGTCTTCTTGGCATTGATATAGCCGTCGTAACGTCCGTTGACCGTATAATCCACATAGCGGTTATTGGCTGCATCGTAGACTCTGATGGGATAACCGGTGGGAGCGTCGAGAGCCAGGCCGTAGCCGGCTGCGTAACCTACGGGGTCGATACCGTCGTTCATAGCAGCCTGAGCCATTGCGGTGGCATAGCCCTGAGTGTTGAGCAGCTTCATCTTGGCCTGCGAGGAGTAGAACTGAGCGGTGAGATTGGCCGAGAAGCTTACGTCCACCTTCTTCTTGTCGCCCATCTTGCCGTTTTTGGTGGTGATGATAACCACACCGTTGGCAGCGCGCGAACCGTAGATAGAAGCCGAGGCGGCGTCCTTGAGCACCTGCATGCTCTCGATGTCGTTCATGTTAAGTGAATTGAGCGTAGCGGTGGTGGGCACGCCGTCGATTACAAACAGAGGGTCCTGCGATGCGTTGAATGAACCGATACCACGGATACGTACCGAACCGGTACCGCTCGGCGAACCGTTGGCGGTAATCGTCATACCGGGCACCTTTCCCTGAAGGGCGCGCATGGGGTCAGTGTCGGATGAAGTTTCAAGAGATTTGGTCGACACAACCGAAACAGCACCGGTAAGGTCAGCCTTGCGCACGGTCTGATAACCTACCACGACCACTTCATCGAGAAGCTCGTTGTCTTCTTCCATATAGACGGTCATAGTGGGAAGAGCCGCGAGGTATACCGTCTGATAACCTACATAAGAGAAGGTGAGCGCTTCACCTTCAGGCACTGAAATAATAAAATTACCGTCGAGGTCGGTTGCCGCGGCGGCGCCGGTGGATTCACAGACAACCGAAGCGCCTATCAGCGGCTCGTCATCTGACTTGGAAAACACCGTTCCTTGCACAGAGATGTTCTGTGCATGCGCGAAAATTGCCATCACAAACAGCAAGATTGCACTGAGAATTGATCTTTTCATGTTATTTGAAATAATTAGTAAGTTTCTGGGCTCAAAATTACTTCCTATATGTCTCAGGCATCTATCAGTAATGTTGAATGTAATATTAAAATTGAGCGGCGAACGGTTTTTAATATACTTTGCAACATTTTTTATCATTTTTTGGTATCATTTTTTCGCTGCGTATCAAAAAAATGCGCACCGGGGCTTTTTTTTACCGCAGTGCGCATGGACTGAAATAAGAATAGAGTGTGTATTTTTTTAAGTAGTAAGTTTAGTGCGGGTCTCCGACGGAGTCTCGCCGTAACACTCGCGGTAGCAGCGGGTGAAATAGGCCGGAGTGGAAAAACCTATGTCGTAGGCTATCTCGCTTATCGAGCGGTCAGTGGTCTTGAGCAGATGCTTTCCCTGCTTCAGGCGGAGGTTCTTTATGAGTTCTACGGGAGAATAATTGGTGAGAGCCTTGATCTTGCGGTAAAACTGAGTGCGCTCAAGTCCCATGCTTGATGCAAGCGAGTCAACCGAAAGATCGGAGTTGCCTATCTCGGCATTAAAAATCTCAAGGAAACGGCGGTAGAAATCATTGTCGATGTCGGCCGGAGGAAGCGGCTTGTTTTCCTTGGCGACAGGTGCCGGAGGCGCAACGGCGGGAGCCTGAGCTTTCCACAGGTCGTGAATGCGACGGCGGTTCTCGACAAGCGACTGACAGCGGGCTTTGAGCACATCGCCGCTGAAGGGTTTCGACAGATAGCCGTCGGCACCGCTCTCATATCCCTGCACCTTCTGCTCATCCATGGAGCAGGCGGTGAGCATCAGCACGGGTATATGCGAAGTGGTGACTTCCGATTTCAGTCGGCGGCAACACTCGAGGCCGTCCATCACGGGCATCATCACGTCACATATTATAAGGTCCGGCACATACTTGACGGCACGGCGCACGCCCTCGCTTCCGTCGGAGGTCGTGATTACGTTGAATCGGTCAGAAAGCAATCCCGATATAAGTTGCTGTATATCTTTATTATCGTCGATCACGAGGAGCAGCGGCTTGTCGTCGGCAAACTCCTGTTGCTCCTCTATCACACCAAGCTCAGCCTCAACATCGGCCTGCGAAATGGCAGGGATAGCATCGTCGGCCGACACCTCCACGTGAGTCACGGGAAGTGTCACGGTAAACACCGAGCCCTTGCGGAGTGTACTTTCCACTTCGATTTTTCCTCCGTGCAGCTCCACAAATGCCTTTGTCAACGACAGTCCTATGCCGGAGCCGTTGGGATGCACACGGTCAACCTGGAAGAAGCGATCGAATATATTTCCCAGGTCGCGCTCGCTTATACCCGCACCGGTGTCGGCCACCGAAAGCACCGCTTTATCGCCGGTCACGCTGTATGTAACATTTATCGAGCCGTTGTCGGGGGTGTACTTGAATGCATTTGAGAGCAGATTGAAAAATACGCGCTCTATTTTCTCGATATCAACCGCGAGGGTTGGCGCCGGAGGCGAGGGCATTATGTCGCCCGTGAGCTTCATGTTGCGGCGACGCGCGAGTGCCTGAAACGACTCCATCCATTCGCCTATTGCTTTACCCAGATCCACTTCCGAAAGCGCGAGCGATGTCTTGCCGGTTTCGTATTTACGGAAGTCAAGTATCTGATTGATAAGGCGGCGAAGTATGCGCACATTTTTATCGGCAATCTTTATCATGGCCTGCTGCTCCGCGGTGAGATTAGCTGCCCCGGCGAGTTGGGCTACCGGCTCGGAGATTAGGGTGAGCGGGGTGCGCAGGTCGTGAGACACGTTGGTAAAAAACATGAGTTTCGACTGCGTCATCTCCTCAAGTTTCTCGTTGAGTTCGCGCAGGCTGTCGCGCTGCTCCTCAAGCTCCTTGTTCTGAGCCTGAAGTGCCGCACGATGCTTCTTGTTGTCCCAGAATGCCCTGAGCACAAGAAACACGATACCAAACAGAAGCAATATAATTGCTATGCAGGCATATATGAGATTGGTCTGCGTCGAATAGCGGCTCCAGTAAGTATCGACTTTTTCTTTAAGTATGCTCATCTTTTCGGTTTCGTCCTGAAGCGCCTCGTTCTGCACAAGCAAAATATCGGCATTGCTGAGGTCAACGGCCGAGGCCGAGGGCAGTATAGTCTCGCGCTGATAAGGCTCACCCTTGAGTATGGCAAACGCTGTGCGGATAATTCGCTGGCCTTCGGTAGGATACAGAAAAGTAGCATCGATAATGCTGTCGGCCACAGCCTGAATGCCTATGGTGGGCGCAGCGTCCACACCTATTATCTTAATGTCGTCGCGCCCCTGACTCTTTACCGACATGGATGCTCCGATAGCCATGCGGTCGTTGTGAGCGAAAATCAGGTTGATGTCAGGATAAACACGCAGCAGTGAGTCGGTAAGCACCGAAGCGCGCTCCATGCTCCAGTTGGCGGTCTCGCTTGCCAGCACAGTGCCTCCATGCTCGGTAAATTCCTCGGTAAAGCCTTCGTGGCGTCCATCGGCAGGAGTGGCGCCGCGGCGTCCGTAGAGCTCTATGGCTTTGGGTGAGCGTCCCAACAATGAAAAAGCATAGTGAGCTGCCGAGCGACCTATGGAGCGGTCATCAGCACCGAGTCGGGCCGTGTAGCTGTCACCTATTATATTACGGTCAAATATTATCACCGGAATCCCCTGCTCATATACCTCTTTTATTATAGGTGTAAGTGCCGGCGCTTCGTTGGGCGACACGATGATAATGTCGAAATCATTTTCAACGAAATATTTTATATCCTCGATCTGCTTTTCATTGCTGTCGTCGGCCGAGCGGATTTCCACCACGGCATCGTCGTAAAGCATGATCTCGCGGTGAATTTCATCGTTGAGCTTCATGCGCCAGTCATCCTGACTGCACTGCGACACTCCTATGCGGTAGGCCGGTGTTTTGTTGCATCCGGCAAGGCACCAGGAGAGAAGTACGGAAGCCACCGCCAACAGGATATGTCTGAATAATAATTTCATCAGTTTCTTATGGTATTGGATAATGTGATGTGCAAATGTAATAATAAACTATGAAAAAGCGTGCATAAAGTATGATTTTTTATGAAATGCAACATATTTGATACTAATAGCAATAATTTTTATACAGTTTGTATCACTGATGGTGTAGCTTTGCAATATCAAAAATTCACGGAGGCAAATCCTTAAATCGACACTGTATATTCCCCTCCGGTCAGAAAGATTTTAGGTACATTTGGTTAGGTAAGATACGATTTCAAAGGTAAAAAAGATTGTTTTCTCAGGTTTCGTTTTTAATCAGAATTTTTCATATCCAAGAAATAAAAATATAAAAAAATAATGATGAAATACCGTTTAAGAAAATTCATAATGAGTGCAGCCGCCACCCTCTCGGCGCTCTCGCTAAGCGCTGCCGATGGTATCGAGATAAATCATCTCGGTGTTAACAATACTCTCTTACGTATTACAGGCGACGGACGCTATCTCATGCTACCCGTTCAGGAAAGCAATGATGACGCGAGAATAAATGTGCTCGTCGACGGCAAAGTCGCCGAGACGATATATGTGCGCCTCGCACGCACCCGCACTGATTTCAAGGTACCTTTTGACCTTGAACAATACAAAGGTAAAAACGTGATTCTTGACATAGTGGAGCCCCATAGCCGGAGCTCGGTTCGCGATGCCAAAGGCGAAGCTTGCTGGAAAACTATTGAGCTCACCGACAGCGTGAAGTGGACTGACACAGAGCGTGATTACCGTCCTGTCTATCACCATGCGCCTCTCTACGGCTGGATGAATGACCCCAACGGCATGTTCTACAAAGACGGGGTGTGGCATCTTTATTACCAGTGGAATCCCTACGGATCGAAATGGCAGAATATGACGTGGGGACACTCTTCGTCAACCGACCTCATCAACTGGAAACATGAGCCGGTAGCTTTACGTCCCGACGGTCTCGGATCGATTTTCAGCGGCAGCTCGGTAATTGATCACAACAATACAGCCGGCTTCGGCGAGGATGCCGTAGTGGCTCTGTATACATCGGCTGGCACAAGCCAGATGCAAAGTCTCGCATACAGCAATGATAACGGAACGACCTTCACAAAACTGGATTCAAATCCGATACTAACCCTCGAATCCGAAGCTCGCGACCCCAATTTCTTCTGGAACGAGCAGACAGGCGAATGGAATCTCACCCTCGCCCATGCGCTCGAACACGAGATGCTTTTCTTCACCTCACCCGATCTCAAGCACTGGACTCTTCAGAGTTCATTCGGTAAAGGAGAAGGTGCTCAGGACGGCGTTTGGGAATGTCCTGATCTTTTCCCGCTTCACGTCGACGGTACCGATAAGGTTAAATGGGTGTTGATATGCAATATCAATCCCGGTGGTCCGTTCGGAGGTTCAGCCGTGCAATATTTCATTGGCGACTGGGATGGCAAGACTTTCACAGCCGACACCGATGCCGAAGGCAATATTCCCACCAAGTGGCTCGATTATGGTAAAGATAACTATGCCCTTGTAACTTGGAGCGACGCTCCCGATAACCGACGCACCGCAATAGGATGGATGAGCAACTGGGAATATGCAGCGGAGGTGCCGACATCTCAGTTCCGCAGCGCCAATACCCTACCCCGCGAACTCAACTTATTCACCGCGCCCGATGGTCAGATCTACGCTTCAAGTGCTCCTTCACCCGAGCTGCTCGCCCTGCGTGACCGTGCTGTAAAGACTGTGAAAAAAGCTACTGTTTCTCCCAAGGGTGTGACCTATTCACTTCCCGCTGAAAACGGTGGAATATGCGAAATCTCGGGCAACTTCGATGCTGCTGCAGTTGACTCTTTGATGATCACCATATTCAATAAGGTGGGCAATCGCGTGGTGCTGACCTATGATCCGGCTAAGCACACATTCAGTTTCGACCGTAACCGTAGCGGCAAGGAATGTTTCAGCGACTCTTTCGCAACTACTACAGTATCACCCACTTTTGAAGCCGACGGCAAGATTTCGCTCCGCATCTTTATTGACCGCTCAAGCATCGAACTCTTCGGCAACGACGGACGATTTGTGATGACCAATCTCGTTTTCCCCAACGAGCCTTACACCAATATCGAGATCAAGAGCTTCGGTGGCAATACATCCCTGTCAGATTTCGTCATCTACTCCATCAAGACTATTTGATTATTGAATAAATCCGTAAATATCCTACAGCTATGGCACAAACTATCGCCGCCGACCGCAAGTCGTTTGTGATGCAGATAATTCCCGTGATGCTCTGCTTCTTCTCCATGGGTTTTGTGGATCTTGTAGGCTCGGCTACCAACTTCGTAAAGGCGGATCTCGGTCTTTCGGGAGCTCAGGCAGGTTTCCTCCCCTCGCTCGTGTTCTTCTGGTTCCTGATTTTCTCGGTACCCACCGGCATACTCATGAACAAGATAGGCCGCAAGAAGACCGTACTTTTCTCGCTGCTGCTCACTCTGGTGTCGCTGATAATACCGATGTTTCACACCGGTTACTATACCATGCTCATCGCATTCTCGCTCTTAGGTATAGGCAATGCCGTGATGCAGACTTCGCTCAACCCCCTCGTATCGGGTCTTATCAATCCTTCCCGGCTGGCCTCGACCCTTACATTCGGCCAGTTTGTCAAGGCTCTTGCATCGCTTCTCGCCCCCTATCTCATGGCCTGGGGTGCCGCAGCCATGATGCCCACGTTGGGTCTCGGATGGAGGGTGCTTTTCCCCATCTTCGGTGCAGTGTGCCTGCTGTCAATCGCCGCCCTCGGCGCCACTCCCATCGAGGAGGAGCGTCCCGATAAGGTGACCGGCTTCAAGGAATGCCTCGTGCTGCTTCAGATTCCTTTCGAGCTGCTCTGCTTCCTCGGCATCATGTGTCACGTAGGTATCGACGTGGGCACCAATACTTTCGCTCCTCAGATTCTAAATGAGAAATTCGGTCTGAGCGTGGAGGACGCCGTGATAGGCACGCAGATCTATTTCTACTTCCGCACCGGCGGCTGCCTGCTCGGCTCTTACTTCCTCGCCAAGATTCCCGCCAAAACATTCTTCGCGTTCAGCGTGTTCTGCATGTTGCTCGGCATGGTGGGACTGTTCATCGCTCCGTCGCAGGGTCTTGTGCTCGCTTCGATTGCCTGCATAGGTTTCGGCAACTCCAATATCTTCAGCGTGATATTCGCTCAGGCTCTCAACCGCCAGCCCAACGAGAAAAACGAAGTGTCAGGTCTTATGATCATGGGTCTTTTCGGCGGCACTGTATTCCCCCTCTGCATGGGATTCGCCCAGGATGCAGTAGGTGTGGCCG
>JAIDSW010000267.1 GCA_029061025.1 Duncaniella sp.
CCGGGCACGAATGTGCGGCCTTCGGTAATCATATAAAGCGAGTCGCCCACCTGAGTGCCATAGCGGGCCTGATTATAGCTCGTGAGATGCTGCACGGGTGCCTGCGACCGCGAGGTGGCGAGGGCATGGTAGGCCGGCTCATTTATTTTGAGCTTGGAAAGCATGTCGACGAAATACACTGATGCGGCTCGATCGGAAAACGAGCGGGATTCTGTCGACAGCACATACACCAGCGACAGCCAGGCGGCATCGATATACTCGCGCTGTGAAGCATCAGGATGAGCTTTGCGCCACTGGCGGGCCAACTTCAGCGCACGGCTCAGCGGTACGTCGGGGAGCGAGGTATCGAGAAGCGAATGTCCGGCATCGGTCATGACCTGAGCCGTAGTGGGAAGATTCACACCACCCACACGCGCCGACTTGGGATGATACAACATGGTCGACGTATTGTTCTGAATCGAGATGCTGAGATACGGCAGCTGACGGCGCTCCCGGAAATAGGGCATTTCGGTGTCGATAGCGGCAAGATTATTCACACTGAAACCCACGTGGGTAAGATCCTTGTTATATTCACCCATCATGCTGAGCAACGGTGCGCCGTTGTAGGAGGCATACTCAAGTGTAAGCAGCGGCGACAGCTCGCACTCGAAGGTAAAATTCTTCGTGGGCATCGACGACAGGAGAAATACCTGAAAGGTAGGGATGCTCACCTCGTCGAGATAGAGTTCTTCATAATAGAAGTATTCAAGCACGTCACCGGGAGCGAGGCCTGGAATGGCGAGTTTGCGCTTCGCTTCCTTGTCGTTCTTGCCTTCGGTCACCGTGAAAGCCTCACGCACGTCCACATCGGTCACCTTGCCGTCGGGCTTAAATATTCGGGCTCCGAATGCCGTATTGGTGGTGGCAAAGGTGTAACCGCCCACCTTTTCCGAGCTTTTCACGTCGATGTCAAATGTTGTGTAATCCTCCACCGCCTTGGTGTCGTTGAGCTTCAGCATCACGCGATAAACCCTTGTACCCACGGTGACATGGGTGGTGGATCGACCCGTGGAGAGATATTTGCCCAAATTCACATCACTCTCATACTTGGCGGTGCGGAGCGAGTAGCGGGCGATACACACTGTTGAAGCGCCCTTGAATATCGAGTCGGAAAGATCGGCCTTGGGATCAAACTGAGGCAGATCCATAGCCCACACCTTTTCGGCTGCTTTCTTGAAAAACTTCTCGTCGTATTTGGCCATTAACTTCATAGGCAACGCCATAGCCATAAGCAAGATTATGGCTGAGAGAACAGTACGTTTCATCGTTATTCGGTTTTTGAAAGTTGAATCTGATTGGAAACGGCGCGCTTGAGGCGTCGCACATCGGCCACATAGCCGTCGACCTTATCGGCAGGGATGTAGGGGTCATTAAGGATGAGTTCAAACCGCAGTTCCACTCTGCGGCCGTCATCGCTCATCGCGGGAGCAAGGCGCGAGTTGAACCATCGGTTGGAGATTTCAGTAAGCTCCGGGAGGGAGGCGACCTCATATCCGGCCGGAATCTGAAACTCGGTGCTCACCGTGGCCGAAAACGGATTTCCGAGCATCGCATCTGCTTCGGGACGATCCTTGGTATCGATATTAAGTGCCCCGAGCGATACGAACGAACTTAGGTTGACAAACACATCATTGCCTATCGTGCGCACCACATTGGGTATACTCATCGACGCATCGATAACCGATCTGTCGGGGGAGCGCTCCACCTGAGAGTTATCTACGCGACTGCCTTTCACGCTCGACGCCACATAATCGGTCACGAGGTCGTTACGCTTCGATTCATTGGTGCCGTCGAGTGCGCTGAGAAGCCTGCTGTTGAATGACCCTCGCATCACTTCATGAAAGTCAGCCTTGACCGCTGTCGGCTCAGCATCATCCGGTTTCATCGACACGGTGATTTCATACCCGTCAGCATCGGCCGACATTGCCGGTACACGACCCACAATGCAGGTATCGTCGGTATCCTCCACCAGGGTCTGGCGTCCGCGGATAAAGGGCGGAATCTGTCCGAGCGGCATATGCGTGGCAGTCCCGTCGAGATACAGTATCGAATCTCCCGTCACGGCGGCAGCTATCATATGGTTGCCTGAGGCGAGCACTGGGTATTCGGTCCATTCGGTGGGTATTTCTTTTGTCCCTACCCACACAAACCGTCCGTCGACACCCGCGCCCCTCAGCATTGCGCGCAGTAGCCCGGCACTTCCCTTGCAGTCGCCAAAACGCTTGCGCAGCACTTCCGAGGGCAGATCGGGCATGTGGGAATAGATTCCGTGCTCCACAGCTATATAGCGAATATTGTCGTGTACATAGTCATATATAGCGGCGATTTTTGCGGAATCAGTGGTGCAGTCACGTGTGATTTCTTTAGCGAGCTCGGCCACTTTCTGCGCGTCGGGATCATCATGCAGTCGGGTCAGTGAATGAACGAAGCGATACAGATCATTATAATCCGAAAACTCTCCGAGCAAGTACACCGTAGGGACTGAAAGAGACGCGGGCACACGACGGGAAATAGGATCGGCCGAAAGCAGATTTTTTACGTTATATGTCACGATGGTTTCCTTGCCGTTGTCGTCGACTGTGCGGGTAAATCCGTCGGGCATGCAGCGGTCAGCGACTCTGAGCCGGCCGGCAAGCGAATTGGGCAATATGAAAGTCACCGTGTAATTTTCCACATCATACTGCGCCCCGAGGGCTGCGCGACTGAAATACTTCGGGTCTTTAAACGTACGCTCAAACCGTGCCGTAGCTCTATCTCCGGCCTTTTTCATGGGCAGCTCCACGATGCAAATTTTGGAATCGGAGTAAAACACATCGTCGTCATCGGTCATGCCATACTCGGCTTTTCCGCCCGAGGCCTTGTCGATTGTTATACGGTCGTTGTAATATGCTGCCGCAAAGGCTTTTCCGGCAGTGCGGCGGGTGCGATAATCAATCTTTACGGAGTTTTTTATTTCCTTGATTCCGGTGCCGTCTTTGGTGGGTATCACGCGATACACATCGTCGTAATTCTCTATCACCACATTCTCATTTGATGCCGCGAGCTGCGCGGCGGTGATGATGAGCAGAAATAATATATTGATGAATCGCTTCATGGGTATCAGATTTAGAACTGATTTATGTGATGACATGACATATTATTGCAAATTTAAGCAATTAACTTCTTATTTGCAAACAATTTCTTATCAAAAGGTATCGGACTTTATCTCTTTAGCGGGCGTTCATCTCAAGCATCGGGTCCATAAACTGACGCGAGTTGCTCAACCGGGGCACCTTGCGCTGGCCGCCGAGCTTGCCGGTAGAAGCCAACCAGTCGTCAAATATTCCTTTGCGACCCGGCACGATGGTAAGTTCGTCAAGGAAGATACCACCCGAGCGTTTGGCCTGATAATCACTGTTGAGCGACTGCAATGTCAAGTCGAGTTTGTGGGCGAAAGCTGCAAGATCGGCAGGCTCGCGCTCAAATTCTATCAGCCATTCGTGACGGCCGCGCGAGCGATCGCCAGCATATACCGGAGCGGCGGTATAGTTGAGCACAGGTGCATTCATCTCCTTCGATACCTGCGCTATGGCTTTATCGGCATTATCCACCATGAGCTCTTCACCGAAGGCATTGATGAAATGCTTCGTGCGCCCGGCTATCGAAACGCGCAGTGGCTCAAGCGATTCTATCTTCACGGTGTCGCCTATGTTATATCGCCAGAGTCCGTTGCATGAGGTAATGATGAGCGCATACACTTTTCCCACCTCCACTTCCCAGGCCGGCACGGGGCGCGCGTCGGGACTGTCGAGCTGATCAAGTGGCAGAAACTCAAAGAAAGTACCGCAATCGGTCTCAAGCATCATGCCGCGCGCATTGAAATCATCCTGCACGGCAAAGAATCCCTCGGAGGCATTATAAGTTTCGAGATACCTCATGCGCGAGGCATCGGTGATATGGCGGTATTGCTCGCGGTATGGCTCCATCGATATACCCCCGTGGAAAAACACCTCAAGATTGGGCCATACGTCGTGGATGGTCGAAGCACCTTTGCGCTCCACGATGAGCTTGAGCACGGTGAGAAACCACGACGGGACGCCCGATATATTGGTAACGTTGCGTCTTACGGCCACATCTACCAGCGCCGGCAGTTTTTCATACCAGTCGGCCAGCAGGGCGATCTTCTTATATGGTGTACGGAAGAAATTTACTATCGGATTTATATTTTGAATCAGATTTGCCGAGAGATCCCCCACCCTCACCCCCTTTGGGAGGTCGAGCTCGTTGGCAAAACTGCCGCCGAGTATGAAACTCTTGCCCGAAAAAATCCGGCTGTCGGGCACAAGGTCGAGGTATAGCGCCACCACGTCGGCACCGCCACGGTAATGGGAATAGTGAAACGAATCGGCCGTGATGGGGATATACTTGCTTTTGCCGTCGGACGTGCCCGACGACTGGGCGAAATTTCGCGTGCGTCCCGGCCACAGTATATCGCGCTCCCCGTTTACCATACGCATCACTTCAGCGCGTATGTCAGGATAGGATACTATCTGAGGCTGGGCGGCAACGAAACTTTCGTAATCCTTCACTTTATCGAAATTATGCCGCTCTCCCCACTCGGTTTTTCTACCGCGGGCTATAAGTTTTTCGAGCCAGGCTGACTGAATTTCGCGCAGGCGCATGGCATTCTCGCGCAGCGTGCGGGCTCTGCGGCTTATCAGTGGTCGGGCTATGGGAGTAAAGTCAATCATAATTCATGACAAATATAGTTACTTTTTTCGTATTCCCGACCATTTTTTCTTCTTTTTGATTAATTTTGTGCATGACTCTACGCGAAACGGTACAACAGATTGAAAAAAGTCTTTCGCCGCGCTACGGCGCGGGCGAGGCAAAGGCCATGGCAGGCATAATCATGGAGCATCTTAAAGGTTACTCCGCGGTCGACCTCGTGCTTTACGGCGACCGCGAGGTATCGGATTTCATCAAGGGAAAAATCGATGCTGTTGTCGAGCGGCTGCTTGCGGGCGAACCAATACAATATATAATAGGCTCGACTCGCTGGCATGGTTTGACTATAAAAGTTACACCCGACGTGCTGATACCCCGCCCCGAGACTTCGGAGCTCGTCGACCTCATCACTGACCGATATGGCGATACCCCCGACTTAAACGTGCTCGATCTTTGCACCGGCTCGGGGTGCATAGCAATAGCGCTCGCCCGCTCCCTACCGTTTTCAAAGGTAACAGGCGTGGATATTTCCGACGGAGCTCTTGCTGTGGCACGCGACAACGGCAAGGAGCTGAAAGTGTCGGTAAAATGGCTTAAAGCCGATGTGCTCAACCTGTCGATGACCGGCACGTATGATATTATAGTAAGCAATCCTCCCTACGTGCTCGAAAGCGAGCGCGCTGAAATGGAAGCTCACGTGCTTGACCACGAGCCGAGCCTGGCTCTGTTTGTGCCCGACGATGATCCGCTGCGGTTCTACAGCGCAATCCTTAGCAAGGCACCCCGGCTTCTTTCGGAGTCAGGGCGTATATATTTTGAAATAAATCCGCTTGAGGCGTCGTCGCTTCGCGATCTGATGGTCTCGGGCGGGTGGCAAGATGTGACGGTGATAAAAGATATTCACGGCACTGACCGCTTCATGACAGCACAACGTCCGCAGCGATGAAAAATTTTCCCACTCCCGAGCAGGCTCTGTCAAGACTTGCGGCACTATGTGCCCGAAGTGAGCAGTGCACAGCCGACATCGAAAAGAAACTCGAGAAGATGCATCTGCTGCCGGGCGACGCGCGCCGTATCATGGAGCAGCTCAAGGAGATGAAATTTGTCGACGACGAGCGGTTTGCCCGCGCATATGCCCACGACAAACTCGAGTATCAGCTTTGGGGCAGAATGAAGATTTCGCGCGGACTATGGGCCAAGCGCATTCCCCGCGACCTTATCGATGACGCTATCGCCAATCTCGACCCCGATATTTACCGAAAGACTGCCGCCCGGGTGGTAGCCTCGAAGATGCGCCAACTGGGCGATGAGGCCTTCACGCGCGAGGGGCGCGACAAGATTTTACGTTTTGCCATGGGTCGCGGCTTCGAGGCCGGGCTCGTGATAAAAATTCTGTCGTATCTTATCAAGAAGCGACGCGAGGAAATGTGCGGTGAGGATGGGATTGATTGACAGTATCAGGCACGCGCTAAGGGATGTGGTAGGGGTAATATGCCCCGATGTATGCACAGTCTGCGGCCGACGCCTCGTTGACTCCGAGGAGATTATATGCCTCGATTGCCTTCTCCACATGCCGGTAACCGGAATACACGGTGGCGGTCTCACCCGTCTCCACGAGCGGGTAGCGTCGACCCGATATTACGTTGACCGGGCAGCCTCATTGATGTGGTATTACCGCGACAGCGACTACGCGCGGCTTATTCATGACGCCAAATACAACAATCGCCCTAAAGTGGCGCGCTATCTTGCCGGAATGATGGCACGCGAACTCATCGGCTACGGATTCTTCGACGATATAGATGTGATAATCCCCATTCCGCTGCATTTCACCAAGATGCTGAGCCGCGGCTACAATCAGGCGCAGGTCATAGCCGATGCCGTGTCGGCCGTCACCGGTATTGAGGTCAGGGATAATATCATCTGCCGCCATGCCCACTCCACACAGACCCGCAAGGGCATTGCCGCCCGCGACGCCAACGCTCGTGAATCGTATGCTATCGAGCGACCCGATGAGCTCGACGGAAAGCATATCCTTTTAGTGGACGATGTGATGACTACCGGCGCCACACTCCGCGCATGCCTTGACCTGATCGCATCTCACTGCAAGTCGCCGCGCTTGAGCATCCTCACTCTCGCCGCCGCCCAAATGCAATAATGTTTTATTTTGTTAATTATTGTAATCAAGTATTTAAGCAAGATGCAATAAGGCAAAATTGACCATAAAATCGGATATTCAGAATAAAATTATAGTTAAATAGAGTTTAAAAATTTCGTGCTGACGGCGGTTGTGGGTAATTTTGCAGTGAAAAACGAAACTATACGTTTTTATCTACAATATTTCTTGGAATGAAAAAATTTCTATTCACAGCAGCATTAGCCGCGACGGTTTCGCACGGAGCGATGGCCGAAGGCTATCAGGTCAATTCTTTATCGGCAAAACAGATTGGTATGGGTCACACCGGTGTAGCCATGAATCTGGGCGCTGAAAGCATGTTTTTCAACCCCGGCGCGCTCGGTTTCATGGACAAGACCCTCGACCTCTCGGGTTCGTTCACAGCCATCATGCCTACAGCTACCGCCACCGTCAGCGGCACGAAATACACCACCGATGCCGGAGTATCAACCCCGATAGGCGTGCACGCCGCTTTCTCGATTTTTAAGAATTTAAAGGCAGGCATATCTTTCTATACACCTTACGGCAGCAGCATCGACTGGACCAAGGATTGGCCCGGCGCCGTGCTGAGCCAGAGTGTCGATCTGAAGGTATTCACCATTCAGCCCACAATTTCGTGGCGCATCATTCCCAAACTCTCCGTCGGTGCCGGACTCATGATTTCGTGGGGCAACGTTGACCTCAACAAGGGTCTTGTAGCTGCATCTTCGATGGACAAAATGCTGGGCGTGCTTCAAGCCACAGGCCAGTTGCAGCAGGGCGTTCCGGCTTTCGGTAACACCACACCCGCATCGGTTAACCTTAACGGTACTTCCGACGTAGCGGTGGGCGTAAACGTGGGCGCGATGTATGAAATCAACCGCAAGTGGAATGTGGGCGCATCGTTCCGCACCGAAATGAAGATGAAAGTCGCAGCGGGTACCGCCTCGGTAAGCTACGCCAATGCCGTGGCTCAGAATATTCTTGAGAACACTGTAAAAGTAATCGACCAGGCCAATTTCAAGGCTTCGATGCCTTGCCCCTGGGTACTCAGCCTCGGTACTTCCTATAAGCCCATAGAATCACTCATCCTCGCATTTGACGCCCGCCTCACCGGCTGGCACGCCTATAAGTCGCTCGACGTTGAGTTCCTTAATCCTGATCTGGCCAACTTCAACCAGTACATTGAGAAAAACTACCGCAATTCGTGGTGCTTCTCGCTCGGCGGACAGTATTCGGTAAGCAAGCGCTTCGACGTACGCTTCGGTCTGATGGTCGACACCACGCCCGTCAACAAAGATTACTACAACCCCGAGACACCCGGTATGACCAAGATCGAGCCCACTGCCGGACTCTCGTTCCGCCCCCTCCCCTCTCTTTCCATCGACCTCGGCTTCATGTACATCCATGGCTGCGGCAAGAAAGGCGCAAGCGTAGTTTATGAAGACCTCATCGGCAAAACGATGTATGGCCAGCTCGGCCCCGATATGGCCTCGCAGCTCGGATTCTCCACCACAGGGAAATTCTCGGCCGACTATAAGCTCCACGCCTTCGCTCCCTCAATCGGTATAAGCTACTCATTCTGATCTTCTATACTATTATGCAATGTGTGCGGCCTGCCGCGGGTTAATCACCCAAGGCGGGCCGTCATTTTTTATATCATAGCTTAACAACGCACCCCAACCTCGGAGGGGGTTAACAATGCGATGATATGGGGCGGGGGTCGCTGCCCCCCCGTCGCAGCGGCTACACGCGGCGAAGATCGCGGGCAGCCATGCAGCCGCGAAGCGGCGACGTCGTCGGAAACCGCGGGTGCAAGCCCGCGGAGTGGCAAGGCAGACATACCTGAGCCGCGGAGCGGCGATGTTGTATTGGTCGCTCACACGACGTCGCAGCTCCGCAGCTCATTTAGGAGTATCACCCTTTCCGCGGGCTTACACCCGCGGTTGCCCACGACATCATGCCTCCGGCACTCACTGTGAACCTACAACACGTTTAACCGCATCTTCAGCGCGAGGAACGGACAACGATCCCCCACAATTCTCGCCACACAGAATTCACCTGCAGGGCAGGTGACAGCAGAATAGCGTGGCGGTTGAGGCTATGCCGAAACCCCACGAACTCAATTATTTAAGGGCTCCGCACGCGCGGGAGCGTGTGCGAGCATCGCATCGTCAAGAGCGTAGGCAATTCCTTACTGCTTGCACGCGCTCCCGCGCGTGCAGTATTTGAGGAAATGATTTATCGTCGGGTTTCGGCGAGACCTCAACCACGACGCTATTATACTACCACCTGCGCTGCAGGTAGATTGGTAGATTCCGCTCATCGTTAATCATATAGGGAGCGAGGATAGCCTACTCACCTTAAAGCGAACCGGCTGGATATATGTACGACAACAAGCAACTCCCCTTGCGCAGGGAAGCTGCTCTGATATTTTTTCAAATAAATGAAAGAGAGCCGGTGCGGCCCGTGAAATGGGTTTAATTATTCCTCGGTAGCGCGGAGCTGCTGAACGTAAACGGCCTTCATCATTTTCTTGCGATTGGTCACAGAGGGCTTTTCAAAAGCCTGACGGCTGCGGAGCTCGCGAACGATGCCGGTCTTTTCAAATTTACGTTTGAATTTCTTGAGAGCTCTTTCGATGTTCTCGCCTTCTTTTACTTGTACGATAATCATATCTTTTGCTTGGTTATTTATATGTTGTTATTAATTTTCTTACTTTTAGCGCGGCAAAATTACTAATTTGTTTTATACGGAGCAAATTTTTCAGCCATTTTTTATCTCATTTTTTAGCTCGTAGCCGCGTCGGCATGCGTCAAGCTACATTTCGGTTACAATTTTACAACTTTTTTTGCATAATTTCGTAACTTTGTGCTGCAAAAATAAACCAGGCATTTCTATACACCGTGAACGATACAGACAAAGGCACAATACTTCTTATTGACAGTGACGAGAGCATCATCACATTGCTTCGCGATATGCTGTGTGCCGACGGTTTTGAAGTGCAGGAATGCTCCACGGCTGAGCAGGCTCTGGTGATGCCGCTCGAAAGTTTCCGCCTTATCATCAGCGAAATCGACCTTGACCAGATCGACGGATTTGAATTTCTCGAGCGACTGAAGGACATGCCTCTCACAGCCAATATACCCCTGATATTCTGTACGGCCCGCGACAGCGAGAATGACCTCATAGAGGGTCTCAACCTCGGTGCCGACGATTATATAGTAAAGCCGTTCTCACTCCGCGAGATGATGGCCCGCGTGCGCTCGGTGCTCCGCCGTCACCGCTATGTTCCGGTGCAGCACGTTGCGCCCAAGGCTTTTGAGTTCAAGACGCTGAGAGTGGATCTGAGCGGTCACACGGTAAAAATCGACGGTGCTCCCGTATCATTCTCCCCCACTGAATTTCAGATTCTCTCCATGCTCGTCAAGAATCAGGGCAAAGTATTTTCGCGCGAAGAGATATTCAAGGAAGCATGGCCGGGCGAAGCCGAAGTATCGAAGCGCACTGTCGATGTCAACATATCACGTATCCGCAAGAAACTCGCCCAGTATGGTGCCAATATCGTCAACCGCTCGGGTATAGGATACGGATTTATCGACTGACGATGCCATCATCACCCCTACCTACATGTGCAGTAGCCGGAATAAATGAAGCCGGCACCGACGAAGCCGGCCGCGGTTGTCTGGCCGGACCGGTAGTCGCGGCGGCAGTGATATTGCCCGACGGTTTTTTCCACCCCCTGCTCAACGATTCCAAGCAGCTCACCGAGGCGCGCCGCGAAAAGTTGCGCCCCATTATCGAAGCCGAAGCCATAGCGTGGGCCATAGGAATAGTGGACAATGAGGAAATAGACCGCATCAATATCCTCAACGCCTCAATCCTTGCAATGCACCGCGCGCTCGACGGTCTGGGCGTAAAACCCGGCGCAGTGATTGTCGACGGCAACAAGTTCAAGCCGTGGGGCGACATCCCTTATACTACATATGTGAAAGGCGACGGTCGCTTCGGCAACATTGCCGCAGCATCGATTCTCGCCAAGACCGAGCGTGACCGCATAATGATGAAAGCCGCTGAAAAGTATCCCGGATATGGCTGGGAAGCCAACAAAGGATACCCCACTGCCGCCCACCGCGAAGCTATCGCACGCCTCGGCACCACACCGCTCCATCGCCTGAGCTTCCGCCTGCTGCCCGAGCCCTCGCTATTTGACGGCTTAATCTAAAAAAATTTGCACCCGACGGGAATATTTTGTACCTTTGCCCTTGTGACAGAAGGGGTGCCGGAGCACTATCGTGCCGAAGCTGAGATCAATACCCTTTAACCTGATGCGGATAATGCCGCCGGAGGAATCATGTCAACGCCCGCTTTGCGTGAACTTCTTTACACGCAATCTCCTGTAGGCCACATCGCTTCCGTTTCCACTTCGGTCACGTATCTGATTTTTTAACGCCATGAGGTCTACATCCATGCTCCGAATAGCTTATACAATGCCTGCTCCCGCCCCCGACGAGGCGAGACGCATCGCCATGCTCATTGACGACGGATGGGATTATGTCCACCTGCGACATCCCGGGCTATCGCTTGCCGACACAGCATCGATTCTGAGCGATATTCCGGCCTGGATGACGGGCAGAATAGTAATGCACGATCATTTCGACCTCGCTCGCGATTTCAATATAGCGGCCCTTCAGCTTAATTCCCGCAACTCCTCCGCTCCTGAATGGTACACAGGGGCTGTGACGGCTTCCTGCCACTCGATAGAGGAGGTGATAAGGTGCGGCGCGATGAAATATGTCACCCTCAGCCCGGTTTTCGACAGTATTTCAAAACCGGGCTACATGCATGCTTTCACGTCAGGTCAGCTCGACCGACTTTCGGAAAGCAAGGTCGACGTAATCGCACTCGGCGGCATTAACAACGATAATATCAATGAATTGTCGCGCTATCCCTTTGCCGGCTTCGCGGTGATGGGTGCTCTTGCATGGCACGACGATATAAACCAGTTTAAAAAATCCTACCGATGCTTCAGTTTATAACACATCCGTCAGAAAAATATTCCATTGCCGAAGAAGTGCAGATGGTGATAGAGGGCGGCTGCCGATGGGTGCAGCTGCGACTTAAAGACGCTACCGACGAAGAATTTGTCGAGGTAGCCAATGAAGTGATTCCGCTGTGCAGGGAATCCAATACATTCCTCGTGTTTGACGATCGCGTTGACCTTGCCATAAAGCTCCATGTGCATGGCGTACATCTGGGTAAAGACGATATGTCCCCCGCTCAGGCGCGCGAACTGATGGGCGCCGAAGCCATAATAGGCTGCACTGCCAACACTGCCGCCGACATTCTCTCGCTGCGCGGACTCGACGTTGACTATATAGGTCTCGGTCCTTTCCGCAACACCACTACAAAAGAGCGCCTCTCGCCCATCCTCGGGCTCGACGGCTACCGCGCCGTGGTGGCCGAAGCCACTGCCGCCGGCAATAAGCTCCCCATTGTAGCGATAGGAGGCATCACCATCGACGATATCCGCCCGATTCTTTCCACCGGAGTCAACGGCATAGCCATGAGCGGTGCCATCATCAATTCACCCGATCCGGTGGAATATACACGCAGCGTCATGCAGCTACTTGCCGAAATCAACCCGCGTATCATGCATTAAACCTTTTTTTCATATATAGATGAACGATATTCTTTCAATCGGAGGCCGTGATTTCACTTCGCGCCTTTTCGTAGGGACAGGTAAATTCTCGTCCAACGAGCTGATGCTCCGCTCCATCGTAGCGTCGGGCTCGGAAATGATCACCGTTGCCATGAAGCGCATCGACATGGAGCGCGAAGAGGAGGACGACATGCTCAGCCACATCAACCGCGACCACGTGCAGTTTCTTCCCAATACATCGGGAGTGCGCAATGCCGAGGAAGCCGTGCTCGCTGCCCGACTCGCCCGCGATTGCTTCGGCACTGATTTTATCAAACTCGAGATCCATCCCGATCCCAAATACCTCCTCCCCGATCCCGTGGAAACGCTCAAGGCCACCGAGGTGCTTGCCCGCGAGGGATTCGTGGTGCTCCCCTATATTCAGGCTGATCCCGTGCTGTGCAAGCGCCTTGAAGAAGTGGGCACTGCCGCCGTCATGCCTTTGGGAGCACCAATCGGTACCAACAAAGGTCTCAAGACCCGCGATCTGCTCGAAATCATCATAGCCGAAAGCCGCGTGCCGGTGGTGATCGATGCCGGAC
>JAIDSW010000268.1 GCA_029061025.1 Duncaniella sp.
TTGGGAAATCCATGAGCCCCGACTGGCATGACCGAGATGAGAGTGTGACTCTGTTTAATAGCGCTCTGCTGTCGTCGCTCGTGTCAGACGACGACCGAATCCGCGACGAGCAGCACAATGACCCGGTCAACCGACGCCGTCGCCGCTGGACACGGTGGATTATCTTCGGGGTGGTTGTAGCGCTGATAATAGGTGTGGTTGCCGTACTCTTGAGCTTGAACGAATGATGATTTTTTATCCGCCGGTTTTGCGGAAAGGGAAAATTTCATTAATTTTATAGCGCGGAATCCGAACTTTCACCCCTCTCCGGGTGTTATTAAGATAGAAATTAAAGAAAACCCATAAATAAAACATAACTGAAATGAAAGCTTTAAACATCGTATTGGCAGTATTAGGCGGTGCCGTAGCCGGCGCTGCAGTAGGTCTTCTCGTAGCTCCTGAAAAGGGCGAGCGCACCCGCAAGAATATCGTAAAATACCTCGAATCAAAGGGTATCAAACTCCAGAAGAGCAAGATCGAGGAACTTGCCGATGAAATCGCTGAGGAACTCAAGGACTGATCCACGCATTTCATAATCCGATAATCAGCTTATTCACTATAAAAAACTGAAGAATATGAATCTCAATCTTCTCTATGCCTTCATAGGCGGCGCTCTCGTGGGCGCAGGTGCAGCACTTCTGTTTGCTCCCGAAAAGGGTGAAGAACTTCGTGACCGCATCAAGACTATCCTCCGCAAGAAGGGTATACTTTGCTCCGAGACTGAAATCGATGCCCTCGTGGAGCAGCTCACTACCGAGATCGACGATTGATCGATACAACACAAATTCTCATAATCTAACTGCTGCGCGCGACTCGGGCCGAAATTGCCTGCGAGACGCGCGTGGCACTGACATGTGATAATACTACTATGGCTGAATCAGAAAACCAGTTTCGTACCTTGTGGGCCGAAGCCAAAAACTATTTCACGCTCAACGTCGACTATGCCAAATTCACGCTTGCCGAAAAGCTCACCGTGTTTCTCACGGCTGCATCGGTGTGTGCCGTAGCTTTCGTGTTGATTGCGATAATGATGTTTTTTGTGTCGATGGCTCTGGTGAGATGGATAGCCGAGGCTACCGGAATGGTGGGAGCTTATTTCATCATGACAGGTTTCTATATCATCCTTCTGGCTCTCGTGATTATACTTCGCAAGCCGCTGATAATTAATCCTATTTCTAAATTCGTAACAAAACTGTTTTTCAAGTGATGGAAAAGATGGCTCAGCTGCCGCCTCATGACGGCGAAAAATGGGAAGGATACACACTCGACGAGCTGCGGTATATGCGTGCCTATACGGCCGCACGCCTTGAGATAGCCCGCGAGAGGGTGATGCACAATGCATCGCATGTGACCGAGGCTTTCAACAGTCCCATGGGTGGCGGACAGAATATATTCACTCGCCTGCTGGGTGCGCTCAGCTATATCGACGTGGCCGTGCTTACCTTCAAGATAGGCAAGAGCGCATTTCGCATTTTCAAGAGCCTCCGCGGTAAGTGAGCGGCTCGTTTCATTCATTACACCGATTATTGCTTATGAACGATTATGTGGAGTTACGGCTCGATGTAGAGCCCTGCAGCGAGGTTGCCACTGATGTGTTGGCGGCTATGCTTGCCGAGGCCGGATGCGAGTCGTTTCTGCCCGACGACAAAGGTCTGACCGCATATATACAGAAAGACGTTTATTCTCAGGCTTCGATTGAGGAAGCCATAGAGGCTTTTCCCCTCGATGCAAAAGTGACCATGACCCAAGCCACCGTGGTGGAAGGCCGTGACTGGAACGAGGAGTGGGAAAAGAACTATTTCAAGCCTATTGTGATAGGTGACCGCTGCGTGATTCACAGCACGTTTCACCACGACATACCTACGTGTGAGTACGATATAGTGATCGATCCGAAAATGGCCTTCGGCACAGGGCATCACGCCACCACGTCACTCATCATCCGCCGGTTGCTCGACGATGTCAAGTCAGGAATGGAGGTTATCGATATGGGTACCGGTACGGGTATTCTCGCGATCCTCAGTTCCATGAAAGGAGCGTCTCACGTGACCGCTATAGAAATCGACGGCTGGGCTTATGAAAACGCTTGTGAAAATATGCCGCTCAATAAGGTAGAGAATGTGACAGTAATCAACGGAGATGCTTCGGCATTAGCCGGATGCGATAAGGCCGACCTGTTTATCGCCAATATCAACCGCAATATCATCACCGCCGATCTGCCCCGATATGTCGAGGCTATGAAACCGGGCGCGGAGATGCTCCTGAGCGGATTTTATGAGAGCGATATTCCCGAGATATTGAAAGTGGCCTCACCGCTCGGTCTCGCTTATGATTCCCACACGGTTGAGAAGGGGGACTGGACCTGCCTGAAATTGAAATACAATCCGTCATGAGACGACATATATTTTTAATCGTCATATCATTTTTGGCTCTTGCTTTTAGCGACGCTTCGGCTTTTGACAAGACAGGGCGGAGCGGGCATTTTGCATGGGGTGCTGAAATAGGGCCCTCGATTGACCTGTGCGGCGACGATATGTCGACCATCGACCTGGGTGCTTTTCTCGGCTGGCGTAACGATATAATAGATTTTGCCGGCATAGGAGCGGGTATCAATATGGTGATGTCACATTCGGGGCGCTTCTTCCCCGTGTATGCCGGATTCCGCAGCAGCTTTACGAAGAAAAAGAAACTCGTGTTTCTCGACGCGCGCATAGGCTGCGTGTTTGCCTCGGATGATGACCGCCCGTCGCAAAGGGTGCTTTACGTCGCCCCCGGTATCGGGTTTAATCTCGCCTCGGGTGCAACATATCAGAGCTATCTGCTGCTCAATTATTCTTATTGCGGACTAAGTTTCCCCGCCATCAAGCAAGGCAATGAGGTGACCGGTGTAAACCGCATAGGCATGACTATAGGAATAACATTTTAAAGTACATAATTGACACAATGAACTTCAAGACATCTTTACTTACAGGAATTTTTGCTCTCGGACTGGGCGCATGCGCCACTGCCGGAGCTCCCGATTATACAGTGACCTTTCCCGCCGGTGAGGACTTTGACGACACTATGGCCTATATTCTCAACTATGACTCGGGTGCGAAAATCGACTCGGTGATAGTGGCTGACGGTCAGGTGAAATTTTCAGGAAATATAAGCGAGCCCGTGCTTGCCCGCCTGATTATCGACGGCAACCGCGGCCCCGTGTTCATACTCGAAAAAGGAAATATCTCCATCAACGATAAGGGTGATGCCACCGGCTCGGCGCTCAACGAACGCATGAATTCCTATGGCGAGAAACTCGCCGCTATTATGGCCGAGGCTAACTCGCTTCCCGAGGATTCCACTTCGATAGCACGCATGGCCGAACTGGAAAAAGAGTATTATGCCGTGCCTGCTCAGGCAATGAAGGAAAATGCCGATAATCCCATAGGCCTTTACTTCTTCCTCCAGCAGGCTTATGAATTGAATCTTGCCGAGCTTGACGCTGCCGTTGCTTCCAATCCCATGCTCGCTGATTCAAAGCGAGTGGCTTCGCTCCGCACCGCCCTTCTTGCCGAAGCCGAGACTTCGGAAGGCAAGAAATTCAAGGATTTCGCCGTGACCTACGACGGCAAGACCGAGCGCCTGAGCGATTATGTGGGCAAGGGCAAATATGTGCTTGTAGATTTCTGGGCAAGCTGGTGCGGCCCATGCATGAGGGAGATAGCGACATTGAAAAAGATTCGAGAAGAGTATGGTCAGAAAGGACTGGAGATACTCGGTGTAGCGGTGTGGGACGAACCTGCCAACACTCTTAAAGCTATCGAGCAGCAGCAGATACCCTGGCACAGCATTATCGACGCTCAGACCATTCCCACCGATATCTACGGTATCTCAGGTATTCCCTGCATAATCCTCTTCGGGCCTGACGGCACAATACTCTCGCGCGGACTTCAAGGTCAGAACCTTATCAACGCCGTGGCGGCCGCAATGGCCTCGGCAGAGCCTGCGGCAAATGCAGCTCCTGCCGCGGTTGCGGAATAAATCAGAGCTTCATCCCTATCCCGAAAAGGGCATAGTCATAGATCACCGGGTCGTCGTGGCGGAAACGCCGCAGATGCCCGGTGATTTCCGTTACCGCCTTGCGGTCGGGAGTGGAGCGGGTGAGTAGTCCGAGCTCGCGCGCAGTATCGGCTACATGAACATCAAGGGGTATATAAAGCTGCGAGGGGCTGAGCACGTCGCGCCATACGCCCATATCCACAATTCCGTCGTCTCTAACGAGCCAGCGAAGCGCCATGTTTACGCGCTTGAGAGCAGTATTCTTGATATTGAGCGGAAGGCAGCGGGAATCGGTAGCGCCACCATTGGCTGCGGCCAGTTGGCGGTTGATTTCATCGACAAGCTTCCAAGCCGGATATTCCTCGTCGGCAATACGGTGGTATCTGGCAAAGTCAGCAAGAGTGCCATAGCGCTCATATATGGCGCGGAGGCCGCGAAGAAAATGCTTAAGGTCGCGGTTGAAGAAAGTGCGATGCACATTGGCATCATCGGGCAGATCCTCGAAATCGCCGTCGGCCATGAATCGGTAAGGGCTGTTGTCCATCGTGGTGAGCAGCCTGTCGCAGTCGCGGCATATCATCTTGCGGTTGCCCCATGCTATAGCTGAGGTGAGCAGCGAAGTGATTTCAATATCCTGAAGCGACGAGAAGCGACGTGGAAATTGTACGGGGTCATCGGCTATAAAGGCCGGAGAATTAATGCGGGCCGCTTCGGTATCGAGCAGTTCGCGGAGATCGTTTTCAGTCAAGAAATTACAAATTTTGAATTTAGAATTAAAATTTAGAATGGAGAATATCGGGGTGATTCTCCATTCTAAATTCTTAATTTTCAATTTTTATGAGCAGGTCAGCGTCCGGTGGAGGTGATGCGCTCAAGCAGGCCGGTGTTGAAATCCTTGAGAGAGTTGAGGTTTTCAAGCGTGAGATGCATGCGGTAGCGCCAGTAATGGCGGGGATTGGCGGGAATATTGATGAGTTCCTCGCGAGGATCGTGGCGACGAATCACGCCGTCGATCGACAGCCAGTCCTGAAGCGGAAGAATACACAGCATCGAGGGCGACTCAAGGTGCAGCCGGATGATGCGGTCGCATATCCAGGGCTCGGCATAGAGCGGTGCCTCACCCGGCTCGTGGAGCACTTCGTTGTAGAAACGCTGGGTGGTTGCACGGTCGGCCTCCCACCAGCGGCGTATGCCGTCCATATCGTGGGTGGAAGTGGTGCAAACGGAGTAGTAGGGATAATTCCACGTGTTGCCGAAAGCGGTGTTGGGATCCTTGGGCATACGCTGAATTTCGAGAGCGAGAATCTCGAGAGCGTCAATTACCGCGGGCACGCATGCCGGAATCATACCGAGATCCTCGGCGCACACAAGCATGTCGGTGGCATCGATGAGCGCGGGGAGTTTCCACATGGCTTTACCATACCAGAAGTCATTGTGGCGGCGATAGTAGAAGTCATTGTAGAGGCGGTCGAAGCACCAGCGCTCATAGTCGTTGAGCGAGCGGTAAGTGTAGGTCATCTGAGCCGCGATGCGTGGATGATATTTGCCCTTTTCGTATGGGTCTTCGATAAAGAGCACCTGGTCGATAAGGCCCAGCAGTGCGTCGCAAAGACGGGTGTTTTTCTCATCCTTCTCCAGGGCTGCGAAATAGTCGGCAACCTTACGCTGGGTGTTGAATTCCTCTTTGAGGCGGTAGCGGCCGTAGCCGGCGTCGACGAGGAAACGCTCGCGAGCTTCCTCGGTATATTCGCCGAAGAAGTCACCGAGGAACCAGTCCATGATATACGGGGTGGTCTGCAGATCTACATCAATCCAGAAGTCGTAGTTGTAGCGCAGCTCGTCGGGCGAGAAGGGGAGGGCGGGATTGAAGATACCGAGCAATCCGTGGAGAGCGTTCATGGGTATCTGCCATATCCTGAAGAATCCCAGCACGTGGTCGATACGGTAGGCATCGAAATATTCGGCCATCTTACGGAAGCGTGCTTTCCACCAGCTGAAGCCGTCGCGAGCCATCTCGTCCCAGTTATAGGTGGGGAATCCCCAGTTCTGGCCGAGGATAGAGAAATCATCGGGGGGCGCACCGGCCTGACAGTCGAGATTGAACAGGCGCGGATTGATCCAAGCGTCCACACTTGTACGGGATATGCCGATGGGTATATCACCCTTGAGTGCGACACCGTGGGTGCGGGCATATTCATGCACTTCACGCATCTGGCGGTCGAGATGATATTGTTGATAGAGCACGAAGTTAAAATCATCGGCATGCTCGGCTTTTACCCGTTCGGCTTTCTCGGGAGTATATTCGGCATACTCGCCCCACTGCGACATTTCGGCAGTGTGGTGCAGGTCGCGAAGTACGCAGAAGGCTGCGTAGGGAGTGAGCCACGAGGCATTTTTCTCCACAAATTTCTTGAAATCGTCGCTCTCGAGAGTCTCTTTGCCACGCAGGGCGAACAGCTCGCGTGCATATTCGGTTTTTGCGTTGTTGACGCGCTCATAGTCTACCTGAGGCAAATCATTGAGCTCGTTGCGGAGATTGCGGTAATAGTGCTCGCGCTCGGGATTGTCGAGAGAGCCCATGGCGTCCACGCGGAGATACATGGGGTGGAGCGCGAAAGTGGAGTTGGCATTATAGGGATATGAGTCAGTCCACGTTCCGGTCATTGTGGTATCGTTGACGGGAAGGAGCTGGATGAATTTCTGCCCGGTCGCAACCGCCCAGTCCACCATAAGCTTGAGGTCATAGAAGTCACCCACTCCGAAATCATCGTCGCTGCGGAGTGAGAACACGGGAATAGCCACACCGGCGCCGCGCCACGGAGCGAGGGGATTTACGAGTCGCTGGCCTGCATCGACCACAGCTGTGGATTTCGACGCGGGAGTGAGATTCATCTCGCGGTTATCACGACCTTCCCATGCCACTATTTCACCCGAGCGGGTATTGAGGAGGAGAAACTTATATTCTACATGGCCGGTCATCTTGTCGAGGGGCAGATTTACGCGCCATGTGGGATAATCGGCGTCGCTCATCACCACTACTTTTTCAGTGTCCCAGCGGCCGAGCGCATCACAGCTGCCGCTTACCGCCACTACCTGATCGGGGTGAACCATAGGAGCGTCAACCGAGAGGGTGAGCATGCCCGGAGTGGCTACGGCCGGCTCGCGGCGGTTTTCGCGGCGCATGATACTCTCTACTACTGCCGTGGAATAAAACGGTTTGTCCCAGGGTTGATCCTGCCAGCGGTCGATAATGTCGGCACGATGCACATTGCCGTTGTGGGTGAACACGTGGGGGTGTCCCCATTCGTGGCGGACGGTGCCGTCGTCGTGACGCACGATATAGTGATAGTCAAACCGGCGCACCGTAGCGGGAATGTCTACTTCCACTTTCCACGATTGCTCGCCATGGAGCGTCATGGGCACGGCAAGAGCTTCGTCGCCGTTACCCAGCACGTCGGGGCTGCCCGTGAGGTAGAGCGATTCTCCCCAGTTGGTGCGGTAATCTACGTTGAATGTAAGTTTCATAAAGTAAGTATGATATTTTTCAGTGATTTTGCGGTAAGAAAAAAAGACCCGGGCGGAAAGCTTTCGCCCGCGCCCGAGCCTATAATTAAAACGTTGAAAAACGCCGTTTAGTTTACAGTCATAAAACTATTTTACCGGCTTTGTCGCCGCAGCGATAAATGTAGAGTCCGGCAGGCAGATCAAGACCTTCGAGAGAACTTGATGTCGCCACCCTGACACCGGCCGGAGTGAAGATTTCATATGTTCCCGCAGCGGTGTCGGCAGTAACGGTATCGATGCCGGCTATCACACGGTTGCCGGCTTCGAGCTTGATGCAATCCCACATCACGCCGCCGTTTTTGTTGATACCGGTCATGGTAAACGCTACGGTGTTCTCACCCTTGCGGAGCTTGGAGGCGGGGAAAGTGACCGAGTTGAGGGCATGGCGACCGGCCTGAGTGGCGCTGCGGTAGATCGAGGCGTCGTTGTAGCCGTAGTACCATGAAGCGACCTTTTCATCGTTGACCTTTACTGTCACGGTGGGACGGTTGGTAGCTCCGGCACTTGATGCCGTCAGATGCACGTCGCCTTCATATTCCTCGTCGAGATTGAATCTTACGGTCCACGTGCCGTTTTTGCACTGGGCGTAATACCAGTCGGTGGCGGGATCGCTCACGCCGGGAGTGAACGAGAGATTGGCGGGTACGTCATTCCACAGACCATAGGCGCGGGGATGATTGGAGATAGCGTAACCGTCGGACAGACGATCGCTCACGCCTATGCTCCACAGAAGATTCTCGTAGGTCTCGGGGTAGAAATCGAGGACTCCGAGATCGGTAACTGCATCGTCAACGGTCACGCCGATTTTCTCAAACTCCTCGGTAATGGTGCCGTCGAGGGCGTAGACATGCACGGCATATTCGCCTTTACGCACATGAGGAATCGAGAAGTTGCCCTCGGCATCAGTCTTGCCCCAGTAGATATACTTGGTACCCTGAGTGATGATTTCTGCTCCGGGTTCACAGAGCACCACCTGCATGTCGGATGCCGACTGTCCTGTGGTGAAGTTTATGCGACCCTTTACTGTGGAGCGGTCGAGAGGATAATACTCGTTTTCAAACCACTGATAAGGCCATTCCTCCATCTCGGCGGCAGCCCGGGCGCGGGCGTCAGCCACCATATCCTCGGGTGTCTCACCTGTGTTTACATAGATGAGAAACGGGCCGAATATCTGCACGTCGCCGTCGCCATAGCTCTGCGCGGCACCACCGAGGTGCTCGCCCTGAAGCATCTGTATGGTTATGGGCGACTTGCTTGTGGAGTGTACGGTAAGTTCCTGACGCATCGGTCCTCCGTTGAGCCACTCGTGACTTGCGGTAATGTTCCATATACCCGTCTTGCGGCCGGTGCTCACGAGGCCGTGAAACATGTCGTCGACTATGAAATTAGCCCAGTTGTATTTGGTGTAGATCGAGCCGTCGGCAAGGCGATAGGTGGCATCCTGAATGGTGTTTTCGGATTTCTCGGCCACTTCCATCTGCGCACATGTAGGCATGGGTCCTTTCATGGTATCGTCGACGTAGCCCCATGTGAAGGCGGGCTGGGTGCGGGTACATACGCGGGCTTCGCGCACCGATACGGCACTCGAAGTGGGGGTACCCTTGACGATTACGTAAGTGTAGACGCCGCTCACCCCCTTGCGCATTATGTAGCCCTGGGTGATGTGGAGGTCGCCGGTGGTGTTGGAATACTGCACTTCGGCATAATCGTCGGTGAGTTTCACCACTCGGGCTTCATTGGCCGACAGAGCTCTGTTGACCTCGGCTGTATAGTCGAAGTAAATACCGTTGGAACTGAGCAGATTGATGTTGGACGATGAATTCTTAAGCACGGTCATGCGACCTCCCGATTCAATCGTCGCGGTCACGAGCCCGTTGGACATTTTGCCGGCACGGGCACTCGTAACAGAAGCCGTGACATTATCCTCGGCAAGCGAGGATAATGCCACGAGCATCATGAGTGAAGTTATTGCAATATGTTTCATTCAGCGGGGTCGAGGATGATTACCTGATATTGATTCTGGGCGTTGAGCTTGCGCATGTAGTCCATGATGTCATCTACGGTGATAGTCTCGAGCACTGCTGCGCGTTCGTTGAACGAATCCACACCGTTGAGCTGGAACGACGAGATAGCCGACAGCCACGGGCCGTTTTTCTCAAGACTCTCGGCAAAGCTCTTGGCCATGTATTCCTTGGCGGGAGCAATTTCGTCGGGTGTCACGGTTGTTTCCATAGCCTTGAACTCGCCGGCGATGAAGTCGAGAACTTCCTGCTTCATTTCGGGTTTCATGGGGAATACGGTCTGAAGCACTGCATTGTTGCCACCCTTATAGTCGAGGCCACCCTGGGCACCGATTGAGTAGACGGCTCCCATTTCCTCGCGCACTGTCTTGAGCAGACGGTTGCTGAGCACCTGACCGGCAATCGAAGCTACGAGGGCATTTTTGGTATCGTAGGGTATATTACCGCTTTCGATTACGGCCACCCAGGTCTGGGGTGTGGACATTGTGGTAGTGGAGGTCTTTACACCGTTGTTGCCCTTGAGCATGTAAGCGGGATTGGTGACATTGAGGGTAGTCACGGCGGTAGAAGCATCGGCGGGGAGCGTAGCGATGTACTGCTCTACGAGGGGACGGAGAGCGTCGAGATCAACGTTGCCCACGAACACGAAAGTATAGTCGGCGGCATTGGCGGTCATGGCCTTTACCATGTCGATCATCATCTGTCTGTCAGCTTTCTCCACGTCAGCTGCCTTCATCTGAGCCTGGCGGTGGTTGCCGTAGAGGGCGCCGTAGAGATTGTCGAGGAATACGGTCTGAGGATCAGATTCCTGGTGCTTGAGGGCGCTGATCTCGGAATTCTGGATTGCGGCGTATTCGTCGGCCGAGAAGTTGTAGTTGGTAAATGTCATGTAGAGGAGCTCCATGAGGGTGGGGAGATCCTTGGGAGTGGTGATACCGCTCAGCTGGCGCTCATAGTTGCCCAGGGTGAGTGCAACCATAGCCTGCTTGCCCTGAGTGTATTTCTTGAGGTCGGAATTGGTGTAGTCACCGAGACCGTTGGCATTACCGTCTTCGTTGAAAAGGAGGATCACATCGTCGTATTCGTTGCCGAGACGCTGGAGACCGTCGTTGGCCACGGCGGCAAACATGATTTCATCTTCCTTGAACTTGGTGGTCTTGATGATTACCTTGGCGCCGTTGGAGAGAGTCCATACGGTAGCGCCGAAGCGGTCATCGGTCGAGGTGGCGACAACCTTGCCGGGAGCGGGGAGAGCGGGGATGAGAGGCTCGGACTTAACGTTGTCGACAAATGCCTCGATGCTTTCGGCATCAACAGCGTTGATCACGGCTGCCATGGCTTCCTTGGTGGGGAATACGATGCCTTCCTTCTCGGGGGCGAGGGCGAGGATAACTCGGTTGTCGGGTGTCACTGTTTCAGCCATTACCTGATTGATCATCTCCAGCGGAATATTGTAGGCGATCTGCTTGTAGAGGTCAAATTCGGTCTCGATGCCGGGAATAGGATTTTTGTCGGTGAAGTTATTTACATAGCTCTTCACGAATTCCTCGTTTTCGCGGGTGGCGCGGTTGTTGAACTGCTTTTCGATCTGCGAAACAAATTCATCGCGGGCACGGTCATATTCAGTCTGAGTGAAACCGTTGCGGGCAGCGCGGAGAGTTTCGCGATAAGCAGCCTCAAGTGCGGGATCAATAGAATTTTCCTTAGCGACCACGGTGAGCGTGAAGGCATTCTTGGTCTTTGACAGGAAGTAGTCGCTGAAGCCGCATCCGGCATAGGCGAAGGGTGCGTCGGGAGTAGAGGTGATGTCAGAGAGACGCTGGTTAAGCATCATGGCGATCATGCGATTAACATAGTGCTGGAGATAGAAGGCCATAGTGTTTTTCATTTCCTTGGGCATGGGGTCGGAAAGGAAGAACATCTGAGCCATGAGCATCTGCTGCTCGGGGTCGGAACCTGATACGTAAATGGTGCCTTTGTGGTCGGGTACGGCCTCATAGATGCGCTCGGCGGGATTCTCGGGCATCTCGATGTCGGCAAACATTTCCTTGATCTTGCCTTCGATGTAGTCAACGTCGATGTCTCCCACTACTATCACGGCCTGCTGATCGGGACGATACCATTTCTCATAGTAGTCGCGAAGTGCCTGATAGGGGAAATTGTCGACTACTTCCATGGTGCCGATAGGCAGACGGTAGCCGTATTTTGAGCCGGGATACATCTCGGGGAGCACGCGCTCGACGATACGCATCTGGCCTACGTTGTTGGTGCGCCACTCTTCGTGGATCACACCGCGCTCCTTGTCGATTTCCTCGGGGAGGAGAAGGAGGTCGTTGGCCCAGTCGTGGAGGATAAGCAGACAGGAATCCTGAACCGACTTGCGGGCTACGGGTACATTGCTGATATTGTAGACGGTCTCGTCAACACCGGTGTAAGCGTTGAGGTTGCGGCCGAATTTCACGCCCACGGTCTCGAGCCAGTCGCGGAGCGAGCTGCCGGGGAAGTGGGTGGTGCCGTTGAAGCACATGTGCTCAAGGAAGTGAGCCAGACCGCGCTGGTTGTCTTCTTCGAGAATCGAGCCTACATTCTGAGCGATGTAGAAATCAGCCTGACCCTTGGGGTATTCGTTGTGGCGGATGTAATAAGTGAGTCCGTTGGGGAGCTTGCCGATTTTTACATCGGGATCTACAGGAAGCTCCGGCATCATCTGGGCCTTGACGGCAGGGATGATCATCATGACGAGCAGCACGAGGGCTGTCAGTTTCTTGCGGATGTTCATGACTGGTTAAAAGTGATTATTTGATTTGGATATTTGATTTTGCTGATAAATTAGACGCAGGCAGCAGGAAATAGTTACACTCCCTGCCGAAATTTTTTTATTTCTGAGCTGCGGCTATCGAATCCTGCTGTTGCTGAAGCTCAAGAGCCTTGTCGCCAACGACTGGAGTGTATTTCTTTACCACCGAGATTACATCGGAGAGCTCGCCGATATTGTCGAACACGCAGGGTACCACTTCTTTGCCGTCAGTGTCGATCACACCCCATTTGTTGTCCTTGCACACCACGGCATAACCGTAATTGAAGTTGCGCACTTCCTGATACTGGCATTTTGCTATCATGCGGCCCTGCAGGTTGATGAAACCCCACTTGCCGCGAATCTCCACGGGCGCGAAACCTTCGCGGAAGTCGAGCGCATTGTCAAAACGCGGACGTATCTCGACATTTCCGGTAGTGCTGTAGTAACCGTATTTGCCGTTCATTGCCTGTGAGGGGCGGGGATATTCGGCCCATGCTACGGCTGTAGTGACGATGAGGAGCAGAGAGAGGATGAATTGTTTCATATGTTTTAGGTTTTAGGGATGAGGTTTTAGGTTTTAGGGGTTAGGGTGGGATTGCATGAGGGAGAGGGCTTCGGAGCGCATGAACGGGACGGGCATCACGTAAAATTGCGGATTGGCGGGATGAAACACACCCAGATTTTGTCCCGATACCTCGATGCCGTATTTTTCCTGAAGGATGATTCGGTACACGCT
>JAIDSW010000269.1 GCA_029061025.1 Duncaniella sp.
GTAGGCACGGTGAACGGCGGCGTTGTTGTTGTCGAGATAATCGGCATAGGCCTGCTCGTAGAGTTGCGCCTGAATCTGGTCCATGCGGCGGATGTTGTCGAAATAGTTGGGGTCGGCGAGCGCCACGGCATATTTCGACTCGGGGAACTCGTCGATGAGCAGCCGGCGGTATTTCTCGGCCTCGGCCGTGTTGCCGCGCCGCATGTTCATCAGATACAGGTTGTAATATACTTCGAGACGGTACACATTGTCGGGATAACGACCCATGAGCTTGCCGAACTCACCCGTGGCGGCGTCGAAATCCTCGAGCTTGTCCTTGAGTATGATACCCATGTTGTAGAGACCTTCCTGGATCACGTCGTTGGCCACGGCGCGGTCAGCGTCGGTGGCGGGAATCTGTTTAAGGTAATATTCCGGATAATGCGGGTCGCTTTCGCGGCGGGCGGCTTCGGCCTTCTCGTCATCGTTGCGCTCGTCGGGTTCCTCGTCGGCACTGCTCTCACCCTCCTCGTCGTCGGGAAACTCGTCGAGCGAGAACGACGACTTGTCGCGGCGGCGCCAGTTGTCCTCGAGCTTGCGGCTGCCCCATCGCTTCTGGAACTCGGTGCGGCCGGCATTGCGGGTGGCGGTATTGTAGAAATACCATGATTTATCGGTGTTGAGCGTGAACGACGACGGCGCATTGTTGCCCTGCAACGAGTTGCCGGCGGCAGCCTGCTGAGCAATGTATTCCTCGCGTCGGGCCTCGTCTTCCATCTCCTTCTCTTTTTTCTTGAGCTCGTCGATGATGCGGTTGACCACTTTCAGCTGCTCCTCGGGCGACATGGCCGACAGGCGCAGAAGCGAGTCGTTGAGCTCAACGTTTTGCGAGTATATGGCAAGCTCGTCGAGCACATCGCTGCGGCGGCGCAATGTCTTGTATCCGGGATATGTCTCGGGCAGCTGCGGCACGGCCTCCGACAGACACGGTTGCGCGAGGTCGTAGCGCCCCCGGTCGTAGTACAGATTGCCGAGCTTTACCTGCGCCATGGCCTTGTCGATGCCGTTGCGGGTCGACTTGGCGGCTGCAAGCTCATAGTTGGAAATCGCCTGAGCCGTGTCGCCGCGCGACAGGTAGAGATTGCCTATCGCATAATATATCTGGTCGAGATACTCCTTGTTGCGGTCATAGCGGGTCATGCGGCGCAGAGCCTTTACCTCGGGAGTGATGTCGTCGCCCTGATACACCTCGCTCTGCTTTATGCGGGCGTTGAATTTGGTGCGGTAGCCTGCCGCCGAGCTTGAACCGGCTTTGTCAAATGCCTTGTAGGCCTGCCCGGGTTGCCCCGTCTCCTCGTAAAGCTGCCCGAGCAAGAAATACAGGCGCGTTTTCTGGCTCCCCGAAGCGTAGCGGATAGCCTCGGTGAGATACGGTATAGCCTTTTCGGGAGCGCGGGAGCGGATATAGTAGTCGGCGTAAGTGATGTTGTAGAGATTCTTGAGCTTCGACGAGGTGAGATCGTCGGGCTTCACGCGGGTGAGAATGGTCTCGGCCTCAAATAGCCAGTCGAGCGCGCAATAGCTGCGAGCCTGCCACAGCTGAGCCTCGGTGACGGTGGCCGGAAGCCACTTGAAGTGCTTGGCGATGTAGTAGAACGTCGATGCCGCTCCCAGGAAATCACCGTCGAGAAACTGGCTGCGGCCCATCATGAGCCACGCATTGTGGAGGAATGGATTATACTCGTCGCGTTTCAGCCACTCCTTGTAGGCCGGATCGTTGCCCTTTCCGGCCTTGCGCGCGGGGCGCTTCTTGATGCTGCGGAGCTGGATGGCTTTCTGAGCCTTCTCTATCGAGCGCTTGAATGAGCCTGAGGGCTGTGGCGCCTTCTCGTCGCCGCGAGCCTCGGCGGGGTGCACGAAAAGAGTGCGCGAGTAGTCGTCCTCATAGTTTTTCTCCATCTCCTTGAGGGTCTCCTTATAGTGCTCGTCGCCGTTGTAGTAGATGTTGTAGCGGGTGATGAAAGCCTGATAGCGGCGCGTGGCGGCGGTGTTCTTTTTGGGCGAACAGGATGTGAGCGTGGCCGCGGCCACGCTCAGCACTATAATAAGGATTGTCCATAGCCTGAGTTTCATCTATATTGTAACGCTCAGGAAAGTATAAATATTGCCCGTCGCCGGTGTCAGCGCACTACTACGCGGAGCGGGGCGGAGTGGGCGGAAGTGACTATGAAATAAATACCTGCGGGGAGCTGTATCTCCATGCCGTCGGTCACCTCGGGGAGCGAGGTGAAGAGGCGTCCGGTGAGGTCGTAGATGCGGGCGTCGGTGTGAATTCCGGCGCAAGTGAAGCGCACCGTGCAGTTGCCGGGAGTTTCGGCGGCAAGAGGCATGTCCTCGCCCACGGTCGAAAGTCCCGAGTGGGTGACGAATATAAGGTTGGACTCGGGTGAGCGATAGCCCAGGCGCACGCTCTGCACCGAGTAGGTCTCCTGGTCGCTGTCGGCAAATCCTGTCACCGTGGCGAAGTTTTCCTCACATTCCATTTCCTCGGTCACCGTGGCTCCGCCTATGTAGCGGGTGCGGGTGAGCACGTAGTAGTCGATCACCTCACCGTAAGGCACTTCCCACGACGCAACATAGCTGTCGGCGGTGACATCCTGAGGCGGTAGCGCCACCACGGGGCTGAGTGAGGGTACGTCGGCACACGTGCCGCGGAGATACACGTATATGCCCGTTCCGGCAAGGTCGCCGTCATATACATTGAGCGTGGCCGTGTGTTCGCCGGTGGCGGTGGGGGTATAGGTGATGTCGAGGTATGTTCCGGTAGATGAGTTGGCGAGACGGTGAGACACCGTGCGCGACTCGGGCACGAAAAGTGTCCTGTCAGCTCCTGCCACCACTACCGAGAGATCCTTGGTGAGATTCTGCCCGTGGAAAAGCAGCTTCACGGTGGCTGATTTTCCCAGTGCCACCTCGCCGAAATCGAGGCTCATGTCCTGGACGGGAGTTATGAGCACCGGCACGTCGCCGGGCTGGGGAGTCTCGTCGATCTTAAACGGCTCGGTCTTTTTGTTGCCCCATATGTGATTGGCCAGCTCGGGAAAGTCGATAAACGGGTTGCGGTTGTTCTGATACATGTAGACATGCTCGTTGCGCATCACCTCTTTTTCGCTCACAGGGTCGTTCTGAGCCCATTCCAGGAGCAGGTTCATGGCCCAGGGCGTGAGCGTGGGGTAGAGGTCGTTCTGCACCATGAAGGTATATTTCCACGTGAGATTCTGATAGCATGTGGCCATGTAGAAGTAGGTGCGGGCGAAGTCGCCTTTATACTCGTCGGCAGGCTCGAACACCTTTGACGCGCCGCCGCCCTGACCGCTTACGGGGCTGCCTACCTTGACCAGACCATTGTTGAACGAAGCTTTGGCCACCATGCCGAGCGGATAGTTGCTCTTGGCCTGATTGGCTGCCGCTTCCGAGGGGTAGAGGTGGTTGAGGTCAATATAGGCGGGAATGTCGGTGTTTCCGCCCCACCAGCTTTTGGGAAATGAGTGCTCACGGTTGAGGCCTCGGAAACTCGGGGCGTAGAGTTCGATATTGGAGTACATGTCCCACCATCTCATTGATTCGGGATACACGTCGGTGACCTGGAAATATCGCGGCAGGTCGCTGTACGATGATATTTCCGTGTGAGGATTGATGATCTCGAAGGCGGCATTTTTCAGTTCGGCGCCACACTTGCCGTTGAGGCGGTCATAGTAACCGGCGGGAATCTGAGCCTGAAGCCCGAATACGGCCGCGAGAATAAGGGCGAGAAGTGATGCGGA
>JAIDSW010000027.1 GCA_029061025.1 Duncaniella sp.
TTTAGCACTATAAATTTAATACTTTTATCGCTAATCACCAAATTTTCAATTACTTAATTTTCATCGAACTCACGTTAATATAAAAAAATCAGTAAGATAAATTGTGGATGATTAATTAGTGCTTATCAGAAATTTTGATTATCTTTGCATTGTTCGATGGAGGAGAAATACCGTCGGATAAGAAAAGTGTCAAGCTTTCTTTCTCAGTTGGAACGAACCGCCAATTCAATACACAGACTGAGATAGAGTGAGATTAGACGCTCTTTCTGTTTTGTCGTATCTATAGTTACGGCTTATGGTGCCGTACATTAGCATACACAACTCAGAGGGGCAGTTTATTCTACCCTCATATATCATTCAGTCTGTAGGCCTTGGCGGGCCTGTTCCAACTATGATAGAGGTGCGATGAATTCCCCTCTTTTCTTGTAGATATATCAAACCGCCGAATTAGGGAGTCTGGAGGCATTGAATTTTTAGAAAAATGAAAGAGCGTCTCTTTTTGTTTATTACAACAATTCTATTATTTATCGGATTAGCAGAAGCAAAATCGGAAAAGATTAAATATGGTAAATTTGTTTACTATGAAGGGGAAGTAGTAAATGAACAACCAGTTGGCGATGGCTGTATAGTGTTTCTTTCTCCAACTAATAATTTAGAGAGAGTAGCTGTTATTTCAGGGAAATTTCAAGGAAATAACATATTTAAAGCCGAAATAACATCTAATTTGCTTCCATCCATTAAAACTATAGGTATTAATCCTATAAAATTTGAAACTCAGGGAAAAATAGGAAAAGTTGAAGCTTTCGACTTTGATTTCTCAAATGTGTCTTTTTTAAACGATTCGACTGAATATACATTTATAGATCTAAATATAGCTCTTTCAATTTGTGATAAGAAGTGGAAAATGAATTGGATTTCAGACCCAATAATGCCTGATGGAAATAAGACAGGGGACAATGAAATCATTGTTATCACAAAAAAATTCCCTATTCCGGAAAATATTGCAGAATACTGGCATACTGTTAATAATGTATGGGTGGGATTTTATCTTAATGGTGGTAAATTAAAATTGAATAGTCCGATATTCTATGAGTTTAATGACGCCATTTATGACTGCGGTTCACATAGATTTTTTAATTATGAATATACTCCATTGAAAAATAAAGTTTATTTTAAAATTTTGCCTAACAAAACATGGAGTGGTACGAGAATTATCGAAGATAGTAAAACTAAGATAATTGGTAATGATAAGCAGGTTTCAATTTATTTAAATGATTCCATACATTATAAAGGATCGTTAATGGATCCAATGCTTCCAGTTTCTCAGTCTTTTACATATAATTCAATTATTCCGAAGACAGGAACCTTATTCACATCAAGTGGTAACAAGAGAATAGTCAATGGTATAACTGAAGATATTATGCGTTCTCGCCTGGAAGAAGATAAGATTGATAACGACTTAATAGAAGATGTAATAAGTGGGAAAAATTCTGAGGCATATGTTAAGTTGCAGCAGCAAAAACGTAATGCACAGAAATTAGAGGCTGAATACGAGGAATTGAAATTGGCAGAAATACTTAAATCAAAATGGAATTGTAAGGAGATACTTTTTTCCGGTCCTATACAGGGATCCAAAGAAGGTGATGAGGTATTAGCAATGCTTTTCAATCTTGATCATACCTATATTGACGGTGAAGTAGCTTTAGCATTACAGTCTGATGGAGAAGGGGCTTTTGCCGTAGTTGCAGTGCCATCTAAAAAAGCAGGCAATTTAAGTCGTCCTAAAGCAATGCAACTTTTAGGTGCGTGCGAAAAAATTAGTAAGCACATCACAGGCCGTTGGAGTATACAAGGCAACGATATTCTAATTAATGGGAAAAAAGTTGCTACTCTAAGTCCTGACAATAAAACGGTAAAATACGAGGGAATGGTTGGCGCTATAATGAAAATTACAATTAAAAAATAAGAAAATTCGGCCACGCCGATTTCTGATAACCGATCTCACAAAAATATTCTGCCCGGCAGCTGCGTATCTTCTGATACCCGGCTGCCGTCCGGTATTTGATAAGGGCGACGCGATTAATCGCGTCAACGGCGCAAATAGATTGTGATTAAAGAAAAAAATATCGGCGGCGATGAGGTGGGTTCATCGCCGCCGAGGTCTTATTGCTAAAATATTTATGTGTTTTTATTATTCTTCAGTGCTTGAGATGAGGAGGGGGAAGTTGAGGTGATAATCAACCGCGCGGCCTGAGATGGAGGCGGGCTCGAAGCGGGGTAGTCGCTCTACGGCTTTTTTTACGCGGGCCGACATGCGGGGTGAGGCTTCGCCTTCCACTTTCACACTCTCGACTTTGCCGTCGCGGCTTACGGTGCAGCTTATCATCACGTCGGCACGGGCTTCGCCGGCCGAGAGGGGGAATGTGGTGAGATTGTCGATAATGCTTGACATCATGGACTCTTCGCCGCCGGGAAACGCCGGGGGAGTGACTATCGCCGAAGCGTCGAGGGCAGGAATATTTTTGTCAAGATCGCGGGCGCCGGCTGTGGCGGCTGAGGTCATGATAAGAATCATTGATGCGATGGCGGTGAAGAGTCGGGTAGTTCTCATAAAAGTAAAAATAGTTGTTGAAGAATCATCTATATACTCATAACAATAAAAGACCCCGCATGGTTCACCGTGCGGGGTCGATTTTTCAAAAAAAGATCGTTTTTTATGATCAGTCAAGTTTGTGGATTACCAGACCGGAACGCAGCTTGGGCTCAAACCAGGTGGTTTTCGGGGGCATGATGTTGCCTGAGTCGGCAATATCCATGAGCTGCTTCATCGACACGGGATAGAGGGCGAGAGCCACTTTCATCTCACCCGAATCCACGCGGCGCTTGAGTTCGCCAAGACCGCGGATACCGCCCACGAAGTCGATGCGCTTGTCGCTGCGCAGGTCGGTGATACCGAGAATGTCGCGGAGAATCAGGTCAGAAGAAATCGTTACGTCGAGCACGCCTATAGGATCGTTATCGTCATATGTGCCGGGGCGAGCGGTGAGCGAATACCACTTGCCGCCGAGATAAAGCGAGAAGTTGTGAAGAGCGGTGGGGCGATATTCTTCTTTACCCTTGGGCTCAACAATGAAATTCTCCTCAAGACGGGCAAGGAATTCGTCGGGCGTAAGACCGTTGAGGTCACGCACCACGCGGTTGTAGTCGATGATATTGAGATGCGAGGCGGGGAATGCTACTGCAAGGAAATAGTTATATTCCTCGTCGCCGCGGTGGTCGGGATTGTTGGTCGCTTTCTCGTGACCAACAAGTGCGGCGGCCGCCGAGCGGTGGTGACCGTCGGCGATATACAGCGACGGTATAGCATCGAAAGCCTTGGTGATAGCATCGATCTGAGCGGGATCTTCCACTACCCAGAAGTGATGGCCGAAGCCGTCGGGGGCGGTGAAGTCATATTCAGGCTCTCCGGCGGTGACGTCCTTGATTATTTTTTCGAGCGCTTCATTGTCGGGAAAAGCGAAAAATACGGGCTCTATGTTGGCATTGTTGATACGCACGTGCCTCATGCGGTCCTCCTCCTTGTCGCGGCGGGTGAGTTCGTGCTTCTTGATGCGACCTTCCATATAATCGGCCACATTGGCAGCGACGACGATGCCGTATTGAGTGCGGCCGTTCATGGTCTGGGCATAGATGTAGTAATGGTCTTGGTCATCAGCCACGAGCCAACCGTTGTCCTGAAAAGCACGGAAATTCTCTACGGCCTTGTCGTAGACGCGCTCATCGTGCTCATCGGTACCCGGCTCGAAATCGATTTCGGGCTTGATGATGTGATAGAGCGACATGGGATTGCCGTCGGCCTCGGTGCGGGCTTCTTCAGAATTGAGCACATCGTAGGGGCGTGATGCCACCTGAGTGACTAAGTGGCGTGGAGGGCGCACGCCGCGGAAAGGTTTGACTTTAGCCATGGTATTTAGATTTAAGGGTAAGATGTTTATTTGTGATTCTGACGTATGATGGTCTGGTCACGGTCAGGACCGATCGATACGATGGTGATGGGAGTGTCAAGCTCCTTCTCGAGGAATGCGATATAGTCTTTGAACTCCTTGGGGAACTGATCTTCGGAGGTGAAGCGGGTCATGTCGGTCTTCCATCCGGGAAGCGTCACGTATACCGGCTCTATATCTTCCTCGATAGAGTAGGGGAACTGACGTGTTTCCTCGCCGTTGATGCGGTAGGCCACGCAAGCCTTGATTTCATCGAAGCCGTCGAGCACGTCGCTCTTCATCATGATGAGCTGTGTCACACCGTTGATCATGATTGCATAGCGGAGAGCCACGAGATCGATCCAGCCGCAGCGGCGCTCGCGTCCGGTCACAGCTCCGTATTCATGGCCGAGGTCGCGGATGGTCTTGCCGGTCTCGTCGAAAAGCTCGGTGGGGAATGGACCTGAACCCACGCGGGTGCAATAAGCCTTGAATATACCGTAGACCTCGCCTATCTTGCCGGGAGCTACACCCAGTCCGGAGCATGCACCGGCACATATGGTATTGGAGCTGGTGACAAAAGGATAGGAGCCGAAGTCAATATCGAGCAGAGTGCCCTGTGCACCCTCGCAAAGTACGCTCTTGCCTTCCTTGAGCAGCTTGTCGATTTCAAATTCAGAGTCGATGATCTCGAAACCGCGCAGATATTCGATTGCGTCCATCCATTTCTTCTCGAGTTCGGGCAGCCCTTCGGGCTCGGCGCCGAGCTGCCGGAGCTGCTCGAGATGGCGGTCGCGCAGGGCTGAATATTTCTCGTCGAAGTTGTGGTAGATGTCGCCCAGACGGATACCGTTGCGCGAAATCTTGTCGGTATACGTGGGGCCGATGCCCTTTCCGGTAGTGCCGATTTTCTTTCCGCCTTTGGCTTTCTCGTTGGCGGCGTCAAGCAGGCGGTGAGTAGGAGCGATGAGGTGGACTTTCTTGGATATACGGAGATTGCCTCGCAGATCCACTCCGCTCTTCTCGAGCGCTTCAGCTTCCTCGCGGAAGAGCACGGGGTCGAGCACCACGCCGTTGCCTATTATATTGACCTGCCCCTCGCGGAACACGCCTGAAGGAATGGATCGGAGCACATATTTCTTGCCTTCAAACTCGAGAGTGTGACCGGCGTTCGGACCACCCTGGAATCGGGCAACAGCATCATATCGGGGAGTCAGCACGTCGACTACCTTACCTTTACCTTCGTCGCCCCACTGGAGGCCGAGCAGTACATCTACTTTCATGTCAAATTTTTATATATGTGATATATTGGTGTTTATTTCTTGTTTGCCGCCGGGCGGGGATCAGCAAGAGCTTTGCGACACTTATGGCACAAGCCATATACATAGACTTCAATATCGGTCACCGTAAACGACGGATAGCGCCTGTAGTTGAGCATGCGTGCTATCTCAGGCTCTCGTATCTGCCGGATGCGTCCGCAGCGGGAGCATATGCAGTGGAAGTGCTGTCCGGTGCCTATGCGGCGCTCGTATTGCACGGCGCCACCACGCAGGTGATGGCTTCGCACTATGCCGCAGTCGACCATCAGCTCCATGTTGGCATAGATCGTAGACCTTGCTACGCGGAAGTCGCTGCGGGCAAGGCGATCGGCCAGCTCCTCGATGGTGAAATGCCCGTTGAAGTCAAAAATAGTGTCGAGAATCGTGCGTCGCTCGGGGGTGTCGCGCAACTGCCTTGCGGCGATATATTGCGCAAACGCTTCGGCGGCTTTGGCTCTTGACTTATCTTCGCTCATTGTTGCACAAAGGTAGCAAACCCCGCGTGATTTTCCAAATTTTTTATAATTAATGCGGGGATTAATGCACGATGTGGAAGCCGCTGAAAAATAATTATTGAAAAAAATTCGCTGCGGGAGGCAAATGTATTATTTATTATGTAATTATGTACGTCGAAATGATGA
>JAIDSW010000270.1 GCA_029061025.1 Duncaniella sp.
CACTTATACAGGGCTTCAAAAGCGGCATTCAACCGGGGAATCGGGTCGGTAAAATGATTTCCCGTCACGCTCTTGAATTCCACATCAATTCCTGCATTTCGTAATAAACCGATGATTTCTTCCGTATCTTTCGCAACCGACTGAAACGCCTTCACCTTCGTCTTGGCCTCCTGATCGCCGAGCAGGAAAAAACCTTTACCACATTTATGAGGAATACTGATCTTTTTCATCCACTCTATAAATCCTTTGTACCAGAATGATCCTGAAAGCGAAGCTATATTATCGAAGGTATCACACTCCATCCACTGCCATAAGGCGAACAAGCCCGACATGGATACACCTACCAGAGCGCGCTTTACATTATTAATACCCAAATCTGCTTCTACTAATGGAATAATTCGATTCTGCATCAGGGAAAGAAATTGTGGCGACTGCCCTTTGAAGTCCGGATCGCCGGCAGGGACTCCTTTTTCAGGCCAAGGGCTGAAAACGTTCTGCCAGTCCATTCCGGTTATTACCACAGTGGTCACATTGTATTTCTCCGCTGCTACCTCGGCCCAATCGTTGAGCATGTCCATAGGATACAGTATGTAGGCAATCGAGCCTGAGTCATTTACTGAGCTGCATAAGCAATGCAGATTATCTATTTCAATCGTTTTCATAATTCGGGTCGTATTTCATCATGTCATTCATTTCTTTAAAGCCAGACGAAGCATATACCGGCCGGCCGTCATGCGTACTTTCCAGATATATCTTTATGCAATCATGATTTTTTGCTTCTTCAATGAGTCTCGAAACTATCTTATAGGCGATACCTTGCCTGCGGAAAACTGGACGTACATATACATTCATTATATATCCGCACCGTCCCGTAGGATTATCAGGTGATGGCAGCTCGTCGGAGAAACACACGCCGCCACAGCCGCACTGTTCACCGTCATTTTCTGCAATAATCGCAACATGCGTTCCGTCAGCTATATGCTCTCGATAATAAACTCTGTTTGCGTCAAGCAACTTTTTATCCGGCTCCAAGTCAAATACACATCGTAACACCTCTTCGCGCCACTCCAGCAGGGTAGGG
>JAIDSW010000271.1 GCA_029061025.1 Duncaniella sp.
GCCGTACCCGAGCTCGTAATTTCATCGCTTGCCCCTAAAGCCGAGTATCAGAAAGAGACCACAGGCAGCGAGGAGAGCCAGCTCGACATGTGCCGTGCCATCCATCTTCCGCTATCGGCATACACCGAACTTGCCGCATTGTGCCGCGAGGAAGGGATAGGTTTCATGAGCACGCCTTTTGACCTTGTAAGCATCGATACTCTGGCTGAAATCGGTCAGGATTTCTGGAAAATCCCCTCGGGCGAAATCACCAATCTTCCTTATCTGCGCAAAATCGCGTCGAAAGGCGGTAAGGTGATAATGTCGACCGGCATGTCAACTCTCGACGAGGTGGAGCAGGCTGTGGATGTTCTTGAAAAAGGGGGCATACCACGCCGCGACATCACTCTCCTGCACTGCACCACCCAGTACCCCACTCCCATGACCGACGTAAATCTCCGGGCCATGCACGCGCTTGAGAGCCTCGGTTGTGGTGCCGTAGGCTACAGCGACCACACTCTCGGCATAGAGATTCCCGTTGCTGCGGCAGCCATGGGCGCAAAGGTAATAGAAAAGCATTTCACGCTCGACCGTAATTTACCCGGTCCTGACCACCGCGCTTCGCTTACTCCGAGTGACCTTGCCGAGATGGTAAAGGCGGTAAGAAATGTGGAGACTGCCCTGGGCGACGGAAATAAGACCGTGGCCGAGGCCGAGCGTCCCAATATCGAGGTAGCCCGCAAGAGTATCGTTGCGGCACGTGACATCAAGGCCGGTGAGATTCTTACCGAGGAAAACATCACCGTAAAGCGTCCCGGTAACGGTATTTCGCCCATGAAGTGGGACTCGGTAATAGGGACGCGCGCTGTCAAGGACTTTCCCTACGACTCACTGATAGAAATCTGATATGGCTCAGAAAACATCTCTACGCCAGGATCTCACCCAACGGCTGCACCAGACTCTGTCGCCGGCGCAGCTGAAATTCGTGCGCCTGCTGGAGATGAATCAGCCCGAAGTCGAGGAGGAAGTGCGCCATGAGCTCGAAGCTGGCTCTTCTACACATCTGCCGCTGCCGACGCATAG
>JAIDSW010000272.1 GCA_029061025.1 Duncaniella sp.
ATACATGTATATTGTGTGTTTTTCTTAGTCTACACGATAGAATGCACGGATGCGGAGATAACTACCTTCTCCAACTCGCGGCTTAGAACCACCTTGGCCGAGAGTATTACTTGAAACATATAGTTCAGGATTATCCAAATCTACTTTCGTTGCTCGGGCGTATTGATAATTTCTATCTCGTGATCCGCTAAGTAATGATGTAGCATGCGGTGCACATGACCAATAATAGTTATCGGCACCTTTGAAGTCTGTAAAAGTCTCATAATAAGTGATTAGAGCCAGCTCAAGTTCACGGATACCAGGCATATACCATCCACGAGTACCATTACCTGATGTATCCAACCAAACGTTACCAGTACCATCATTATTACGCTTATTTTTTCCATAGCAATAATGGAAAGCAGAAGAAGGAGCTTTATCATTGAAGATTTTAACCGATGACATCGATTCACCTCTTGCTATTGCCCATTGAGTCATCAAAAATGCGTTTTGCTTATAATAAATCTGATGAGTACCACGGCCGGTTCCCTCACCATCATAATTAGTATGGTTAACGTTTACGCCATCAAGACCCCAGTGAAGTCCGGTATATAATTCGCCCGGTTGCTCGTGACGGTCGAGAGGGTCAGAATGTTCAAGATATTCCTCGTAGTATTCCATCCATGTGACAGGTACACTATGATTACTACTATGCGTACCCTCAACTTTTACAAGTGCTGCCTGATCGATGTCGAGTGTACGGCCGCGGGACTCTATTTTGCCGTCAGAGAGCCGCACGTCATAGTTGATTTTAATGGTGGCCGTGCGGGTACCATAATCGGCAGGCGTGTTTGACTTCGGAACGTTCTCATCGATATAGAAATAAATGCGCGAGCGGTTGCCTGTGGCGGCAGGAACTTTCATGATATATTTATCACTGAGTTCGTCGAGAAGATTATAAGTGAAGTAAGGTCTTGCGCCCGTGCCGGGAGCATAGGGATCAAGTACACCGTCACCGTTGGTATCGCGACCTTCTTTCATGGTTTCGGCATCAACGAATTCCATGCGCACCCAATTGACGGTATTATGATTCTCAACTTCAAAGTTAATATCACCCACAATGGTGGCTTCATCGGTATTGGAAATCCAGATGTCCATGGGAAGAGCCGTGGCATGTGCGTCGACCATGCGCTCGTTGACGATGGAAAGATAAAGCGGGTTGTCGCTCACCACGTTGACACGACCGTCGAAAGTGTACACGCGGTCAGACGAGTTGCGCACATAATCAAGGCCGCGTATCACGATATTATTATTATACTGATGGTTGCGCTTGACCTTGAAGTTGCGGTAATTGGCTTCGGGGTCAGTGGTGATCTGACTTATATCGTTGCTCGTATCGCCACCGATATAGATGGTGAACTGAGCCTTATAGGTGAGCTCCTGATCAGTGGTGTATTCACCTTTGAGTATAAGAGCAGATGCGCAATTCTCGTAAGCGATGGTGGGTTTCCAGCGCTGGAGATTGTCTTTTTCACTTATGCCGGAAGGCCGATTGAATGTAAACGTGCTGCCCGACTGAGTAAAAGCGTCCAGGTCATCAAATTCGCCGTTGGGTCGCAGGGCGCTGTAGTTGGGGAGATTGATGTTCTCATAAGTGTAATAAGAGAAGAGCACCGGCTCGGAATCCTTGTTGATAGTCACGGGGAGTCCGGCAGTGGTGGTATATTCATGCACACCCTGATTGAAATCCTTGTCGGCAGGGTTAAATTCGCGATCTTCGGGGCAGACGGTTTCATCGTTGTGATACATCGGCGCGTCGGTCACGTTATATATATCAACATATTCCGCAAACGATTCGGGCTTTTTAGCGGTCTTTCCTGACTTCACTTCCCCGTCGGGCATATAGAAAGGCACGGCCACGGGCATGTTTCTCACACCGTATTCCGTAATCTTGAGAATGGGGAAGTCACCGGCCGACTGCTTCGGCTCAAGCTTTACCGACACGTTGATTTTCGCCATAAGCGCGCGGAGATTGACGATGTACTGATCGCCGGCGGGCTTTGCCGAAAGATTTACATTTTCGAGCTCGCCTATCATGGGCATACCCGACGACGGGAGGCGTGAAATATCATTGGCGGCACCTTTGTCCATGCGCACACGCGGGTAATACACCCACTCCTTGAGATCGGCGATATTAGTGATCATGTAACGCTCACCGGTAGCCTCGCGACCCCTACGGCGAATCTCACCTTCGGGACTATAAGGCGTACAGAATTTATTGGCATCATCCTCGGCATTCTCGGCGGCATCGGTGGCATGGATGTTGGCGATTGCCACTATGTGCACCTTCTTGTCCTGCTCGGTGCTCCCGAACAGATTGTCGATGCCTTCGCCGGTAGGTACCTTTATGAGCGACATATCGGTCACCTTCTGATAAGCCGGGAAATTGGCATAGGAGTTGGAAGTGAGCAGGTCGCCTGACTCCTGATCGAAGAAAAACACATGAAGTGTCTTGATCTCCTTTTCCTCACGGTTTTTCGACAGATCGGCACGCGAGGCATGGTTATTGATACCCTTGTATACCTCGACCATATCGGTACAGCGGAACGTGATGCAATCGGGCTGACCTTCCGCAAGGGATTCGTCCATAAGAGCCTCATCGGCACACGACCCGAGCGCCGCTGCCATCAGGCATCCCATAGCCACCGGAAGCACGCGGCGTATATAGTTACTTGCAGTATATTTCATATTCATAGATCGGTTTACTTTATATCAACTTCAGTATCTGAGCCGCTACCCCACTGGGTATCGTTATTGGCCTGAAACATCACCACAAACTCATCGCCTACGAAATTGAAATGAGCAGTGTGCAGTGAATTTTCCTGAGGTATATAGTTAAGTTCAAAGTTACTGAGCGTATAGGTATTTTCCTTATCGCCTATGCGGTAATCGATAGTGATGGTCTTGCTGTTGCCGAGCACGAGTTCCTTGTCATGCTGTCCGTCGGGGTTCAGCACCGGGTGGCGGTTGGGAAGCAGGAGGAGCGTGACAGGATGACTGTCGGTACCCATCATGTCGGCTGTACCGGGCAAAATGGTCTGCTCTGAGGAAAGAAGAGTGAATGTACCTTTATAGGTTTTTGAAGCATCGACCGTGAAATCAGGATTGTCGGGAGAGAAATCAATCACGGTCTCCTTATAAAATTCCCCCGCGAAGGTCACTTTTTTCACCACGAGATCTTTATTGTCGGTGTGATTGTGAAACTTGAATCGCAGTCCCACCATGATGTGGGCAAACGATACAGGCACCCGGCCGTCGGCCTTCTGATGGTCAAACGTTGCTGCGATAAGCGCATCGGGCTGAGCGGTATAGTCGAGAGGAGTGGCCAGATCGTTACCCGTAGCCGGGAGGGTGAAAGTGAGAAGCGGGCCATGGGCGTTGGACGACGACGCACTCGCATTTGCCATGGTAAATGTACCTCCCGTGACCGAAGTTGCCACGAATGTATATCGTGCATCTTCGTCCTCGTTCCACTGCTGAAGCCTGATGCTTGCTTTATAATCGGTAAAATTGCCGTCGGTTTTCACGCGGGTTTTGTTAAACACATCTGCTCCGGCGAAAAAGAAGTTTGACTTCTTATTCCAGTCAAGCGGTGCACCGGCCTGATTCTGCTGGGAAGTATTTGATACCGAGCGGGGCACGCAGTATCCCCACACGTCGAATTCCTCCACAGAAGTAGAGAGCTCGGCACGTGAGGCGAAGTCGCTCGTAGTGGCGTCGGGGTCAATCCACGGACGGCTGAATAAGATATATTCCTCGGGCGAAGCTTTATAAGCAGGCTCGTCGGCCTCGGAGCAACCGGCGGCCATGTATCCGGCGAGCAAGGCTGCTGTAATATATGTGAATCTATGTAGTTTCATGAGCGGTTGAAGAAATTAGTCGGTTATCACATAATTGCCCCCTTCGGCATCTTTCCAGTCCTCTACTTCAGGCACTGAATAAATCACGAAAGCATTTGCACCGAGCGAGAAATGGTAGGTGTAGGATTTACCCGCATCCCACTTGCCGCCGTGATTGGTATTGGCAATAGGAAAGAGTCGGGCCGATGTCACCACCTTGCTCTCGGGCGACAGGGCATAATGATAGGTGATCTCCACCTCCATATCGGTGGTCACTTCCTGGGGTATCACTATCAGCGGGTCGGAATCCACAGGGAACAGGTCTTTCTTCTCGCCCTTCATAAGCAGGATTCCTTCCTCGCGCACGAATGCGTTGCCTCTTGTGGCTTCATCGAGGGTCCAGGTGCCGAGGGTATAGTCATCGGTCTCGCTGCCGGAGCTGATCGAGGCAGGTATAATTTCGTAGGAAGCGCCCGTCACGACATCGGTAAGCGCCAGGCGCTCTATCATCACATCATCTTCCGAATCAGGATCGACCTGCGCTACGAAATTGAGGCGTGAGAGGGTGTGGTGGAACTTGAAGGCGACAGTTGAACTGTTGCCCTCGGTGTAGCGACGACGGTGGGTGGCTATGAGAACGTCGGAGGCATCCTGATAGCCCGAGGGAGAATATGTAAACGCTAAGCGATTGTTTTCATAATTAAGATCAGAGATATTCTGACCGGGGACGGGACAAACGGCTACGAATGAATAGGAGTAACCCGGAAACCAGTATTGCGGTGTGCCGTAGCTCCAGCCGTCGGCTGTGTGGGTCACCTGCGTGCCGTCAAAAATCTGTCGGGGCGACGCGCCGCCTGAAGTCCTGACTATGTCGCCGTAAACGGCGAAAGCATTATCGGTGAGAGTGGAATTGGTGATAACGGAAGCTCGCGACGCCTCGCGGGCCTCGAACTTCACCGCACATTCTTCGGCAGGATCGTCACCGACGGTCGATCCCGATGTGCAAGCGGCCAGCAGCCCTGTAGAGGCTACAGCCATTAATAGATATTTTACTGTATCAATCATCATCGTAAAAGAGTCAGGAGGAGAAAGAGGTTAAAGCGTAAAAAATGATAGCGGCGCCGCAGGTGCGCCCTGCGGCGCCGTATCTGCAAAAATCAGCTTAGGATTTGGTTAGAGTTATTTGCCTGAGAAGGACATGTTAACTTCGGTAGTGCTTCCGGGATCAAATCCGGCGATATCCTGTGTAGTCTCAAATACGATGGGTTCCAAAGAAGCAGCCTCACCGTCAATCTTTACATTGTAGGTATAAGCATTACCCTCAACCCAGTTGGGAGACCATGAACCGGTAAGTGTACGGGTGAACATCTCATCACCTTTCTGCTTAACAGAAATATCAAATACAAGGCGAACCAAAGAAGTAGAGTATTCGTGAGGAATTACATAACCGGCCTCGGTTTTTGCCTTAACTTCGGTAGAAGTTTCGTCGTTAGGATTTTTAGCAGATGCTATGTTCTCATTTGCAAGGAGAGCAAGTGATACTGAGGGGAAAGTAGTGCCTTCAGGATTTACACGTCTTACATTTGTCCAGGTATCATCATCAGCCTTAGGATTGTAATCACCCTGATTGTAGATATTTTCAAAACGAACATTGCTCACCTCAATTTCGTAGTCAGGAGCAAAATCGCTTTCAAATACGACATTTACCCTACTGAGGATATGCTTAAAAGTAAACGCTACGTTAGCATTATCTTTCTCTTTACCCTCTATACCGGTATCATTGGTAGCAAAAATCAGGTCATGATGATTGTGGGTAGTATAGTTAGCGAGCTTGAGTGCACGGATATTATCATTACCGCCCGAGAGATTAAGACCAGCATCGCAGGTAGCAGCTCCGTTTTCGCAGCTGTAAGCATAGAAACGATAGTTAGCTCCAGGCACCCAATAGCGGGTAGTCGCGTAGCCCCATTTTCCATCTTTGAGAGTGACCTCATCACCGTCAAATACGCTTACGGGATTGGTGGGAGTCTCAGCTTTGGTGTAGTAACCGTAAACATAGAATTTGTTGAGAGTAGAGTTGCTCAGCGCGCGTGATTCCTTGCTGACTGCGTTTTCAAAACCGATGGCGCTGGACTGTACGCCTTCTTCGAGAACATCGGTCTGAGTACAGGATGCGAGTGCTACTGCGCAACCTGCCATGAAAAAGATCGATTTTTTCATTGTGTGTAAAAAATTAGGTGGTTAAAAAGATTGATAATTGATTTTTCGCGTTTATTGTTTTCCTACGGGT
>JAIDSW010000273.1 GCA_029061025.1 Duncaniella sp.
TACCAGCTTGGCGCCCAGACGGTTCTGAGTCACGGCAAGCACCTTGAACGAGTAGGTCACGGGCGATTTCTTTACCTGCACCACGTCGCCGGGCTTCACTGCACGCGATGGCTTTACGGCGACACCGTCGATCATCACGCGCCCTTTCTTGCATGCGTCGGTTGCCACGGTGCGTGTCTTGAACACGCGCACGGCCCATAGCCACTTGTCAACCCTTATTTCCATCGGTGTCAGTCTTTTTCTCCTCAGCGGGAGCTGCGGGAGCGAGTTTGTTGTAGCGGTTCATGGCTCGCTGGATGCCTTCGAGCACGAAGCAGCGTATAGCATCGCAGGCAGCGTGGAGGCAGTCGGGGAGCATGCGCTCCTGCTCGGGGGTAAAGCGGCCGAGCACGTAGTCGATCTGCGTGCCGCGGGGGAAATCGTTGCCGATGCCTATGCGCAGGCGCGGGTAGGCCTGCGAGCCGAGCATCTGAGCTATGTTTTTCAGTCCGTTGTGGCCGGCATCGCTGCCCGAAGGCTTGAGGCGGATAGCTCCGAAGGGTAGGGCGAGGTCGTCGACAATCACAAGGATGTGGTCAAGCTCGATACCTTCCTTGTCTTTCCAGTAGCGCACGGCGTTGCCCGAGAGATTCATGTAGGTCGACGGCTTGAGCAGGGTGAGCAGCTTGTTTTTCACCCGGCAGTGAGCCACGTCGCCGTATCGCTCGGTGGAAAATACAACATTGGATGCCTCGGCAAAGGCATCCAATGTGCGGAATCCTATATTGTGTCGGGTCATGGCATATTCGTCGCCGATATTGCCGAGCCCCACAATAAGATATTTCATCAGCAGAATAAATGAGATGATTACTTGTCGGCGTTGGCCTGGGCACCGCGGGCAGCACGGGTGAGCTGTACGGCGCAGACAACGGCGTTCTTGGCGTTCATCAGTTCGAGGCCTTCAAAGTGGAGGTCGCCGATCTGGAGAGTCTTGCCGAGGCCGAGGTGGTCAACGTTGATGACAACGCGTTCGGGGATTTCGGTATAGATAGCGCGTACGCGGATCTTCTTCATCGAGAGATTGAGCTTACCACCGGCCTTCACACCTTCAGCGTGGCCTTCGAGCTTCACGGGAACTTCGATGGTTACGGGCTTCTTGTCGTTCACCTCGAGGAGATCCATGTGGAGCACATTGTCCTTCACGGGGTGGAACTGAAGATCCTTGAGCACAGCCATGCGCTTTTCACCGTTTACATCGAGCTCGATAGCGAAGATGTCGGGGGTATAGATGAGCTTGCGTACTTCATCAGCCTTAACCACGAGGTCGGTAGTGATGAGACCCTTCTTGCCTTCGGCGTCGATTTCTACGATCTTTTCGCCGGGCTTGAGAGCTGCGGTGTAGGGGAGGTCAACGAGCTGACCGCCGTTGAGCACTACGGGGATGAGGTTCTCTTTGCGGAGAGCCTTGGCAGCCTTCTTGCCGAGGTCGGTGCGGGGCTGGGCTGAGAGTTGATAAGTCTTCATTGTTTTGTTGAATTGTTTTGGGGTTGTGTTACTAAAAATTAGAGCTTTCTAATTTCCCATCACACGGGGATGCTAAAAAGCGGTGCAAAGTTACTGATTTATATGCGTATCGCCAAGGATGTTAACATTTATTAATTGAATTGAGTAACTAAGGAGGAATTTAATGATTCCTATATAAAAGTGCCGGAGGCACATAATTGTCAGAAACCCCGCATCTTCAGTGCGGGGGCAAGGATGGCAGACAATCATCGCGTACCGGCGGGACGCCTCGTGGACGGGACTTGCTATTTACCGAAGTGTATTGTTTCGGCTGACATTACAAGGCGTCCTGCCCGGACGCAAGAGAGGTAGCGGTTACTTGCCCCGCACTGAAGATGCGGGGTTTCTGACAATGATGTGCCTCCGGCACAAGCAGCCGGCTTTCGTGTTCATGGTGAAATGCGGCGACATTAAATCGCGCACATTGTTTTGCAGGTATTGTGCTTAAAAACTATTTTTTTTGTTTAAGCGATAGTGCCGCTGGCTTATCCGAAAATGGTGATTTGTCATGAAAAACTCGCCGAAAATTCCTTTTTATATCTAAGAATGACACATTTATGAGAAATTTTTCATAACTTTGTGCCGTAATTTTGCCTTGTTAGAACTATTCCTATAGCAAATATAGTAACCAGCAACATAAAACCATTGAATTATTTATGAAGAAAAACTTCTTGGCGGGACTCGTCATGACTGTGGCAGCAGCCATCGGAGTGACTTCCTGTAGCGATGACTCTTCATCTATCGGAGCCGGAATGGGACGTATCTCTCCCACGGTGATCGTCGACAGCGACATCATCTCAGCGGCAAAGGCTCCCGGCAGCCGTGCCACCGGTGATGTATCGGTATCAGTCACGGATCTGAAGCTCAAGCTCACGAGCGACGACGGATCTTTTACTCAGGAGTGGGAATCGGTCAACGATTTCGATGAAACTCAGGATTTCAAGGTGGGCGATTATACCCTCGAAGCTTATTACGGCAACGAAAACGATGCCGAGGGTTATGCCAAGCCTCACTTCCACGGCTCGCAGGCGATTTCTGTGAAATTTGACCAGACTACATCGGTAGCTCTCAGCGCCTCGCTTAAAAACTCGCGCGTATTCGTGCGCTACACCGATGCTTTCAAGGATTACATGGCCGCATATTCGGTGCAGATTCATACCCCCAAGGGTAAATATGTGACTATGGCCGGCGACGAGGTAAGCCCCGTGTACGTAACTCCCGGTACTGTCAATATCAATCTCACTTTCACCAAGCCCAACGGCAAGAACGCCACTATCGAGGCCGCCCGCTTCGAGGCCAAAGCCAAGACCCAGCATGTGGTCACAATAGATATTAATGGTGGTGATGCGGGATCTGACGCAACGCTCAAGGTGATGTTTGACGACACGGTCGATACCGAAGATGTGGAAATCGACCTCAGCGACGACCTTATCGACGCTCCCGAGCCCGAGATTACCACCGAGGGCTGGACATCAGGACAGAGCTTCTCGCTCATCGAGAATACTCCTGCTCCCGGTCAGATAAAGACGAGCATCATAGCCCGCGGAAAGATCGAGTCAGTATATCTCAATACTTCATCGGTATCGCTTTACGGCGAAGGCTGGCCCGAGCAGATCGACCTTGCCAAGGCCGATGCCGCCACGGTGTCGCTCCTGACGGGTCTCGGCCTGAAGGCCCGCGGCATCTGGAACCGTCCCGACATGATGGGCGTGATTGATTTCACAGATGTGTTCACTCATTTAGGTGTAGGCCCGGGTCAGGAACAATCCACCCACACTTTCTCTCTCCAGGTCAAGGATCGCTATGGCAAGCTGTCGCCCGTGATGGAGTTCACGGTAGTTTCCGGCGCAGGAATGGTGGAGATCCACTCCGCCACCGCCGAGATCGGCTACAAGACTATTAACGCCGAGGTGGAATACAACGGCTCCAACGATATGGCCGACGTGACATTCCTGATGCGTAATAACCTCGGAGCGTGGGATGAACTCGTGCTTAACGAAGCCAAGCCCGTGGCAGGAAAGGCGGGAGTGTACAGCGTGAAGCTTACCGCTCCTTCCACTATTCAGAGCACCCACACACTGCGTGCAGCTGTCTCTGATACCCATCTGCCGCTGCCGACGAATAGC
>JAIDSW010000274.1 GCA_029061025.1 Duncaniella sp.
GATAGCACGTGTCAACGGTATCGATCACACAGAGGTGCGTCTTGATTTCACCCCCGACGAGCGACTTGCCGGCGGCTCTCCCGTGGTGGAGAACTTCGGCAAGAGAATACTCAACGTGCTCAAAGATGTAACAGGAATTTCAAAGGTGCGCGGAAAGCGGAATTTTGAAAAGCGATGGCGTGAGTTTGCCGAGCAATGCCGTGCAAGAAATACCGGGGTGATTCTATCGCTTCAACATCCTCTTGACACCTGCAATCAGTCGGCGCAGTGGAGCAATCCTGAAAAGCATGAGATTGAGCCGGGTGGAGAAGGGGACGGGCAAGGTCCAGCGGCTGAGCGTTTCTCTGACAAGTGACATCGAAGCGGCATCCCCCGAGTTGAATGCGAGTCCCGCTATGTAGCGGGCCTTGGCGTTGAATCCGTCGCTCAGAGCTTCCTGAGGCACATGATAGTATTCCGCCAGACGGCGGGAACACTCAAGCGAGCGGGCGTAGAAATTTACCATTTTGGCAGGCGATGCGGAATTGGATACCGATTCCGGCTGCTGCTCATATACAAGCGTCGGCACCGGATAATGAAGTGCTGCTCCCTGCGAGGCAAGCGCGGCGATAACGGGTACATCCTCTATGCCAAACTCGCGGTTTCGTATCACCCGAGGCTCTTTTTTGAGTATATTCATCACCGCATCTCGCCTGTATACGGCAGTGGAAAGTACGTAAGGCAGTGCATTGACATTGTTGAGCGCCGCTATAAGTACATCTCCACCTTCGGCTCTGCGTGTATCAGGCATGCAGAAAGGTCGTTTACCTGTCTCGGCCGATAGTTTTTCAGTGCCGTCAGGCCACCTTACTATCACGTCGGAATATGCTACGGTAGCATCCGGATTATTCTCGAGCAATTCGGTCATGGCGGCGAGTTTGCCGGGATCACACCAATGGTCGTCGCCGGCGCAGTCGGCTATATACTTTCCGCGGGCGGCCTCAAGACAGTCGAAGTAATTATCTACAAGACCTTTATTGGGGGCCTCGGGCATAAGCCGTATTATATCGGGATAACGCCCGGCATATTCCTTGCATATCTTCCGGGTATTGTCGGTGGAAGCATCGTCACCTATTATGATCTCATATGGGATGCCTCCCGTCTGCTCCAGTACGCTGTCAATGGCGCGGGCTATGGTCTTTTCCTGATTGTAAGTGATTATCAGGACCGATACAAGGGGATGGTCAGGATTCATGGCTGAGGAAATTGGCTGCGACATCGAGCGCCACCGCATCGTCGTTGTTAGAAGCGATTTCGCGTGCCGCGGCAGTCCTGACAAGCGGCTTGGCGTTTGCTACCGCCACAGGATCGGTAGCCACGTTCATCATGGATATATCATTTAGGTTGTCGCCGTAGACGGTGATTTCGTCGGCTCCGATCATAGCTGCAAGCCTCTGCACCGCGACCGCTTTGGAGACACCCGCGGCGAAAACCTCTATATAATATTGTGTCGAAGCGTTGTCTTCGTAAAACGATACGGAATATTCGGCAGGATCAAGACGATCGGCGAGGCGGCTTAACCTTTCATAATCGCCCATGCCGAATATGAGTATCACATTTTCGGCCTCGGCGACCTGAAGCGGAGAAGAATCAAGATGAAATTTTTTCAGTTTCAGTCCCGAGCGGGCATCTACAAATGTCTGCTCTTCGGCGGTCAGCGGTCCGTGATGATATACATCGAGCATGTCGCTACATATACAATACATGAACGGCTCCAATCCTGACTCGCGGAATACACTCACGGCTTTGCGCGACAGTGAGCCGTCGATAAGCTGCGGGTCGACGTAACGCGACGTGCGGTGATCCCACATTGCAGCCCCTGTCATCACTATCGCGGGAAGCCGCAGATCAATATTCTGCAGTAGTATCTCTACCGTTGCCGGAGTTCGGGCTGTGGCCACGGTAAAGAATGCGCCGCGGTCTATAGCCTCATTCAGGAGTCTTGCCGAGCGCTCGCTCACACGGGTGGAGTCGTCGAGAAGTGTTCCGTCAAGATCGGAAATATATAGATGTGACATTTTTTGGTGGTGTGATCGGTAAGGTTACAAATTTACTAAAAAATCCTATATCAACGGTCGGAAAACACTAATCTGTCAAAAATTGAGACTAAACGTTGAGAAAATGGGTCTAAAATGAAAAATTTACCATTAAAAAATGTTAAAACATCGACATGGATGATACATTTTTCCAAAAATCATCTTACCTTTGCATGTGTGTTTTTCATAGTATTAGATTAAGATAAAGGTTTAAAAAGAGAAAAGAGTTGTCGTGAGACAACTCTTTTTTTGTCTTGCGTCTTGAAATCAGGCGGAAAATACTTAAATTTGCAAAAGACAAAGACGTATTTTTTTCATGAAAGGAATCGTACTGGCCGGAGGATCCGGCACACGCTTATATCCCATTACCAAAGGAGTGTCGAAGCAGCTTCTTCCCGTATTTGACAAGCCTATGGTATATTATCCTATTTCCACGCTCATGATGGCCGGAATCAGGGATATTCTTATCATCTCCACCCCCGACGATCTCCCGGGTTTCAAGCGCCTGCTTGGCGACGGAAGCGATTTCGGCATAAAATTCAGCTATGCCGAGCAGCCTTCGCCCGACGGGTTGGCGCAGGCGTTCATTATCGGACGCGAGTTTATCGGCGATGATTCGGTGTGTCTGGTGCTCGGCGACAATATATTTCACGGTGCCGGTTTCACGGAGTTGCTTCATCATGCCGTTGACCGCGTGGAGCGTGAGGGTAAGGCGAGCGTGTTCGGCTACTGGGTCAATGATCCCGAGCGATACGGTGTGGCCGAATTTGATAAGGATGGCAACTGTCTTTCGATAGAGGAGAAGCCCGAGCATCCTAAAAGTCATTACGCCGTTGTGGGACTATATTTCTATCCCAATGAGGTGGTGGAGATCGCCTGTAATATCAAACCGTCGGCACGAGGCGAACTTGAGATCACCTCGGTCAATCAGGCATTTCTTGCCGAAGGAAAGCTGTCGGTGGAGACTCTTCCGAGAGGATTCGCATGGCTTGATACGGGTACGCACGACTCCCTGGCCGAGGCTTCGATATATGTGGAGGTTCTCGAGAAGCGACAGGGCCTGAAGATAGCTTGCCTCGAAGGTATCGCATACCGCAAAGGCTGGATCTCGAGGGAGAAAATCGAGGAACTGGCCCGCCCGATGCTGAAAAATCAGTATGGCAGGTATCTCATGAAAGTGGTGGATGAAGTGGAACACTTCGGGAAATACTGATGGCATGGAAGTAATATCGACTGATATTGAAAGTGTAAAGATATTGAAGCCCAAGATATGGGCTGACTCCCGCGGATATTTTTTTGAGAGTTTCCGCGAAAGCGAGTTTCATGAGAAAGTCGCTCCCGTGAAGTTTGTTCAGGAAAATGAGTCGCGCAGCTCTCGCGGAGTGATGCGCGGACTTCATTTCCAGCGACCTCCTTTCGCTCAGGCAAAACTCGTGAGATGTGTAGAAGGAGCGGTGATTGATTTCGCCGTGGATATAAGGGTAGGGTCGCCTGCTTACGGAAGGTGTGTGATGGTGGAACTTACTGCCGAAAATCACCTGCAATTTTTTATCCCCCGCGGTTTTGCCCACGGTTTTGCCGTGATGAGTGAAACAGCGGTGTTCCAGTATAAATGCGATGAGTATTATCACCCTGAGGCCGAGGGTGGAATATCATTGCTTGCTCCACCCCCGGGTCTTGTGCTCCCTATTGATATTTCAGATGCGGTGATGAGTGAAAAGGATCTCGCACTGCCGGCTTTTGATGGTTTCGTTTCACCTTTTACTTACGGAGAAGTATGAATATTCTTGTCACCGGAGCCAACGGACAGCTCGGCCGCTGCATACGCGATCGCGTTGCAGAGGGTGTGAAAGACACTTATATATTTACCGATGTGGCCGTGCTCGACATTACTTCACGCGAAGCGGTGGAGCAGGCCTTGGATGATCTGGCCGCGGATATGGTGATCAACTGTGCGGCATATACCGATGTGGAAAAAGCTGAGGATGAAGCTGAAAAGGCCGGGCTTATCAATGCTACCGCTCCCGGCTATCTGGCTTCAGCTATGAAGGCTCGCGGAGGGCTGCTGATACATGTTTCCACCGATTATGTTTTCGGTGGTAATACAGGAAATACGCCTCGTGACGAGACCGAACCGGTCAATCCTACGGGCGTATACGGAGCTACCAAACTCGCAGGCGAGGAAGCCGTGGCTCTCTCGGGCGTAAAAGCCATAGTGATCAGGACCGCGTGGCTGTATTCGGAATACGGACGCAATTTTGTAAAGACCATGCTGAAGCTTACCGCCGAGCGGCCTGAGCTTAACGTGGTGTTTGATCAGGCCGGTACCCCCACATATGCCCGGGATCTTGCCGATGCGATAGTAAGCATAGTCGACCGCCGCCTTTATGAAGGGAATGAAGGTATATATCATTACTCCGACGAGGGAGTGACTTCATGGTATGATTTCGCTTGTGCGATAGCTTCGTTTGCCGGACATGATAATTGCGACATCAGGCCTTGCCACAGCGATGAGTTTCCGTCGAAAGTGGTGCGACCGGCTTATTCGGTGCTTGACAAGTCAAAAATCAAAAAAGTATTCGGGTTGCAAATTCCTCACTGGGCAGTGTCACTTGCCGCCTGTATTGAAAAACTCAAAAAATCATGAAAAGAAATATTCTGATCACCGGCGGTGCCGGTTTCATAGGCAGCCATCTGGTAAGGCTGATGGTAAACCGCTATCCCGAATATAATATCGTGAATCTCGACCTGCTCACCTATGCCGGAAATCTGGCTAATCTCAAGGACGTGGAGCATAAGCCGAATTACACTTTCGTCAAGGCTGACATAGCTGATCTTGATGCCATGCGCAGGATCATGAAGGAATGTGAAATCGACGGAGTGATTCATCTTGCCGCCGAAAGCCATGTCGACCGCTCGATAAGAGATCCTTTCACTTTCGCGCGCACTAATGTAATGGGCACACTGTCGCTTCTGCAGGCAGCCCGTGAATACTGGGAATCCCTCCCGGAGAAGTATGAGGGAAAGAGATTTTACCACGTGTCGACCGACGAGGTTTACGGCGCTCTGGAATTATCACACCCCGAGGGTATAGAGTCAGCATCGACCACCAAGGCCTCGGCTCACGGACACACGGCCTACGGGAAGGAGTTTTTCACTGAGAATACCAAATATGACCCTCACTCGCCTTACTCGGCCTCAAAAGCGTCGTCAGATCACTTCGTGAGAGCTTATCATGACACCTATGGTATGCCCGTGGTAGTGACAAATTGCTCGAATAATTACGGGCCGTATCAGTTTCCCGAGAAGCTGATACCGCTTTTTATCAATAATATCCGCCACCGTCGCGAATTGCCCGTGTACGGCAAGGGTGAAAACGTGCGCGACTGGCTTTATGTTGAGGACCATGCCCGTGCCATCGACCTCATATTCCACAAGGGTCGCGAGGGTGAGACATATAATATCGGCGGATTCAACGAGTGGAAAAATATTGATCTCATCAAGGTGATAATATCTACGGTCGACCGTCTGCTGGGCAATCCCGAGGGTTATTCACTGCCCTTGATCAAGTTTGTTACCGACCGACCCGGACATGACAGCCGTTATGCCATCGATTCGCGCAAACTCCACGAAGAGCTCGGCTGGGAGCCGTCGCTGCAATTTGAGGAAGGAATAGAAAAAACCGTCCGCTGGTATCTTGACAATCAGCAGTGGATCGACAACATCACCTCAGGTGCTTACGAAAAATATTACGAGGAAATGTATGCCGGCCGTTGAGGACTCAACGGTTGCAAATTGCAAGCATGTAGCCTATACCACGTTGGTTTATAAGCGATATTGAATTATCGTGCCTGAGATAGTTGCGCAATTTGTGAATAAAACCGTGAAGCGAGTTGCGGCTGAAGGGGTCGTCGCGTTGCCATATCAGTTGCATAAGTGAGCCGGCATCCACGGTAAGCCCCAAGTTCATAGCCAGCTTCTCAAGGAGTTTGGCCTCGATCATCGATAGTGTTATCGGCTCGCGGTCAAGGTAGGTAAGGGTCTGATTCGACATATCAAGACGGTAGTCGCCGATGTTGAAGACGGTCTCCTCCCGATGTATTTTCCTCCTCAGCAGAGCTTTGATCCTCACTATCAGCTCAAGCATCTTGAACGGTTTGGTGAGATAGTCATTGCCGCCGATTTCAAAACCTTTCACTATATCATCAATCCCTGATCTGGCCGTAAGGAATAATATGGGGACATCGGGACTCAGCTGCCTGATTTTTCTGCTCATTTCAAAGCCGTCCATCCGTGGCATCATCACATCGGCCACGATAATATCCGCTCCGTTTTTGGCAAATTTGTGCAAACCTTCCTCGCCATTCGCGGCTGTGATTACTTCAAAGCCGTCGCGCGAGAGGGTATCTGTAAGTATCATTGCAAGAGTGGCATCATCTTCCACCAATAGTACCCGGTTATTCATTGCGATTGAATTTTATGGTAAACTTACTTCCGCAGTCCGTCCGGCTCTCGGCGCTGATGTCCCAGCCATGACGGTCAACTATCGACTTTACATAATAGAGACCTATTCCATAACCGCTTACATCACTGCAATTACCGCGGGGCACACGATAAAACTTGTTGAAGATATATTTCAGTGATTCCGCCGGAATACCGTCACCGTTGTCGCTTACCGACATGCTTCGGCCATCGGCCTTTATGATAATATCCACCGATTCTCCCGAGTATTTTATACTGTTGTCGATCATATTGCTTATGATGTTGGAGAAATGGGTAGGATCAGCCTTTACTGAGGCAGCTTCATCACATTCAAGTGATATATGGCATGGCTTTTCTGTTCGGAGTTTCTGCATCTCGATGATGGAGTTTAGAAACGGTCTCAGCTCAATGGTCTCTTTCTTCATAGTCAGATGTTTTCTCCGCTCCATGCTCATGGCAAGAATGTTTTCTACAAGGCCTGACAGTTTGGATAGTTGCTCAAGCGATGCCGAGAGATATTTTTTAGTGCGTTCTTCATCGGAGGTATCAGGAAATTGAAGCAGGGCATCGTTGGCGGCATATGCTATCGCAATGGGAGTTTTCAGTTCATGAGTCATGTTGTTGGTGAAATCTTCTTTCATCTCCTCAATAGTGCGCAGACGGTTAATTACGTGAAGCAGATACCAGAATCCTGTTGTCAGGACAATCGCTATCAACGCCGATGTCACTATCACTCCGCTCATTTCCTTAAGAATGTGACCTGTGAGGGGAGAAATATAGGCGTAGTAGGTGAGGTCATCGTTTACGCGATATTCTATTTCCCATAGATCGGGAGAGTATTCAAAGGTATCATCCGGCCCGGTGATATGAACGAATTCAGGGTCATAGCCCGAGAAAATCAGGTCACGGCGAAATGCTTCCTCCAGTTTCGATATATCGGGTTTTCCGGCTTCCGCTCCGAAATTTTCGTGAAGATAATGGTTGATAACCGCGAGAATCTGTTCGTCGGGTCGATGGAAGCCTTGAGAATAGTTACCGTCGAGGAGCTCCTCGGCGTTCATTGCCGTGCCTACGTCAGATTTCTGCAACCCTACATTGATCCACACCACATCATCGTCATTACCATATCCGGCTTTGATAATACGATCCACCAACTCTATCTGATCGGCACGGCTGAGACATTGCTTTATATCATTGATGTACCGTTCCTTGATAGAGTCATAAAGCTTCACCATAAATATTACGTTTGCCGCAAACAGCAGCGTAATAATTATGCGCATTGTTGTAAGGATGATTCCAAAGTGTTTCATATCAATGCAAAATTAATAATTAGAATCAATTATTCATGCTGATAATAAACAGTATTAAGACTAAATAAGACTTGATAAGAACCGAATAAGACGATTAAGGATAATTTCGCGACATGAAACATTTATTATTTCCAATGATATTGATTCTGGTAGCACTGCAAGTCGAGGCTCACGATACTGACTCAGTAGCCGCCACAGAGCTCGGCGAGATAGTAGTAACGGCTGAGTCTCAACGCATAAGCGCAAGCAAAGCGGTATATATCCCCTCGCCGAATCAGAAAGCGACTGCATCGGGAGGCATATCCTTGCTGTCGCAGATGAACATTCCTCAGCTGAGCGTGAATCCGATAGCCGAAACAGTTAAGACTGCCGACAATCAGGCGGCAAGCCTTTTTATCAACTATTTTCCGGCCACGGATGAAGATGTCAGAGGTCTGAATCCTGATGACGTTAAGAGAATAGAGTATCTCGATTTTCCGATTGATCCGCGATTTCAGCGTGCTCCTCATGTGGTAAATTTCGTGACACACAATTATTCTGTAGGCGGTTATACGAAGTTATACGGGAAAGAGCGTTTCATGACCCGCAGCGGGGAGGCATCGTTGTATTCAAAATTTGCCTGTAAAAAGATGGAATATGATATGATGATTTCGGGTGACTACGACTATGATTCTCACAAAGGGTCAGCGACGCATGAAACTTTCCGCTTGGAGGCGGGCGATGTCACGCGCGAAAGTTCAGTAAATGCTGGCGCTTATCGCAGTCGCGGAATATACGCCGCTTTCAGAGCATCCTGGAATAAGAGTGAACGATTCACATTGAAGAATATGATTTCTTATCATAGAATCAATACGCCTGAAAATCAAAACACAGGTTCGGTAGTCTTTTCAGATCTTTTTCCGTCTTCAACATATCGCACCGAGTCGCGCGGTGATGGCGACGACATGAAATGGAATTGCGAATTATATGCGGCCTTAGGCCGTGGATGGACTCTTTCGGGAAATCTTCAGGCCGAACTGATACATAACAATGCCGAGTCGTTATATACCGCCGGAGATAACTCGATAGAAAACAACGCCGTAGAAAATTCTCGATGGCTGAAAGGTACCATGCAGATTAATAAGTCTTTATCGGAACAGTTATCGATTTTTTCAAATGTAACGGGTGGCGCAGGCGTGAACGATATAGATTATTCCGGCACGAGCGATGCCTCTAACCGTTTCCGCCAGGCTTTTACAGGACTGACACTGGGTGTTTCGTTACATTTCAATAAGTTATCGGGCTCGGTAGACGGTGGGTATGCAATGGAATCCAACAATATCAACGGGTATAGAATTAACGACCGCTATCCCTTTACACATATAAATCTGCAATATGCTCCTGACGGGAAGCACATGGTAAGTCTATGGTTTCAGTATGCGACATTCTCTCCTGATGCATCCATGAAGAATCCCAACGTGATTCAACAGTCAGAGCTCATGTATGTATCGGGTAACAAGGATTTGAAATGTTCGCGCCACACGTCAGCCAACGTAAGTTATACGTGGTTGCAAAGCAATAAGTGGCAGATGACGGGTTATGCTACTACGTTTTGCGTAGCGCGCCGTCAGATTCCCGTTTATTCCCCCGTCGGACCGGGCGGAATGATGTTGAAGAAATATCAAAACGACGGAAATTATTATCATGGTCAGATAGGCGGGCGCGTTACGGGAAAATTCCTTGACGGACGCCTTGCGATTTCATTGTCGCCAAGACTCCTGCTTTATAACACAACCGGAAGCTACCGAATCTCGCATTACCCGTTTGCGGCAAGTTTTAATGCTGATTATTACCTTAAAAAATTCTTTTTCAATGCTTACTGGGATTCATGCATGAGTTATGTCGACGGCGAGGATGCTTACGTGCGCCGCATGCCGGCCGGATATTCCTTGAGCGCCGGTTGGGTATCAGGCGGCTGGAATCTGCAACTCTCAGTCATTAACCCGTTTCAATCTTCATGGATAGTAAGCAAAGATACTTTGTCTACCCGATGGTATTACAGCTTCGCGACGCAATACGGCTCATATTATCACCGGCGTATATCATTGTCCGTCACGTATACCTTCAACTATGGTAAGCGGGTCAACCAATCAGGCGAGATTGACGGAGATAAAAAAATATCTTCCTCGATCCTACGGTAAAAAAACAGTGAGGCTGTGTCAAAATATGCTATTTCAAAATGTGTACCGGCGTCCGCAGGCCGCCGAGTTCTTCGTAACCCGGGTCGCCGCAGCTATGCGGAGGCGCCCCGGGAAAATGAAAATGATCCAATAGGCGCCCGATAGGCCGCCGAATATAATGGGAATCAACAAGTTATTCAATCGGCGGCCT
>JAIDSW010000275.1 GCA_029061025.1 Duncaniella sp.
ATCATATACCGCGCGGATAAGTCTCATGAAATTAGAACTATTCGCGCGGATTAATTTTTGGTCAAGATTTCATGGTTTCAGGTTAGTGCTGACGCGAAATATTTCCCTAATTTTGCTCAAAATAAATCCGAACCAAATGAAGAAGTTATTCGCAGTTATTTTATCTTTCATGTCCATTATGGCTTCCGCTCAAACCAAAATTTATCTTTCGGCCTCAGGCGCAACAATTTCCGCGACGCTCGCCGATAACAGTGCGACCGCAGCGCTTGTCACAATGCTTTCATCAGGACCCGTGACGGTCAATATGGAGGAATACGGAGGATTTGAGATGGTGGGTGCTCTCCCTCATTCACTTCCGGCCTCTGACCGACAGATCACTACCGGCCCGGGTGATATAATGCTGTATCAGGGTAGGAATATCGTGATATTTTTCGGCTCAAATTCCTGGAGCTATACTCCGCTCGGTAAGGTCGACGACGCTACAGCCGATAAGATAAGGGATTTTTTTACAAGTGATAACGTATCACTGACAATTTCCCTGCAACCTTATTCAGGGATGGATGAGATCGCAATTAATGAGAGTGCGGAATCCGAAATATATGATCTAAATGGTCGACGTGTGGAGTCGCCCGCAGCATCAGGTATATATGTCATCAACGGGAAAAAGGTGAAGATTACCAGGTGACAAAGACAGGCATACGAAATCCGGTCGCCTCCACTTGAGATGCGACCGGATTTCGTATATATGGAAGTATTTAATCTTTAAGCGAATAGGTGATAGTGGTGACCACTCTGACACGCTTGATATACGGTGTATTGTCATCGCGGTCGCTAATGGAGAATTGTCCCTGATCGGCCGACACAATTTTATTCAGGCGACTGTGGGAATTTTCAGCAAACTGCTCTGCGGTGGTCTGAGCATTAGCGATAGCCTCGGCCATCATTTTAGGTTTCATATCGGCAAATGACATGTATTCATACGCGATACGTGGGTTCTAGGTACCGGTAGTGACGGCTATCCCTTCTTTCAGCAATTCACCTACACGGTTTACGAGATTTCTTACCGTTTCCACATCGGAAGTCGACACTGTAAGCCCCGATGAGATTATGTAACGGTATTCCGAACGATTGCTTGAATACTGGTTGGCATTCATGTCGGTGACTTCGGGAGCCACGATAGAAATGTCGCTTTCCTTTATGCCGTTGTCGGTGAGAAATTTTGTGACCGTCTGGCGGGTCTGTGCGATTTTGTCATACAGCGCAGGCAGGCTGTTGCCGACTTCGGTTGTCTGGATAGGCCATGTAACATGATCCGCTTTTACTTCGGTTTCCGAAAGACCTTTTACCGTGACACGCCGGTCTTTACCTGCATAATTATCTATGCCGCTTTTAAGGCAGAGACCAAGTACTATCAATGCAAGAGCGATGATTGTTGATGGATAAAGATGTTTTATCATAATGTAAAAATTTTTAATCGGGTATAAGTATCAATTCAATTCCTGAAGATTTCAGCCATACTATAGTTGTGGAGAATAAATGAAATACGCCTTTGATGCCGGAATTTGGAATTGTCTCCCTGTCAGTCAATACAAAGCGGTCATTTTCTTCATCCTTATCGTAAAAAGAGATAATGACATTTTTGGCAGAATCAATCTCCACGGTTTTCAGCGCGAGCTGACGGCGAGCCTTGGGGGTCAGGATCTGATTAAACACAACCGGTGTGAGAATCATGGGTATGCACACCAGGATATAAGTGACCGCGACAATAGCCCATCTGACATCCTTGCTCACTACGGCGATAACCGCAATCGCGATAAGAGGAATAATCAGTAACCATCCGCGGGTGATCATCCATAACAGCATGGTGAAGCGGAGGTATGACGACGGAGTAGATGTGAACGGCTCTTTTTTCAATCAATATATCGCTTGGTTAACCCTGAAAACTCATCTATGCGGCGGTCGCGGAGGAATGGCCACCAGCGTCTCACCTGCTCGGAGCGCTTGAGATCCACATCCACCACTACCATAGCGTCTTCACTGTCAGAAGCCTGAAATATTATTTCGCCTTGCGGACCTGCTATGAAACTCGAGCCCCAGAAGCGTATACCTCCTGTAACCTGCGACGGATCAGATTCATAACCTACGCGGTTGACGGTAATTACAGGAAGACCGTTGGCAACCGCGTGTCCTCGCTGCACGGTAATCCATGCTTCGCGCTGACGGGCTTTTTCATCATCGGTGTCGGTGGATTCCCAGCCTATGGCAGTGGGGTATATGAGCATCTGTGCTCCGCTCAGTGCCATCATGCGTGCAGCCTCGGGATACCACTGATCCCAGCAGACGAGCACACCGAGCCGTCCAACGGATGTATCTATAGGAGTGAAACCAAGATCGCCGGGCGTGAAATAGAATTTTTCGTAATATGCCGGATCGTCGGGTATATGCATTTTACGGTAGCATCCGGCTATAGAGCCGTCTTTCTCGAATACTACAGCCGTATTGTGATAAAGACCGGGCGCACGCTTTTCAAACATAGACGTGACGATCACGCAACCGTGTTCGCGAGCTTTTTGTGCATAAAAATCTGTGGCTTCCGAGGGAATCTCGACAGCGAGATCGAAATTATCCACATTTTCGGTCTGACAGAAATAAAGGGAGTCATGTAACTCCTGGAGCACTATAAGTTGAGCACCGGCCTCAGCTAAAATCGAAATTTTTTCGCCAAGGCGCCGACGGTTATCGGCAACTGAAGCCGTGCATGAAGTCTGTATTATACCGGTACGAAGCATAATAAAGGTATTATGGTTTTAATTAATGGGAAGCTGCATTGTAGCGCAATGCAACGACCCGTGTTGCTTAATCAAAGCTGTGCAGTCGATACCTTTAACTTCACGGTCGCCGTAAACGCTTTTAACAGCTTCGATAGCTTTACTGTCGTTTTCGGGCTGGCCGTAAGTGGGAACGAAAACAGCTGTAGGGGTGACAAGGAAATTGGCATACGTAGCCGGATTACCGTCTATATCTTTGGGCGAAGGGAGTTTTACCAGATTGAATGGTAGTCCGTCGGGTCGACGGAAAGCCTTTAACTGCCGCTCTATATCTATGAGATTTTGAAAGTTCACATTATCGGGATCTTCGCATCCCACATATATTATAGTACCATTAGGGGCAAGGCGCGCTATAGTGTCGATATGAGCGTCGGTATCATCTCCTTGAAGCGGACGACATTCGAGCCAGTAGATATGACGTGCTCCGAGTGAATCGGCGAGATATGATTCAATTTGTTCACGCGAGAGATCGCCGTTGCGGTTAGGCGACTCAAGGCATGTGGAGGTTGTGAGTATCGTACCGTTTCCGTCGCTCTCAACCGAGCCCCCTTCAAGCACAAAGCCGAGATGATTCTCCCTCCTGAGCCCGAGCAGTTCACAAAGACGCGAGGCAACAAGATTGTCTCGGTCGGCAGCGAATTTCAATCCCCAGCCGTTGAAAGCGAAATCGAGATAGCGCAGCTTTCCGTCGTCGGTTCTCACGGTGATTGGGCCGTAATCACGTGTCCACGTATCATTATACGGCAGGTGAATGACCGAGATATTAGGGTGGGGCGGAAGCGGATAGCAACCCTCGGGAGTAATCAGTATAACTCTTTCGTAGTCAGCGATATTGAGAATTATATCACGATAGCAAGCCGTAACTTCGGGGAGCATATCGGCCCAATCGGTATTCTCATTGGGCCATGACATTACTACCGCCTGATGGGATTCCCATTCAGCCGGCATCACGCGCCCTAAAGTCAAAGCTTCATTCATCTTCAAATTCCCTGAGATTATCCCAGATTGATTCACGCGAGTCAATATATTCCTCGCAATAATCAAGAAAGCCGCGTTTTTCAGAGCTCCCCACTTCGTGACACCACTCCCGGTAAGCGGTATGAAGCTCGGGATCTTCGTGCATCATCTTTTTAAATTCGGCTTCTGCTATATCCACACTGTCATATTGGGTGAGGATCTGCTGGAAGAGTTCGGTAATATCTTCGTGCATGGTATTAGAAAATTTAGGATTTAAACATGAATCGCTTACCTTCGGCAAAATATTCGATTCCGGCCTTGTCAAGAGCGCGGTTGAATATATCCGCGTCGATGTCAAGGTCATCACACAACTGCTCCACTGAGTCATATTCATCACGAAGCTTCATGTTGAGATAACTCAGTAGTATTGCAGGATCCGAGGGTAAGGGCATATTCAGTTGATAATAATTGTTTTCAGTTTAAATAATATTTTACAGGTGGGCGCAAAGATAAAAGTTTTTCTCTATTTTACCAAATTTTGTTACAATCTGATGAAAACGGGAATATGGCATACTTTACCATCTGCACAAATTCAGGCTCATCATGATCTTTATGTTCATTGCTTGACGGCACTAATTGATGGTCTTTCCGAAGGGAAATAATGCCAGCTTCATCAATTTGAAGTGCTGAAGTCCAAAGGGGATACCTATTATCGTGATGCAAAACAGTAACCCCCAACCAAGATGGGTCAAAGCAATGGCAAATCCGCCGACAAACCACCATATGACATTCATGATACAAGCCAGACACCCTGAAGGCCAGCCGCAACTCGTAATGTCTGTGCCAAACGGCCACATGGATACCACAGCCAATTTCATAGTCTGGATTCCAAAAGGTATACCTATAATTGAAAAAATCATAAGTATGCTTGAGAAGACATATTCTATGGCTATCATGAACCCACCGAATACAAACCATATTATATTGAGCAAAATATTCATATCAGTATGGGTA
>JAIDSW010000276.1 GCA_029061025.1 Duncaniella sp.
AAGAAGTCGCCCGGACCGCACTCGTCAAGATACTTTTGCTCCCGGGGATCAAGGTAAAGCACTTCCGAGAATCCCATCTCATGTGCACGTTCGCCCGATGCAAGCGAAGCGGCATAATTTCCGCCTACTTTCCATCGACCGGTACCTTTGGGAGCCACGCGGTCATACTCGCGCATGATGCAAATCTTTGTAGGACGGAATCCTTCCTTGAAGTAAGGGCCTACGGGGGAAACGAAAATTACAAAGCAATAATCTTTGGCAGGTTTCACTCCCACAAGTGCAGTGGTGCCCACTTCAAACGGGCGTATATAAAGCGAGGCGCCGGTGCCGTAGGGGGGGATGAAGCGCTCGTTGAGCTTCACCACTTTCATTACCATTTCGCGGAACAGATCCTCGGGAATCGGTGCCATGAGCAGACCGCGGGCAGAGTCGGCTATGCGTCGGGCATTTTCTTCGAGACGGAATATTCTCACTTTGCCATCCTTACCGCGGAAAGCCTTGAGCCCCTCGAAGATTTCCTGACCATAATGCAGAGCTGATGCAGCCATATGCAGTTCCAAATAAGGAGATGATGAAATTTCAATCTCACCCCATTTGCCGTCACGGTAATGACAACGCACGTTATAGTCAGTAGGAACGTAGCCGAATGTCAAGCTACCCCAGTCAATATCTTTATTCATTTCACGAGTGTTTTATATGTTGACATGACAAAGTTACAAAAACTCATTAAATATGCGTAACATCTCGGCAAAAAATGTTGCATTTAATTCATAAAAAACGTGATGGACTCTTTGCGGGAGTCCGTCACGGGATGAGTATGATATGATGTATTATTCGGCTATCTGCTTGGCCTCGGTGTCATCTTTGGTTCTCGACGGATGGGTTGCTATCCACTCCATCAGTGTACTGATTGACCATGCTACAAACGAGATACCGGTGATGAGCACAACCACGTGATTGAGAGTGCGCACGCTTGTGGTGAGAAGCACTATGCCTGCAATAATCATAAGCACCGGAATCACATAATAGTAACCGGGCAGAATAAACGGCCGGGAGAGGTAAGCTACAAATACTATATGGTATATACCGCCTATGATGAGCAGACCGGCGAAGAGAAATACGAGGATACCGGTGAATGACTCAGGCATCAGTATCATGAAAGCGCCCAGCGCTGTAGCTCCCATACCTGTCAGGGTCTGAGTGCCGCTACCGCCTTTATCTTTGCTGCGCATACCCATGATTATCGAGAATATGCCGGGTATGGCAAACATAGCTCCTATCAGCATCACTATCCATGAAAGGAGTTCGATACGCTGATACAGGCAAATCATTACAATGCCTACGCCGGCAACTATAATTGAAGTGAAGAGGTCAGATTTTCCGCTCATAATAAATAGTTTTAATGGTTATTTGTTTATAATAATAACGAATGAAACGGCTTATGGTTGTTAAAAACGGCAATTATTGCAGAAATTTTCGTTAACTTTGTGTATTGATTTAACTTACTTGAGTAATGAAACGAATATTTTTCCTTACATGTCTGTTGCTTGTCGCCGGTGGATTGAAGGCCGACACGGCTTCGACGGTACTATCGCGTGCAGCGCAGAAATTCGCAGCTGCCAAGTCGGTCTCGGCTGAGTATACGGTGACCGCCGACGGGCAGTCTATGAACGGTAATATAACTTTATCGGGAGATAAATTTCATATCGATAGTCGGGATATAAAGTCGTGGTACGACGGCAAGATACAATGGACTTACTCCGCCGAGATAGGTGAAGTGAATATTACTGAACCCACGGCTGAGGAACTTGCTCAGGTGAATCCATTCGTCATAATCAATTCATTCCGTAATAATTTCACGGCACGCATGATTAGCGACAAGGATGATGCGGTGACTGTGGAATTGCTCCCCAAAGTGAAGGGTGACATAAAAAAAACCGTAATGACGCTCAGCAAGTCAACACTTTTCCCATCCAGAATTGTTATATAT
>JAIDSW010000277.1 GCA_029061025.1 Duncaniella sp.
CCTCTATACGCTGAAATATTCCGTGCCGGGTTCGGTGCTGTCGATAGGCCGAGTGCAGACCCCTACATTGGCACTAATCGTGAAGCGTCATTTCGAGATAGTCAATTTCAAGCCCGAGGATTACTGGGAACTCAAGACCATATACCGCGACACGACATTCAACGCCACCGCAGGCCGATTCGCCACCGAGGCGGCGGCTGCCGAAGCGCTTGCCGCCATTTCGGGCAAGCCGCTCGTGATTACCGGCGTGACCGAGAAGAAAGGCACTGAAGCGCCTCCGCGCCTCTTTGACCTCACTTCGCTGCAGGTGGAGTGTAACCGCAAGTGGGGCTGGAGCGCCGAGGAGACGCTGCGACTCATTCAGACGCTCTACGAAAAGAAAGTCACCACCTATCCGCGTGTTGATACCACTTATCTTTCCGACGATATTTACCCCAAGATTCCCGATATACTGCGCAGCATGACGCCCTACGCTCCGCTCACGGCGCCGGTGCTTGCCACGAAGATACCGAAATCCAAGAAGATTTTTGACAACTCCAAGGTGACCGATCACCACGCCATCATTCCCACAGGGCAGTCACCCAAGGTGCTCGTGGGTGAAGAGCGGAAACTGTATCATCTCATAGCCTTGCGCTTTATCGCGGCTTTCTATCCCGATTGCCGATTCCTGTCGACCACGGTTGATGCGAAGGTGGAAAATGTGCCGTTCCGAGCCACAGGCAAAGTGATAACCACTCCGGGATGGCGCGACGTCTACAGTGGTAATGCCGCCGACGCACAGCCGAGCGAGGATTCGATATTGCCGGCGTTTACCGAGGGCGAGAGCGGTCCTCACGAGCCCTCGCTGCTCAAGAAGGCCACGCAGCCGCCCAAGTATTACACCGAGGGTACGCTGCTGCGCGCTATGGAAAGTGCCGGAAAGACCGTCGACGACGAGACGCTTCGCGAGGCGATGAAGGAAAACGGCATAGGCCGACCGTCGACCCGCGCCGCCATTATCGAGACCCTTTTCAAGCGCCGATACATTGTCAGAAACCGCAAGTCGATCGACGCCACTCAGGCGGGAATCGATCTCATCGCCACCATTCACGACGAGCTGCTGAAAAGCGCCAAGCTGACGGGACTGTGGGAAAACAAGCTGCGCCGCATAGAGCGCGGCGAATACTCCGCGGCCACGTTTATCGACGAACTTAAGGAGCAGATCTCGGCTATCGTAATCAATGTGCTCAGCGATAATTCCGGCTCGCGCATCATAGTAGACAATGAGAAGAAACCTGAGCAGAAAAAGAAAGATAGCTCCGATTCTTCCGATGCTCCCAAGAAGCGCGCCACCCGCACCACGCGCCTCGACCAGATAGCGTGCCCCGAGTGCGGCCAGGGACATATACTGAAAGGTCGCACGGCCTACGGCTGCAGCCGATTCCGTGAGGGATGCGCCATGCGACTTGATTTTGCCGAATATGCCCCCGATCTCACCCCCGCCAAACTCAAGAAACTCATCTCCTCACAGTATAAGAAACAATGAACTCCATCATCCAGACCGTAATAGCCGTCGCCATTGTGCTCGCTGCTGTGGTATATGCCGTGGTAAGGTTCATGCGCCGTCGTAGCGATGATGCCTGCGACAGCTGTGACGGTTGTCCGCTGATGGAAAAATGCGATAAACCCCGTAATACCCGCCGCTTATGAACAAGTCAGAATCCCCGCGCTCACCGCGCCGCATCCTCTTCGTGTGCCTCGGAAATATATGTCGCTCGCCGGCCGCCGAAGGTGTGTTCCGCGACATTGTGGAGCGACAGGGCAACCCTCAGGAGTGGACGATTGATTCGGCAGGGACGGGTGGTTACCACGTGGGCGATTTGCCCGACAACCGCATGCGCATCCACGCCCGCCGTCGCGGCTATGAGCTCACCCACCATGCCCGCAAGGTCACTGAAAGTGATTTTGATGACTTCGACCTTATCATAGGCATGGACAACTCCAATGTAGCCAATCTCCGCCGCCTCGCTCCCTCGCCCGAAGCTGAGAAAAAGGTTGTGCCTATGGCCGATTTCATCGGCAAGGCGATGCGATATGACTATGTCCCTGACCCTTATTATGAGGGCGCCGAGGGATTTGAACTCGTGCTCGACCTGCTCGAAGACGGCTGCCAAAACTTGTATAATACCTTACAAACCCTACCTTAACCAACCTTGAAAAATGAGAACATTCGACATCGTAGTCCCCGTGAAAGCCGTGGATTTTGACGAGCTTTCAATTCAGGAGCAGAATCTCGTGGAAATAGCCCGCGACGCCACCTATCGCTCCTATGCTCCCTACAGCCATTTCCGCGTGGGAGCGGCCATCTTGCTTGAAAACGGCGAGATCGTGGCCGGATCCAATCAGGAAAATGTAGCTTTTCCCTCGGGCACCTGCGCCGAGCGCACCGCATGCTTTTATGCCCACTCCCAGTACCCCGACGTAGCCTTCAAGGCCATAGCCATAGCCGCCCGCGGCATCGACGAACTGCCCGTGGCCTCGCCTGTGGCACCTTGCGGAGCATGCCGCCAGTCGTTGCTCGAATATGAGATGCTCGCCGGCCACGACGTAAAAGTATTTCTCATCGGCCGCAAGGAAATCTTCACCCTCCCCTCCATCAAGTCCCTCCTTCCGCTGGCATTCACGGAGTTCTGAATTTATATCGCAATAGATTAATCCCCATATAAAGGTTTAACTCACAGTACTGTAGGGACGCACACTCGGGTGCGTCCGGCGGTGAATACGGCGATAGATGCAGCAGAAAATATATTTCAAATCAACAAGCTATATAATCGGCGGCCTGGCGGACGCCACAGTTTACATTCCAGTAGCCGGCGACGCCTCCGCATAGCTACGGCGGCGCCGGTTACGAAAAAGTCGGCGCCCACGGGCGCCATTTTGAATTTTGAAATAGGCCTGCAGTGATAATCACCCGACTCTACAGTCGCGGCGATGCTCGCACACACTCATGCGCGTGAGAAAGATATAAGTGATTGGTAACGTGGGATTTCGGCGAAACCACAACGGCCACGCCATTATTGACGCAGCGGAAATTACATTTTTGTCAGGCCGGACGCTCCCCAGTGAGCGTCCCTACAGGTGCTGAAATTCAGTTATTTAACGTAGGTTACTTTCCGGTGAGGAGCTGGCGGATGGAGTGGAGCTTGTTGAGGGCGGCCATGGGGGTGAGGTTGTCGATGTCGAGGCCGAGGATTTCGTCGCGCAGCGATGTCAGCAGTGGGTCGTCGAGCTGGAAGAACGACAGTTGCACGCCTTCCTCCATCTCCGGCATAGCTGCGAGGGCAGGTGATACATCGCCGCCGGTGGCGGCATTGGCTTTCTCAAGATGCTTGAGCACCACATCGGCGCGCTCCACTATGGAGCGCGGCATGCCTGCCAGTCGGGCCACGTGGATACCGAAGCTGTGCTCGGAGCCTCCGCGGGCGAGTTTGCGCAGGAACACGACCTTACCGTCGATTTCCTTGACCGACACGTTGTAGTTGACCACGCGCGACAGCTTGCCCTCCATCTCGTTGAGCTCGTGGTAGTGGGTGGCGAAAAGGGTCTTGGGGCGCATGTCGCCGCTCTCGTGGATATGCTCCACGATGGCCCATGCTATGGAGATGCCGTCGTAGGTGGAGGTGCCGCGGCCCAGCTCGTCGAAGAGTATCAGCGAGCGGCGGCTCATGTTGTTGAGTATCGAGGCCGCCTCGTTCATCTCCACCATGAAAGTCGACTCGCCGAGCGAGATATTGTCGCTTGCGCCCACGCGGGTGAAAATCTTGTCGACCACGCCTATGCGTGCGCTGTCGGCGGCCACGAAGCATCCCATCTGAGCCATGAGCACGTTGAGGGCGGTCTGGCGCAGCAGGGCCGATTTACCCGACATATTGGGGCCGGTGAGCATCATGATCTGGGTCTCGTCGTTGGAGAGGCATACGGAGTTGGTGATATACGGCTCTCCGGCGGGGAGCTCTTTCTCGATTACCGGATGGCGCGCCTCGGTGAGCGAGAGCACGAGCGAGTCATCGACCACGGGGCGGTTGTAGCGGTTTTCGATAGCCACGCGGGTGAATGAATTGAATACGTCGAGCTGGGCTATCAGCCGCGCGTCGAGAAGCAGGGCGGGGATGTAGTCGGCCAGCGCGTTGATGAGGTCGGTGAACACACGCTGCTCTATGATGGCTATGCGATCCTGCGCGCCGAGGATTTTTTCTTCATACTCCTTGAGCTCGGGGGTGATGTAGCGCTCGGCGTTGACGAGAGTCTGCTTTCGTATCCACTCGGCGGGGACTTTGTCGCGGTGGGTGTTGGTGACCTCGATATAGTAGCCGAACACGTTGTTGTAGCCCACTTTGAGCGATGTTATGCCTGTGGCCTCGCTCTCGCGCTGCTGGATGCGCAGCAGATAGTCTTTGCCCGAGCGGGCAATGGAGCGGAGTTCGTCGAGCTCGGCATCCACACCGGGGCGTATCACGTCGCCGCGGTTGAGAGCCACGGGGGCGTCGTCGACGAGCTCGCGGGCTATGCGGTCGTGTATACTCGTGCAGGGATTCAGCTGCTCGCCTATGGCGTGGAGAGCCTGGTCGGTCGACTGCTCGCACATCTCCTTGACGGGTGCTATATATGTGAGGGCATTTTTTATCTGCACCACCTCGCGCGGATTGGCGCGGCCGGCGGCCACCTTGGCAACGAGACGCTCCAGGTCGCCTATGCGCCCGAGATGCTCGCGCAGGGTCTCGCGCTCGTCGGGGGCGCGGAAGAAGTATTCGACAATGTCGAGACGCTTGTTGATTTCCACCGGGTCTTTGAGCGGAAACAGCATCCAGCGGCGGAGCATGCGCGCGCCCATGGGGCTGACGGTGCGGTCAAGCACGTCGAGCAGACTTTTTCCATCCTCGTTGAGGGCCTGAATGAGCTCAAGATTTCGGATGGTGAAGCGGTCGAGGCGCACATATTTTTCTTCTTCGATGAGCGACAGGCGGGTGATGTGGCTCGTGCGGGTATGCTGGGTGATGTCGAGATAGTGGAGTATGGCTCCCGATGCAATGAGGGCTTCGTGGAGGCCGTGGAGGCCGAAACCCTTGAGCGACGCCGTCTCAAACTGCTTCAGCAGTCGGTCGCGGGCGCTGTCGGAGGTGAAAATCCAGTCGTCGAGCTCGAAATACAGATAGTTTTCCGATGTGATTTCTCCCATGCGCTGCTTGTTGCCGCGCTCTATCAGCACCTCCTTCGGGGCGAAATTGGCGAGCAGCTTGGCTATATAGTCGGCCGAGCCCTCGGCAGTGAGAAACTCACCCGTGGAGATGTCGAGAAAGGCCACTCCGCAGCGATCCTTGCCGGTGTGGACGGCTGCGAGAAAATTGTTTTCGCGGTGGTTGAGCACATTATCGTTGATCGACACGCCGGGAGTGATCAGCTCGGTGATGCCGCGCTTCACGAGTTTCTTGGTGGTCTTGGGGTCTTCGAGTTGCTCGCAGATAGCCACGCGCTTACCCGCGCGCACGAGTTTGGGCAGATAGGTGTCGAGAGCGTGGTGGGGAAATCCGGCCAGTTCCACATATTGTGCCGAGCCGTTGGCGCGGCGGGTGAGTGTTATGCCGAGTATCTCGGAAGCCGCGATGGCATCGTCGGAAAAAGTTTCGTAAAAGTCACCCACACGAAACAGCAGTATCGCATCAGGATGCTTGGCCTTCATGGCCGCATACTGCTTCATCAGCGGGGTTTCAACTATCTTTTTAGCCACGGTTGCTGGATGATTAATGATTAACGATTAACGATTAATGATTAATAATTAATGTGTTATGTTTAACGATTGATAATTAAGTCATTATGCTTTTTAATCCTGAATTATTAATCATTAATCATCAATCATTAATCATGAGAGAGGTGGGCGGTGACCTTGTCGATTATGATCTGAGGGGCGATGCCGGCGAGGCAGTGGTAGTCGCCGCGGTGGCAGGGCTTGTCGCCGAATACCGAGCACGGGCGGCATGTCATCGACAGCTGCACCAGATCATTATCGTCCTGCCGCCAGCCCTTGAAGCCGCAGTAGGGATGTGTGGCGCCCCAAATGCTCACCACCGGAGTGCGCACCAGCGAGGCAAGGTGCATGTTGGCCGAGTCCATCGACACCATCACGTCGAGATGGCTGAGCAGCGACAGCTCCACGGCAAAGCCGTGACGCTTCGAAGCCAGCGATACCGTGTGAGGGTAGCGATCGGCCCATGCGCCTAACACCTCGGCTTCCTCCTTGCCCCCTCCGAAAAGGAAAATCTTCACGTGGGGCATCTGTGAGAAATGCTCTACCACCTTTTCCATGAGGGCTATGGGGTAGATCTTACCCTTGTGCTTGGCAAAGGGAGCTATTCCTATCCATTTCTCGCCCTCAGCTTTGGGCTCGGTGATGCCGGCAAAGAGTTGCTCGGGACCACGGCCGTCGGGGTAAAGCGAGTTAAAGCGGCTCTCGACCACCAGCCCCAGGCGGAAAAATACCTCGCGGTAGCGGGCGCGCTGCGACGTGAGCGGCAGCATCACCTTGTTGGTCTGGCGCGTAAGGCGGCGCTTGTGGGAGCGACCTTTGTTGATACGGGCCACGCGGATGCCTCCGAGGCGGGCACGAAGGTCGAGAACCTGCGTGCGGAGCACGTCGTGAAGGTCGGCCACGGCATCGAAATCATATTCGTCGCGCAGGCGGCGGTAAAGTCGGTTTATTCCCGTCAATCCCTTGTAGTCAGGATCGTTGAGGTCAATACCTTTTACCGTGAGATTGGCGGGAGGATTGACAAACATACCCGTCATCGACGCGCGTGTCACGAAGATAAATTGCGTGGCCGGGTTGCACAGGGCCACGCTATATAGCACCGGGATGGTCATTGCGACGTCGCCCAGAGCCGAGAACCGCGTGACGAGCACACGGCGCGGATGATTGTCAGCGCTTTTGTGCGCCATAAAGCACGGGATTGGTCGACGGATCGTTGTACATCTTCATCTGTCGGTATACCTTCATGTATTTGTGTCCGGCCTCGATGTCGGCAAGCAGGTCGTCGATAGCGGCGGTGAGGTCGGCGCGCTGCTCAAGGAGCACGTCGAGCTTGGCCTGACAGCGGGCCTTGTGCTCGGGCGAAGCGTCGGGACGGTTGACCTCGGCCAGCATGTGATAGATCTTCACGGCCAGAATAGAGAGGCGGTCAAGAGCCCATGCGGGGCTTTCGGTGTTGATTTTCGCATCATCGAGAGGCTTCACGCCGGCATATTTATCGAGGAAATAAGTGTCGAGCTGCTCCACCATATCGGTGCGCACCTGATTGGAGCGGTCGATGCGGCGCTTGAGCTGCAGGGCGGCCACGGGATCGATTTCAGGGTCGCGTATTATGTCCTCGAGGTGCCACTGCACCACATCCACCCAGTTTTTCTCAAACAGGGTATGCTCCACCGAGCCCTCGGGATAGGGGTTGGGACAAGGAGTGTCGACATTGTCAGTGACGTGATATGCTTTGGTAGCTTCTTCAAAAATATCGAAGCTCTTGCGGGCGAAATTCATAAAAAGGTAAAGTAAGATGATTGGGGTTAGTAACGCAAAAATACTCAACCCCCGCCAATCCACCAAATATTTACGAGAAATAATGGAAGGGAAATATTCTTTTTTATAGCTTATCACAGTTTTGGGTAATCAGAATATTTCGGCAAACCGCTCAGCTGTAGAATATGTTGCTTACTTCATAGGGGGTATTCTTAACGATTTAATTGCATAATTCCAAAAGAAATTTTGCATATTAGGCCAAGAATTACAATCATACAAATCGAAGTGTAAAATATCGGATGCCAACATTGCGATAACTCCGGTATTGTTTTTATACTAAGTTATTATACTGATAGGCTTGAATTATGTTGTATCGAAGTTTGATTTGAATCAAATCTAAGTATAAAGAGAAGATTTCTTTCAAGTGTTTACCTTAAAACCACGATTCGTGACAGCCTATCGGCGTTTAGAAAGTAAATGAAGGCCTTCAAATACTGTGGAAGTAGGGTATAGACCACTATGTTGAAAAGTTAACTATATAAGTTATGAAACAAAGTCTAAGATATTATTTTAAGTATCTATATAATTCTTTAGATTCTTCTAAAAATAAAGTTGATACTTCGAATTCAGTTAATATAAGATTTTTAGCATAGTCGTTGAAATGTTTAAAAGTTTCAAAGTCAGACCAATTTCGTAATATTGAATCCTTAAAGATTTGGTTATTCTCTTCATTCTTAAATAGGATGCATAGGTGTAGCAGATCTATTAGCTTCTTCCGCTCTTCAATTGACATATAAAATAGCATTCTAAATACTGTTTTATAGTCCATTATAAAAGCTCTAGAGTTAGTCGATGATAGATAGAATCTACTTTTTTTTTCTCCGTTTCCGTTGAAACATTTGAAGTATCCAATTTTGTGAAGATTGCCAGAATCTAAAATTTTATATAAAACACATAGAGTTTTATAGCCATAATCATTCCAATTATCACTGGTATCAAGAAAAAATTTACAATTTTCTCTATATTCTTTTGGGAGTTGTGTCCCCACATATAAAAAGTCAGTCATTATATATTCAAATATTAGAAATGATTCTTAAGAGTATGGAATATATTAATATTGTTAAATGTATAAGTTTAATAGTATACATTTCGCAACAAAAAAAGATTATATTCGGAGGTCAGCAAAAAACTCATCGGTATTGGAAAACTTTTTCGTGCGACCGGAAACAACATCATCCATCGCGCGATCTATCGAACGTCGTTGTGCGGGATGAGACTTTGCGATACTCACACCTTCGATTGCTCCAAGTATCTTTTTAAGATGAGGGAGTATCGCCTTATTTTCAATATTAATGGTGAGTTGTGTCATAAGAAATATGTTATTGATTCATGCAAAGTTATACGAATAGATTGACAAATGCAAGTCAGTTGATGAATTTTTTATCTATAAAATCCGCACGAAAGGTTTAATATACATGTGTACCAAGAATCAACTCATTAGACTAAAAAAGTTGAATAGGACGATTATGCGTAAATGTGCCGGAGGCACATAATTGTCGGGAACCCCGGAGCTTCAGTCCGGGGATAAAACTGACCGACAAAATCGCGTCCCGGCAGGTTATAGTGGTCGGAAGATATTTTCTGAGTCATTTAAGTGAGTATTTCCGGTTTCTTCTTCGCATCGATTTTGCGC
>JAIDSW010000278.1 GCA_029061025.1 Duncaniella sp.
CTTTTCGGGCTTCCACCACCATCTGTCGGGCGCGTTCGAGCGAAGCGTTATGGTTTACGCCAGCTTCGGCAATAATTATTATTCGGTCAGATTTTTGTTCCATCGGGTAAAAAAGCTATATCTTCGAGGTAGCGCACAGTCAGTACTCCCGGGCTTGGAAATGTGCGATCTACGGGTAATCCCGCCCATTCGTCAACGATCAGGGAGGGGATGTCGGCACCTGCATTTACCGATGCCACCACACCGCCGCCCAATCGGGGATTTATCTCCATTATCATGAGATTGTCGGCCGAATCGCGGAGGAGCTGTATGGTGCACGCACCTCGCAATCCGGTGGCGTTTATGGTGCGCTCGGCCAATGTCACAGCTTCTGGTGAATCGATAGTCTCTGTCCTCACGGCCTCGCCTCCGGCAGTTTCCAGCCTTATGCGGGGTGACACGGCGAGTATCCTTCCGTCGGAAGCCACATAGCAGTCCACCGTAATTTCAGTGGCATCAGGTATGTATTGCTGAATCAGATACTTATCGGCTACAGGTCTAAGCCGGTCGAGAGCCTCTCCGGAAGTGAGAATCTCTATCCCCTTTGAGGCTGACCCGCGGCGGGGCTTGGCTATGAGAGGGAATAAGGGATTATCTAAATCGGTCAGCGTATGGGGAATCGGCAGAGAGGCTTTTGCGAATATTTCGGCTGAAATACATTTGTCGAAAAACTGTTCGGCGACCTCACGGCTGCTCCCGGGGCAAGCGACTCCGGGATGAGAGGCCGCAAATTGGGCTGCGGGAGCTATAGCGCCGTCGACAAACGGGAGCAGCATATTGATACCATACTCATTTACCACCGCTTCAAGATGGTTGCTGAAATCGGGGTCGACCCATTTCTTGCCGGGGATTATAGTACCGATCGCAGCAAGCGGAACTCTCACGTCGAGCTCATATCCGAAGATACGGGCGTCAATACCGCGCTTTTCGGCCGAGGCGAGAATTATTTTGCCCACCGCTACGCGCTTGGCACCTCCGAGAAATAATATATTGAGTCTGCGGCTCATCGGTTATATATATCAGGCTTGTACTTGGCGAGATTTTCAGGACGGGTAAACCATTCGGCCGTGATGCGCAGACCCTCTTCGAGCGATACCTGAGGTCGCCATGACGTAAGCGAAGTGATGAGCGAATTGTCGCCGCACAGCCTGAATACCTCGCTACCGCTCGGACGCAGACGCGCCGGATCGGTCACGAAATCCACCTTGCGGCCCATCACCCGTGCGATAGTCTCAAGAGTATCGCGCATGCTCACTTCAGTGCCTGTGGCTATGTTGATTTCCATGCCTTCAATGTCGGGGGCTTCGGCCAGGGCTATGAATCCGCGGGCGGTATCGGCCACGAAATTGAAATCGCGTGTAGGCGTGAGATCACCTACCTTAATTACCTCTTTTCCCGAAGCAATCTGCGAAATTATCGTGGGAATGATTGCGCGGGCGCTCTGTCGCGGCCCATAGGTGTTAAACGGGCGGGCAACCACCACCGGCAGTTCAAAGGCATTGTGAAAACTCAGGGCGATAGCGTCGGCGCCAATTTTTGTGGCCGAATAGGGCGATTGCGGCTGCTTGGGATGCTTCTCATCGATAGGCACATATCGGGCTGTGCCGTATACCTCGCTCGTCGAGGTGACTATCACGCGGCGGCAGCCTGCGTCGCGGGCAGCCTGGCATATGTTGAGTGTACCTTTGATATTAGTGTCGACGTAGCTGTCGGGAGCGGTGTAGCTGTAGGGGATGGCGATGAGTGCGGCAAGGTGAAACACCGTGTCGCATCCTTTTACGATCTCGCGACACAGATTAGGGTCGCGCACGTCGCCGGTGACCACTTCAAGACCCGGCGAAGTGATGCCTTCGAGCCAGCCCCAGTTGTTGAAAGAGTTGTATTGGCTGAGGGCTCTGACTTCCAGTCCGCGGTCGAGAAGATGCTCTACAAGGTGAGAGCCGATAAATCCGTCGGCTCCCGTCACGAGAACTTTGCCTTTGAGTTGTGATGTCATTTTGTCTTGGTAAGATAATAGCGTATTACTTTCCCATCGGTATCGGTATACTCCACATCGAGATGCGACGAAGTGAGCCGCAACACGTGCAGGGTGGTGAGCCCCGACGGGTCAAGCATCAAGGCTTCGGGATCGGTGTAATTGGCATAATTGTTCATGTCGGTCCACCGGAAATGCCAGGTCATCACGTCACCGTCGAGAGACCATGTACCGAAAGCGCGGTCATAATCGAGATGAGGCAACATGGTCTGGATATACATTACATTGCTTTGGAAAGCAAATGCGTAAAGCTCCACGCCGGTATTGTCGTAAAGATTATGCGGAGTATCGTTGACGGTCATTTTATCGAGGCGCCAATAGCCGAACAGCGGGCCGATGTCGCCGTCGTTATGAGTGCATGCGCCCGTGGTCAGGAGCAGGGTGAGCAGAAGGGTAAAGCGGATGAGATACTTCATGATCATTTGATTTTAAATGAGCCGTCGTAGCGCACGGTGACCATGGCTCCGGTGGCATTGCAAGGAAGATTGCCGCGGTCGATTTCAGCTTGTGCCACAAGCGACAGGCCGGCGATGCGCTCAACCCGCCATGTGGCTTCAAGCATCACCGAAGTGAGGTGGCGTGGATGGGGCAGGGTGAGCTTGGCGCTTCCCCATGCCTGGCGGTAGCCGACTTTCAGCCTGTAGTCGAGGCAAGGCAGAATCGTGCCTTTGATTGCCGCGTGAAATCCGCGCATGCGGTTGGTGACTATCTGGGCGTAGCCGTCGGTATTGTAGAGCGTACCGGTCACGGCGGGTGTGCCTATGGTGAAACCGTAGTTGGTATACGGACCGTAAGATGTATTGTTGTAATAATCATCGGCGCCCGTAGCCTCGCCGGGAAGGGTGGTGCCGGGATAATCTACCGGAGCGAAGTGGATAGGGCCGCTGAGATTTGTCAGATCAAGGTATTCTATCACGGCACCTGTCACTAAAGAGCGCTTGCCGGAGTTGTATTCAAGCCCATAGACCGTCCCAGCCGTTGAGCTTGCCTATGCCGGAGCCGTCCTCCCAGGGCCATGAGAAATAGGCCTTGGCGGTCGCATTGTTCTTGAAGCGGTAGCGGGCTTGAAAATCCCATGCTCCGAGATGATTGCCGGCATAATATCCGTCGGTACCGTCCTCGTTGGGGAATAACATGGAGAAGAAGTCTTTCAATTTCAGGGGACGCTTCTGACTGCGGAAATTTACGCCTTTCTCGTACCACGCCACATAACCGCCGAATTCGGCCGCCGACTGCATGCCGAGGGTGACGGTGAAGGGCTTATGATCGGCGATGCGGAAATAAAGGCGCTTATAGTGATAGTATTCACCTGTCGACAGATGGGAGTTCCATCGGTTGAACTGATCTTTCATCCATCCGTTGTCAACATACTTACCGTAAGATATTTCTCCCTGAATCTGGAGCCAGCCGCGGGTGAAGGGAACATTCTGAAAATCGATGAAACCCGCTCTCACCTGCGGAATACCGCGTGCATTACCGCTTTCCACCAGATCGCCGCTCGTGAGCTCCTGATCGAGGAGCGGGCTGCGGGCGTCTCTCATACCCGCCCAAAGAAACAGGCTGCGATATTTTATTTCGCCAAAAAGCTGCTGGATGCGGGCTGCCGACGGGTTGATCTTATGGGTGAACCATGATTGGGTCGCATCATCATAGCGCTCATAGTTAATGCCTGATCCGTAACCTGCCGCGAGCTCTGCTCCGAAACCGTAGCTGAACCGCTCCGACTTGTCGATCTCTTTCCATATGCCGGCCGACAGCCAGGAATTGTACTGTCCCGAATATCTGCCTGCCCGTAATGCCGAAATGTAGTAGGGAGAAAACTCTCCGCTTCCGGCTCCGAGAGTAAGCGAAGCCTGATAGTTGACCGTATCTCCGGCGCGAGCAGTCATGAGTGACGCAACTGCAAGTGTAATTGCTGTAAATGACTTGAATATTCGCATTATGTGGTAATTTGTGACCCCAAAGTTACGAATTATTCTTTATGAAAGGAAGTTTTTTCTTATCTTTGCCAATGTAACAGAAAAAATATTGCTAACTGCTTTGGAATATGAATAAGCTCCGAGTACTCGCCGGTATTTTGATATTGGCCGTTACGATACCCGTGCTCAATGCCCGGACTTCGCTTGAAGAAATAGTTGAGAATCCCGCTAAGGCCGGAGGTATTTATTATGCCTATCCCGTGGGCGACGAGGGTAGGGCGATAACCGATGCCCCTGAGGGATATAAACCATTTTACATATCCCACTACGGTCGCCACGGATCGAGATACCTGATAAGCGATAACGATTACCGCCGCCTGCGCGACCGCCTCCACGACGCCCGCAAGGCCGGAGCGCTCACTCCGCTCGGGCTCAGCATGGCCGAGCGACTTGACAGTGTGTGGCTTGAAGCTGAAGGACGTGGCGGAGAGCTTACTCCTCTCGGTCACCGTCAGCACCGCGGAATTGCGCGGCGCATGATTTCCAATTATCCCACGGTATTTCCGGATACAGCCGATATTTTCGCACGCTCCACGGTGGTGATGCGCTGCGCACATTCGATGAACTCGTTTTGCGAAGGCCTCAAGGAGGTGAATCCCGCTCTCGTGATTCCACGCGAGTCGTCGCAGCGGCACATGAATTACCTCAATTATCATTCACCCCAGGCCAACCGGTTTACCCGTCACGGCGGTCCTACGACCGAAACCACAAGGAAATTTGAGGAGTCGCAGACTCATCCTGAACGACTGATCTCGGCGGTGTTTTCCGACCCTGAATATGTATACAATAATGTGAATCCCCACGATTTCATGTGGGATGTATACTGGGTGACGGTCGACATGCAGAATATGGAGTCGCCCGTGAGATTTGACGATGTGCTCACCCCTGAGGAACTTTTCGATCTGTGGCAGTCGTTCAACTACCGCTTTTATACAACCAACTGCAATCACCCGCTTGCCAACGGCATGCTGCTCGACTGCGCTAAACCGCTGCTGAGCAATATTATCGAGTGTGCCGATGCGGCAGTAAAATCAGGAAAAGCCGGTGCCGACCTACGCTTCGGTCACGACGGCAACCTGATACCTCTGGCCGCCCTTATGGAAATCGAAGGGTGCAACGCTTCGGAAGGCAATGCCGCCGACCTCTATAAATCTTACGCCGATTTCAAGGTGTCGCCCATGGCGGGAAATCTCCAGATGGTATTTTTCCGAAACGATTCCGGCGACGTGATAGTGAAATTCATGCTTAACGAGGAGGAAAAATCCATCCCCGTGGCCACCGATATTGCCCCGTTTTATCACTGGAATGACGTGAAGAACCATTATCGAGCAGTGGTGGAGCGTGAGGATTATATACCGGCAGAACAATAACTGTAGGAAAAGAAACATGGCTGAATATAAAAAAGCGCTTAAGACCGGGGCAGTGCTCCGCAGCGCGAGCTATATCTACACTGTAATAGAGCCCGAGCAGCAGGACGGTTTCGGTATCACCTATCTCGTATCGGGTGTACCCATTAATCCGCCCGCTCCGCCACGCCCGCGTCCGGGGCTCGTGCCTTTACGCCCCGAGCAGCCTCCGGTGCAGAAGTTTATCGTCAGGGAGCACTTCATGTTCCATTGCAGCGACCGCGGTGAGGATGACAAGGAGTTGGCAATCGACGAATATTCGGCCTCGACCGTCGACGATTTCCAGAAGGTGTTCAAGGACACGATGGTGAGATTGAAAAATGCAATCAAGGATGCCGATATGTTTCTGCAGATTGTGGATGATTTCGAGGCCAACGGTACTTACTACTATGTTACCGAGTGTCTGCCCGGCCCCTCGCTGAAAAAGTATGTGGAGGATAAAGGCAAAATCACAGTCAGGGAAGCCCGCCAGTTGCTCGAACCGATTTTCAAGGCCGTGCGTCGCTTTCATACTCACCGTATACTGCACACCGGTCTGTCGCCCGAGGCCATTATAATATCCCGCAGGAATGACGGCACGGTTCGCCCCGTGCTTACCCAACTGTATTCATGCAAGATGTTCAATGCCGAGAGCGATGGCGAGCTACAGTTGCCTCCGCTTTCGTGCCCCGACCATTACGCACCCCGCGAGCAATATGGCGAACTCGACAAGTTTCTTCCGCAGACCAATCTATATTCACTTGCCGCCATGCTGACATTCGCCCTCACCGGTGAGGAGCCGCCGCTTGCCGAGGACGTGGATGAGGATACGATAGGCTCGATGCTTCCCGACGACATTCCCCCTACATTTAATGCCGCGATTGTGAAAGCCATGAGCCCCGACTGGCATGACCGATATGAGAGTGTGACTCTGTTTAATAGCGCTCTGCTGTCGTCGCTCGTGTCAGACGACGACCGAATCCGCGACGAGCA
>JAIDSW010000279.1 GCA_029061025.1 Duncaniella sp.
TCACTAAAAATCAAGCATCGAGACTAAAATAATCGTCTGGATGCTCTGATATTACGCCTTTATATGGGATTTTATAGTTTAAATCCGGAATAATATGTTCGTAAAGGTTGTGAATTTTCTGATCTTACGAAGTTCTCAAAACTGCATGCGAATATATCATCGCGAGTAATGGTTCTAGTCTTATTATTACTGTCCGAGTATGATTACCATTCACTTTCATCATTTACACCAAGGAAATAAGAAATAGAGTGGCCGACTTCATGAGTAAGATCCATGCCAAATGAAGAAGTACGTTCATTTGAGAAGATTCCGGTAAAATCTTCCTTCCCGTTTCCTGTCCATTCAATCTGAGTATTACCATTTTTTAAGTTTAAACATTGGGTTTCTTCCCCTTGAACAATAGTACAGATTTTATCGCTATCAATAAGATAATCAATGCCGAGCTGTCCGATGGGACCATTTTTAATAATATCTAAGGCCAAAACCAGCGCATCACCAAACACGTTACCACCTTCATACTGATTTCCGTTAACATCAATAAATGCATAACCTCCACCGTCAAGTCGGCAATATTTATATTTTATATCGTTGATTATTGCTTCTATATCTTGGCCAGTGGGATCGGAGAAGTTGATGGGGTCTCCGGCGCAGAAGGCGTAGGGGGATATGCCGTGGTATTTTTCGGCGAGTGGATCCATCGTGCGGAAGCGGTTGATCTGAGGTAGGGTGTGACGGGCGGTGTAGTCGTAGACAGGTAGGCCGCGGAAGAGGGAGAGTTCTTTGGCGGTGTATTTGAATGCGTTTGCCGTTACGTCGGTACAGTTGTTCATCGGTAGTCCGTCGTGGCGGAGAGAGGTTGTCATAAGGCAAGCGTTTTCGCAAATATAGATATTTGCGGTGAAACTGCCAAGAGAAGAAATATATATTAACGAGACTGTAGATGTGTAGACAGTGAAGTGTCACGATTTTCCCCGAAATATTTCTTAACTTTGCGGAAAAATCTATGCCATGAGAAAATTCATTTTATTGATGATATGTTTTGCCGCGGGGCTGGGGGCTTCGGCTCAGCTTGCTCCGTCGGCTGAAATTCATGAGGCGGCGGCGCGGGCTGCCCGCTATTTTATTGATAAATATCCCGATGTGGGCGCCAAGAGCTATGTGGGCGGCAAGGAGCGTAACAGTAAGATTTGGACCCGGTCGGTGTTTTACGAGGGGCTGATGAATCTTTACCGCGAGGATGGCGGCGACGAGTGGCTCGATTACGCGCTCGACTGGGGCGAGTTTCACCGTTACGTGTCGTCGAGCGACACGGAGGCCAAGAGCCATAATGCTGATTATCAGTGCTGCGGGCAGACGTATATACAGCTCTATCTTCTCGATCCGTCGCAGGAAATCCGTATTGCGCACATCAAGAGGCGCATCGATGAAATGATAGCCACGGGTCGTAATAATTTCTGGTATTGGGTGGATGCCATACAGATGTCGATGCCGGTGATGGCGCTGCTTGGGACGGCGCTTGACGATTCGGGTTATTACGACGCCATGAACGATCTCTACATGTATTCGCGCGACTGCCAGGGCGGCTCGAAAAAGGGTGGGGGAGAGCCGTTGTTTAACACCTCCACCGGTCTGTGGTATCGCGACTACAATTCCGATCCTCCCTATCGCGATGTGGTGGAGAAGGATAAGGACTGCTACTGGAGCCGCGGCAACGGCTGGGCTTATATGGCGCTGGCGCGTGTGATGCAGTTCACGCCCGAGGAGCTCGATTATCGTCCTCAATATCTTGAGGATTTCGTGGCTATGAGCGTAGCTCTGAAGGATTGTCAGAAACCGGATGGCTATTGGGGCGTGAGCCTTCATGCGCCTTCAAATTTCGGCCCCGTCGGCAGCACCGGGCCTGAGATTACGGGTACATCGCTGTTTGTAGGGGGTATGGCATGGGGTATACGCTCGGGTATCCTTCCGGCCGATGAGTATCTGCCTGCTGTCGTCAAGGGATGGAAGGCGATGGCTGCGGCCTGTCATCCCGACGGCAAGATAGGTTATATCCAGGGCACGGGTTCGAAGCCTGAGCACGGAGCGCCCATCACTTATGATACCGATCCTGATTTCGAGGATTTCGGGGTGGGGTGCTGGCTCTGGGGTGCGACTGAGGTGCATGCACTCGCGCGCAGCCTTGAGCAGCAGTCGGGTATCGAAATGCCTGAAGTGTCGCCTGAGACCGACGGAAGGTATTATGACCTGATGGGTCGTGAGATCAAAGCACCTGCTGCGGGAAATATCTATATTTACAATCACCGTTTAATCCGCTATTGCCGTTGAAAGCTCCTGTTGTAAAAATCGATCCGCGCTTCGCCGCATTGCTTCCCGAGTATCGTATCATCACCTTTACGGCTCCTGTAGAGGTGATGCCCGCTTCGGAGGAAATTACGTCTGCAATGAATGATCTTGCCGCCTCGATCGCATCGTCGGTGCCGTTGGCCGAAATCAATTCGATTCCGGCTGTCGCGGCGACGCGGCGGGCATATAAGCTGTGCGGCAAGGATCCCAACCGCTATCGCCCGTCGCAGGAGCAGTTGATGAGGCGTATAGTGCGCGGGCTGGGATTGTATGCGGTCAACAATGTGGTGGATCTCGGCAATATACTGTCATTGTCCACCGGCTGCTCCGTGGGGTGCTTTGACCTTGAAAAGATCGCGGGAGACTCTATAACCGTAGGCATAGGAGAGTCGGGGGAACCCTATGAGGGAATTGGCCGCGGAGCTATCAATATCGAGGGAATGCCTGTGTTGCGCGACGCTGAGGGTGCATTCGCCACTCCCACATCCGATTCGCCCCGCACGGCAATATCGTCCGACACCACCCGTCTGTTTACCACGATGCACCTTTTTGAGCCCTCTCTTTCGGTAGATGAGATACTTGCATGTGCCCGGCGACTCTTCCCGATCGACGATTACCGGTTGTATTCGGCAGAATAAGGCGCTTAAAGAGCCGAGAGTGATAGTTTATTGGATTTGAGATGGAAATTCGAGTATATTACTCTAATCTGCACTAATTGCTTTGCGCTTGTTCTGGTAGGCTGTAGCTGGTCACGGTTTTATGTCGAAATATTTTGTAGTCCGAATATGCACTACTCACGATTATGCTGTTTTGTTTAAAGTCACTAATCCATTGTTCACCATTCCACATGGCAATATGTCCGAATATGTGATTTCTTTTGAAGGGGAACACGCAAATATCTCCTTTCTGTGGCGTATAAGACTTTTCCTTGATTTCTTTCCAGCCTATTGTAGGAAGATAATACTCATAAGCCCAAGCCGGGAGTATAACTGAAGGACAACCTCCTGATTGCATGGCTCTCATTGTAAACCATGCGCAGCAGTTGTGAGATTTCGACAGAGCATTTTCTGTCAGGTGTTTAGTGGCTTTATCTACATTAAATGTGGCTACATTACACCACACAAAGTATCCGATAACAATGACAGCTATATTTATCGAGACTCTTTTATTGAAAATTTTGAGTTTCATTCATATTATTTTATGAAGTCATCTAAACTAATTTAGACAAGTTAAAAATTGATGTAGAAAATTAAAATACAGCGTATTTCCGCGGGAAA
>JAIDSW010000028.1 GCA_029061025.1 Duncaniella sp.
CCGCGGCTCAGGCAGCCATCGAAGACTAAGATTAGTCGATAGTCTTGACTGAAATATTGAGGCTGTGAAACTCAATCTCTTCTGATTGATCCTTCACAGTCTCTTTTTTCTTAAATAAATTGAATAGATCTAAACGACCGAAACGATAGATAGTATTGGGGGAATTTTTTTTAACAAAAAATTCTAAAGATTTTAACAATTCCGTTTGTTTATGAGTGTTAATATCGAGGCTTTTATGCCGTCTGATTACTACGAATTAAGCAGCAAAGCCGCTTCTATAGAAAAGATTACAAGTATAAAGAATCAATTAGCGGAGCATTTCCATCTTAAACAAGGTTTTGAGTTGGAGATTGAGGATAACGAGTGGACTGAAGCGGAATATCCTAACATATACAGAATATTCACTCCATTTCATAATTTTGAGATAAGTATAGGGAATGGATTTACTACTATAGATAGTCCGTGGAGATATTCTAAATATTTTTATATTGCGGACAATAGAACATGGCTTCGTGACATGTTTTTTGACTTTGTCACAGCTCTTGGATATAATGAAGCGATAATTGCTGATGAATTTCATGGATCGAATCATGGGTATGGAGATAAAAATATCGATATGTGCGATTACTCGTTTACATTCGCCGATTGGCTTATCGAATTCCCGATAGTACCCAAAATAGACTTTTCATGTTTTCATGAAAACATTGAATATGATAAATGGCACGAAATAGAAGATCTTTATATTGATGATTTCAAAGAATGCTTTGAACGAAAAAGAATGCTTGAAGAACGTTTCCACGAATATAAGATTTTGACAATAGGCCATGTCTGTGGTGAATTCATTTTAGCATTAAAAGATGATGCACTTGTTTTGCTTAATGAGAAAACCGGCAAACCTCTACGATGTGGCAGGATTGACGGTATTAGCGCCCGATTCAACAATGCCGGCTTTGTTATTTACAAGGGTAACAAGTGTGCATTTTATACTCCCGAAGGAAAACGCATTACACCATATCGAGTACAACAATTTGATTGGGAATGGGCAAAAAGTTGTGTCATGTGTCGTACGATTTATAACACAAAGACCCATGAAGAAATATTTAGAATATAACGGAAAACTTTGTTTGGAAAACTACCGTATATAATTGCAGACCGGCTTCCTCAGTTTATTTTCTTAGTAGGTATACCGTCGCGGATTTCTATGTAAAAGCCTTTTGGCGGCGTGGTGTATCGACGACCATGCAGGTCATATATCATTACCGGCGACGCAGCTTCTGTAACTACTTCCTTTATAGATGACTGCTCGCAGTATCTTTCATATTCGAGACTTGCCATGATGAATGAGCCGATGCCTTTGCCTTCGTTGGACACTATGCTTACATCGCTGCCGTCAAGGTAGTAATCGGCCGTACCGTTGCGTTCGGGATTGTAGAAGGGACCCAGGCCTGCCGAGCGACATATATCGTGGATGTCAACGCCACGGGCATTTTGGGTGATGAATGTGGAAATTAGTCCGTCGTAGGCTTTCAGAGCCACGGGAATGAACTCGGTTGCATCAAGCAGTCCGAGCCTTATACCTTTGAAGAGCGCGTAGGTAAACATGCATGAGGCTGATGCCTCAAGGTAGTTGCGATGACCGCGTGAGCTGACATAGGAGTCGTCATATTGCAGCAACTGATACCATACACCGCTGTCAGAGTCCTGCCACCGCCTGATACCTTCGGCAACCTGCTTGAAAATTCCGGCTACATCTGCATAATCGGGGTGCTCTTCGGGCATTAATGCAAGAACATCGACCAGTGCGGCTGCATACCATCCCATTCCTCGTCCCCAGAACTCTTTGCTGCATCCTTTATAGGGATTGTTACCATTGGCCCAGAATGAGCTGGGATCAGACGGATTGGCGCTCCATCCATGATAGTTGAGAGATTTCTCTGCATTGTAGGTGTGGGAGTGAATTGTAGAGAACTGTAGCGCTATATCAGCCCATGCGTCTGCATCGTCGGGTGCAAATGCTGCAAGGTATTCGGCATAGAAAGCCGCGCCCATATACAGCCCGTCGAGCCACATCTGGTCGGGGTAGGAATCCTTATGGATGAAGCCTCCTTTACCGTCGCGGAGTGAAATGCGCTTGTACTCATAGCGCAGATAACGGTAGAGATAGTCAGCTGCGAGTCGATAGCGTTCACCGTCGGCCCGGTTTTCTGCCATACAGCCGTTATATAGATCTATCAGTATCTTACCCGACGCTATATTGTCAAGACTTCCCTTCTTGAAGTTGTAAAAGTTGCCGAAATCATCTATGGCATTATCGGCATATTTGAGACACCAGCTGTAGGCCTGAGTGGAGAGGTCATCGCCGGGGTATTGTTCACAATACATCAGGACGCTTTTGGCCACAAGGCCGCTCACATAATCCCATGTCATGTTGGCGGTCCATTCTTTGCCATGAGAATTAATCATGGACGCTGAATAACATGATGATTGTGCAATCACCTCTAACCATAAAAAACTTGAAATAACTAAAATAAGGATTCTTTTCATATACTAATCAGGCTCGCAATAAAATAAGTCCAACCGGCTCTTCTTGAAAATGTAAAAATCGTTATGGAATAAAAGGAAAGTGTTCTCAAGTCATCATCCTCACATAGTGACTTGGATGACTTGGGAACACTTTAATACCTAAAATGATAAAAATCTTAACTGATTAATTGGCAGAGAAAGAGATGTCGGTAGCAGTGCTGGTGCTCGGTGTCCAGTCGTTCATATCCTGAGCCACCTCAAACACGATAGGCTGCAGGTTGGCCACGGTACCGGTCAGGGTAATATTGTAGGTGTAGTAGTAGCCCTGCTCCCATTTCGGCGACCAGTGTCCTTCCATGTTACGCGACATGACGAGGTTTTCAGCAGTGTGGTTCTTGCCCTTATACAGCTCGATAGTGAAGAGAAGCTGTACATCGGTATAATTATACTTGTAAGGGATTACATAGCGAGCCAAAGTCTTGGGTTTCTGGGCAATATTAGTCTGCGAAGCATTGGCTACACCTACACCATCGGCAGTACCGAATTCCATGCGCATGGAGATATTTGACTCCAGACGGAAGTCGCGATCGGGAGTAGTACCCCAGCCTTTAGTCTGAGAGAAAGTACCGATATTGCGGAAGTTCTCTATTCTTACGTCCTTAATGACAATGTCGTAGTCAGAAGAGAACTCGCTGGTGAATACAGCATCAATCTTGGTAAGGATATGGGAGAATTTAAAGGAAACATTAGCGTTGGGCGTAGGATTCTCTTCAGTTTTCGGAAGAGCCTTGATTTCCTTATTCTGCGCATAGATGAGGTCGTGGTTATGGTGAGCGTCGCATCGGTAGTTGGTGATGATGAGCTGACGGTCAGCACCGGTAGCATTGAGGTCGAGACCCACGGTACCGTAATTATTGTCGAGGGCTACGTCAGCACAGCTGTAAGAAAAGAAGCTGTAGGTTGCATCGGGCACCCAGAAACGTGTACCGCTGTAGGTCCATGCTCCGTTTTGTTTAGTTACAGCATCGCCACCAAACACCTGAATAGGATTAGCCGTCTGACCATCTTTGGTATAGTAACCGTAAACCATAAACTTGTCGAGATTGTCAGTAGTGAGGTCGCCCACCTGAGCATCGGCACGACTCTGCTTCATCACTGCGTTTTCGAAGCCGATAGCGTTGCTCTGCACGCTTACATCGACTACTTCTTCGGAAGTACAGGCTGTGAGTGCAACTGCACCCATAGCGAAGTAAAAGAATTGTTTCTTCATTTTAAGGTTATCGTTTTAAGTTATTTATTTCAAATTTATTAAATAAGTCCTTATATATTAAGGTTCTACTTCTATAGGAAGATCTATTATATCGTGTTCGGGCCAATCGGTCACGTCGACATTGAAGCCGGAATCTGATTCACCGATCTGATCCTCGATACGCACGCCCGATATGGTAATCACGCCGCCGCGAGGCTGTTTCTTCATCTGATCGGCTATGTCGTAGTTAAATTCCACTGACTTGCCATTTTTAAGAAGAATCTCAAGGTTGAGCGAGTAGACACGATCAGCATTATCGGATTCGGCTCTTCCGTAGTATTCATCGGGGAAGCCGGGTGTACCGAACGACCGAACATGCGCCTCGCAACCGAAAGGCTTCACGTCGCAGTCATAAAGTATGATCGACGAATTGTCGGATGTCTTGCCGTCGAGCAGATACACTGACTCGGCCATGCCACCGAGCGCTCCACGTGCAAGCGCTACATGTTCCAATCCATAGTCAAATTCGTAACGGATCACATATGTATATACAAGCGGCTGCATCTTGAGGTCAAGGGAGAGATGGTCATGAAAGCCGAATGAAGGTGCATTCTCTACATAGGCGGCATAAAGCATATCGGGGGGATTGGTGGAGCGGGCATCGGGATGATGCTCGTTGATATACGACATGCCGGCGCGAGAGCGTGACGTTGCACTCGCACGAGCCTCGGTCATCGACACCATATCCGACAGCATTATGTATTCAGTATCGCCATTGTAGAGCAGGTATGACTGCCCTTCACCTACACTGACGTTGATTTTACCGCCGTCGGTGCTGAGATATGTTTCATTTGAAGTACCGTCGGCCTTATTGATAACCATATTTACCCATTCGGGACGACCGGGACGAATATCATCATATTCAAATCCATGCAAGGCAGCATCCCAGTTGGCAGCATGGTTCATGCCATAATCGCGCTCCCATTCATGCTCCCACGCAAGTCCGATTGTAAGTGTCGGATAGTGGTCATAGCACAATTCGGTGCGCTGGCACGCTGTCATGAGCGCCAAACCGAAAACCATGACGGCTATTATGTTATATCTTTTAATAATCTTCATTTTACCGATTGAATTTTTTTACCTGGAATACGCCACACCAGCGACAGCTTTAACCTGAGCGGGCCTACGTAATCGATATTTTTTGTATACTGGTAGAGGAAGTGTCCGTCGGCCGGTGCATACACCTTGTCACGGAGTCGCATATACCCTACTCCTATACCGGCATCGAGCGACAGATGCTTTCCGATAGGCCACATATAACCTACCGACAGACCTGCCATGAAGCCCTCGCCTTCATGACCTTTCCTGTTATTGGAAAGATCATACATTCCGGCGCCACCGAATAAGCCCACATACATGCCGTGCCATCGCGCGCGATCTATTACCCAATAGCGGAACTCGGGAATAATGGTAGCGATGCGATAGACCTTGCGGGGCGAGCTCTTGGAATACCAAGCTCCTTGAGCTTCGAGCGCTACCGACCAGCGATCGGCAAACATCCATTCAAGCTCCAGGTTAGGCATCAGTATAGCGTAACCGAGGAGGTTGGTTTTCAGTGCGAAGCGACTGTCGGGTCTCACATAAGTAACCTCAGGAATTGTTTCGGCCTCATTGTCGACAATTTCCGATTCCGCAGCAGCAGTATCCGAAGCGTTATCAGAAATGCTTTCTACAGGCTTCACGTCCTCCGGTTCAGCTTCTTGAGGAGCTTCAGGGTTCACATCTGCCACTTCCTCTTGCGGTTCAGAGACAATCTTATCTTTAGGCACTACCATCTGAACTGTCACGAAGTTGCCTTCCCCTACATGGTTACGTGTAATAAAGCAATCCTCTTTCAATCCCCTGAGAGTAATCAATTCCGACTTCACACGCAGGGATCGCGTCCTTGCTATTACCATATTTCTACTATCACTCACCTTAGCGTCGCTGTAACCGTTGACAAAAAGCATGATATCGTGATTCAATATCTCACTCTTGAAACGGTCCACGCATTCAAACAGTCTTGCCAGCTCTTCGCCATTGTTCAACCCGGGAGCGTAAAACTCATTCTTCCCCGGGAAGAAACGAAACGTAAACACGCTGTCTGACTTTTCCTGTGCGAAAAGCGGATATGCAAGCATCATAAGCA
>JAIDSW010000280.1 GCA_029061025.1 Duncaniella sp.
GAAGGCAATACCTCGGTAAAGATTCCCGCCGAGACATCGGCTGAGCCTATTTATGTTGAAGAGCTGAATACCGAGAGTCCTCAGTATAACGATGCCGGCAACTGGGTAGGCATCCTGTTTGCAATCCAGGCTATCGGATCGGTACTCTGGGCCGTAGTGCTTCCCCGCTTCCGCTCGCGCAAATTCTCCTATGCACTCAGTCTGCTTCTCGGTGCCGCAGGCTTCATTTCCGCCGGATTGCTCGCCAATCAGTATCTTCTTTTCATCTCCTTCGCCCTCATAGGTTGTGCGTGGGCGGCAATGCTTGCATGGCCTTTCACCATTCTCACCAACTCGCTCAAGGGCGGACACATCGGAGCTTATCTCGGCCTGTTCAACTGCTCGATATGCATTCCTCAGATTATCGGCGCGCTGCTTGGCGGTCCTATCCTCTCGATGTTCGGTGAGCCCGGTCAGGTGGCACCTCAGTATGTGATGATGATTATTGCCGGTATCTCGCTCATAGTAGGAGCCGTGTGCGTATCATTCATTCGCGAAAAGACTTCTGAAAATTAAATAGATCTCAATTTCATATATACGGCGATACCTGTCGAGATGACCGGTATCGCTTTTTTATGATATTTCAGAAATTCTCTATAATTTTGCATTCATAAAAATATCTGCTGACTATGATACTCAACATTCTGCTTCTTATTCTGGGACTTGCGCTGATATTAGGCGGCGCCAACTATCTTACCGACGGTGCCTCAGCCGTAGCAAGGCGCAGCGGCATCTCACCACTCGTGATAGGTCTTACCATTGTTGCTTTCGGCACATCGGCACCCGAACTTGTGATCTCATGTGTATCGGCCTACAATCACAACGCCGGTATTGCAATCGGTAATGTAGTGGGAAGCAATATATTCAACATACTCGTAATAATAGGTCTCACCGCACTCGTACGCCCCATAAAAATCGAGCGCGGAATCCTCGTCAACGATATTCCGCTCGTGATACTTTCATCGGTGGTAATCCTTGTGCTCGGCAACGGCGTGTTGCTCGACGGAGCAACGCAAAATATTATTGAGCGATCGGGCGGCCTGATATTACTTCTGTTTTTCTGCATCTTCCTCCGCTATACATTTTCAATCGCCAAATCAGCCGAAGGCTCCGCTGAAGAAAACACCGATATTAAACCAATGAAAACGTGGGTGGCGGTAATAGCAATCGTGGGTGGACTTGCTGCGCTTATATGGGGCGGACAATTATTTGTCGACAGTGCCTCGGCTATAGCCCGCAGCCTTAATGTGTCCGATGCCATTATAGGTCTTACAATCGTAGCGTTCGGCACGTCTTTACCCGAATTGGCAACATCACTCGTCGCCGCAATCAAAAATCAGCCCGGGCTCGCGGTAGGAAATGTGGTGGGCAGCTGCATATTCAACGTATTCTTCGTACTCGGAGCATCGGCAGTCATCTCGCCCCTACCACTCGGAGGTATCACCAATGTTGACCTGCTCGTACTTGTAGGAGCATCGTTGCTTTTCTGGCTGTTCGGCAGGGTTATACGCCGCATGACTTTTACCCGTACCGAGGGTGCGATAATGTTTATCGCCTACGTCGCTTACACCGTATACCTCATATCAGCAGCGTAACGCTGAGCGACGGATATAAAGTATATTTACCACAGTCACCGCAAGCATTATGGCTGCACCCGTTATCAATGATATTACGGGTGAACTGCCTTCCATGCCCATTTCAGCCAAAGTGGGATTCCATGCCTGACGGATTATTAAGAGAGATACAGCGGATACTGCGAAGATTATTATATTCACCCAAGCTACGACTCTGATATAATATCCAGCCACCTGATATGGCGAATAACCGAGAAGAACGAGCGACGAAATTTTATCGCGATTTTTCTGCATGAGCAGCGATATGCTGAGCAGCAGTATCACGATGGACAATACACTTATCACGGCGCCGATTCCCACCACCGCCGACGTGATTATTCCCATTACGTAACTTGCTCTCGCAATACCCGAGTTGTCTCCGGCTACTTCATAATCATGATCGGCGAGATAACGTTGTATGGCAGGATTACCGGGGTTGTCTACCTTGACAATCAGGCGTGAAGGCTCGGAATGGGATTCATCGGAAAAAGTATCGTTTGCCCAGTCAAGAAACGATTCCGGCACCGCTATCGTATTAAGTCTGGAAGAGAAGCCTACGATACGACCGTTGATATTATAGCGGCGTCCATTCCCACCGAGCGACAGCTCAATGGGCACCATGCCCACCATTGACTCACTGATGCGTGGCAGCGAGCGCGATGCGGCGAAGCCGAAATTATACAGCGCCAGATAATCTTTTGATATTATGATGGGTACTTCGTCAGACGACAGCGGATCGAAATTCCATCCGCGCAGGTTGACATCCATAAACTCATCGGGCACTGACTCAAGAAACAACTGCGTCGACATACCGCGGCCGCCGAAATTCACACCGGCCGATACATTAAATTCCGCAGTCTTAAATTCACCCACTGCCTTTACCCAAGTTTGCGCTTTAAGATCGTCGATGTCGGCTGTCGAGAATCCTTTACCTCCGCCCGACAGTGCTCCGAGACCGGTCACTTTCGGCGATAATATCATGTAGTCGTCAGTTGAAAGCAGGTCATCATCATCGCCGCCACCGGCGGTCACATCCCGATAAAGCTGCAAACCTGTCATGATTATTATCACGCCTGCGAGATTAGCGAGAGCATATCCAGCTATCTGCGCCACGCTGATATTCTTTTTCAGCAGCTTCCACACTACATTATTCATAATCTCAAGCGGGTAAAATTTTCAATCTCAATCGTGTTTCCTACCGAAGTGGCAATAATTGAACCACCCTGCCTGCGGGCTTCTTCTTCAATCATCTTCGCCGCTATCCTGTTGTTGGCCTCGTCAAGATGCGACACCGGCTCATCAAGCAGCACAAATGAAAACGGCTGGCACAAAGTCCTTACCATCGCCACACGTTGCTGCTGCCCCACGGAAAGACGACCTGCGGGCTGATCTTTCTTTTCATCGATACCGAGTCGTGAGAGCATATCGATAATCTCGGCCCTGGTTTTGAATCCCGTAAGACGGTTTTTGATATCGATGTTCTCCATCACAGTCAGCTCAGGAAACAGTGAAAGCTGCTGCGGAAGATAGGCGATCCCGCGGCATCTAATCTCACTCCAGTCACTCTGCGACAGACTGCGGGCATCGCGCTCACCTATCCTGATCATTCCCTCGTAGTCTTTTCTTATTCCGTAGATAAATGAGCATAGCGACGACTTACCGGCCCCGCTCGTGGCTTCGATGAGATAATCGGTACCGCGACGGAAAGTCACATCGCGGAGCCATATTAAAGAGTCTTTCACGGAAGACTCATTTTCGCTTCCGTGAAAGACACATGGTAACACTCTCTCGAGCGTGATAGTTTCTATCATCATTTCATAAGCTGCATAAGAGCAGGGATGAATTTTTCATTAGTTCCTTCGAGTGTCACATCGGCCTTGAACGACATGGCGTCGTTGCTCTGCATCACGGCAAACGGATAGAAAGGCAGCATACCTTTCAGGCAGCTTCCGTCGACCACCGCCGCACTCTTCTTATTGACAAAATATTTCGTAAGCTCCGAACTATGAGTTGCGCTCACGGGCACGGTAGAAATCGCCAGATAGCCGTCGGCCGCACCGAAATATACTGATACTCCCTGAAAGTTAATCATATACATATCCTCGCTCACTTCCACTGACGGCATACCGTACATGCCGGCGAATGTCATGAGATTGCTTACAGCTTCACGAATCTTTTCCATGGGCATGTGAGCCATGAGCATTACATCGAAGTATTCGGGATTGAAGCCGGCTGCTATCTCAGGAGAAACGCGGAATGCTGCCATTGTCGATCCGTCTACCGCTTTGAAATAGGGAATCAGTCCTGCCATAAGGCCGCTTGCCTGACCCATATTCTTCGCAAGCTGATCATAATAATCGGGGTCAATAAGATTAGGCTTGCCCGCTGCAACTATAATATTGAAATCTTCAGGCACATATGAGAGAAGCGCTATGTTAATATCGTCTATCGTGGCCATGGGTTTGAAAGGCGAGCCGTCGATATTGCCCATGCCGCCGTCGAAAAGCATCTTGTTGCCGTCAAAATTGATATTGGCGCCCATATACTTGCCCTTCACATAATCGGGCACACCACCAATCAAAGCAAGCTCCCGGGCGGGAAGAGCGTTGAAATATGCCTCGTAGTTCATAGCGAATGAGACAGCATCGGATGTCGAAACTGCATCGGCAAGGGCATCATACTTGGCAAGCGGATTCTTGCGGATATTCTCCACAAGGGTTTTGAAATCATTTATCGCCTTATATTCAGGCAACAGGTACACAAATTTTTCCTTATATATTCCAAGTGCCGAGCGATTACCCATTTCATAGACCACATAATCGCCTTCAGAGGACTTGGTCATATCCTCTTCATCAAGCATCGCGCACAGACCTTTATAGTCAGTACAACGCACCAGCATGAAAAAACTTTCTCCTTCACACTTCGCAGCATATATCTTTTCAAGATCGATTTTACTGTTGATTTTGGCAAGCATCTCTGCATTGTCGCCTTTGAACATATCCTTCATATAGGCGGGGAGCTCCACTTTATCTCCGTCGATCTTGACATCGGAGGCTTCAAAAAGCTTTTTGCAATCGAGCTTCATCACCAGCGGAGCATCGGCGGGAAGATAATTTGTCAGCTCGTCCTCACCTGTGATAGACGAACAACTGCTGAAACCTATCGTCAGCAGCATGACCAAAAGAGAGAGAAAAGAAAATTTTTTCATATTATCAATTTGTTTATTTATTCGTTGCAAATATAGGCTAAAATCTTGAACCTGACAACTTCAACACTAAAATCAGTGAAAGAATCGAAGCAGCCGACGCAAATGTTATCAGCGCCCACACCGGCATGGTGAAATAAAGCAATATCTGCAGGCTTACGGCTACAAGAGCATACACCGACAGCCATACTGACCTTGCGCTGATCTTCAGTCCCATCCGCCTTGCCACTACCAGCATCATGATGCAATACATCACATACCATAGGGTAAATGACACACCCAATCCGTTGATGCCAAAAAATCGGAATGCTATAATATTAAACACCAGTCCGATAGCCGAGCTCAGACATTCCACGGTCACATAGGTTTTTCCGCTGTTTCGGGCAAGAACGAGAAAACTGATGCACCATGAAAATCCGCGGAACACCATCCCTGCCATCGCCGTGACCACAAACGGCAATATCATAACAAATTCTGCGGAATACAAAATTTTTACGATCAACTGCGATGCCGATATAAAAATCGTAGCCACCGGCACGAGCATGATCATAATAAGTGAAATCTCATGTGACACATACACCCGTGAGCGCATCATCGAATCGGCCACTCGCGACATACGAGGATAGTACTCCATGGCAAGTGCCACGAAAAGAAGCCCCACATAGCGGTTAACAAGTGTATATCCGGCCTGATAGTAACCCACTCCTACATCGGAATCAGTAACGTTGAGATATGAGATAAATATGTAATTGCACAGCTGCTCGACGAAAGTGGCAATGGTCATGAAGCCACCGAGCATGAGGAAACTTCGCCCGGTTTCCAATGTCTCCCTCATGGTGATACGGTGAGAGGGTTTCACATCCGAAGCACGGTAATAAAGCATCGCTCCTGCTGTAAAAAGAGAGTAGAGAATCAATGATGGCACAATACTGTCGATTCTCGCAAAGAAGTAGAGCGGAATCGAAACTATGAGCCCACCCAGTGTACCCCACAGCGACCCGAGTGCAAGGGGTTTATAACGCTCAAGGCCTTGCAATATCGCTCCTTCGCTCGAAATAAGTGCCGCAAGAAATACGCTTACCGAGAGTACCGCATACTGTATCGAGTGGCTAAAATCACCGAAAGTAATGCGGCTGAGCAAAGGCGATGCCATAAGCATCACCACCGCTCCCGCCATACCGAGGAGCCAGCCCCACCTCCGGACTATAGTGACAATGGCGGCTCTGACTGCCGATGATTTACCTTTGGAGGCTGCAATATCTCTTACCGCACTGTTGCGAAGACTCAGCTGAGTAGCCGACGACACAAGATCGATAGCGGAATTGAATATTGAGAAAAGGCCTACGCCTGCGGGTCCTATCCACAGCGATACGAGTTTCATCCTGATGATGCTGCACAGGATCTGGAGTGACTGCACACCGCCGAATACTCCCATGGCGCGGAGCACAAGTCGTGATAGTGATTTTCGTGATGTCAAGGTCATAGCTTGATACTCATACCGTTAAGCGCGCCCTTAATCATGAGCACGAGCGATTTGAAAAACGGCGCTTTCCCCCCTCGCGAGAGTCGCCACGCTTTAAGAGGGATGCGCAATGCAGCAGTCAATGGAAAAGTCTTTATGATAACCGCTCCGGCCGAAAGCAAAATGCCGTTATTACTAACCTTACGGCAACCTGTAGTCAGGCCGGGATGGCAAGTAATGGTGACGGGGAAAAAGCGCATTCTCACACCTCGCTCACGTGCTGTAAGAACAAACACCTCATGCTCAGCCTCCGTAAACATGGGGGCACCCGGGCCGAAGAGCTCGTTAAATCTCAATGATCCGGCCGGGGAATTTCGCCGTAGGGCTATTTCAAA
>JAIDSW010000281.1 GCA_029061025.1 Duncaniella sp.
CGCCGACATCACTGTAATCGGTAACTGCCGCACAAAAATCACCGACGAAGCCGTAACTTCACGTTGTGGCTGGACTCCCCTCGCCGGATTCACATTATCGCGCCTGCCGGTAATGACTGTCGTAAACGGAAAAATTGCAATGCGAGGTCGCCATCTCACCGGTGAGCGGTCTCCGCTACCTCTGAAATTTAACAATTAACCAAATATTTATCCAATCACCATGGTAAACCAGACTTCTGTAAAGACACTCAGTAACGTTGTAGTGCGCTTTTCAGGCGATTCAGGCGACGGAATGCAGCTCGCCGGAAACATTTTTACGAATATTTCTGCCGGATTGGGCAATCGCGTCTCGACTTTTCCCGACTATCCGGCCGAGGTGCGTGCTCCGCAAGGCTCACTTAGCGGAGTAAGCGGCTTTCAGGTATGCGTGGGCGTGGATGCATATACCCCGGGAGATATGTGCGACGTGCTCATTGCCATGAACCCGGCTGCCCTTAAACAGAATATCAAGTTTCTTAAACCCGGCGGTGTGTGCATAGTCGACATTGACTCATTCAAGAAGTCAGATCTTGATAAAGCTCAGTTTGTCACCGATGATCCATTCACTGAACTCGACATTAAGGCTCAGATCGTGGAGGCTCCGGTAACCAGTATGACCAAAGCAGCTCTCGCCGATTCCGGACTTGACAATAAATCGATTCTCAAGTGCCGCAATATCTTCGCCCTCGGTCTGGTATGCTGGCTCTTTGACCGTCCGCTCGAAGCTGCCAAGCATATCCTTAAAGGTAAATTTGCCAAGAAACCTGCTGTATATGAAGCTAACGCAAAAGTGCTTCAGGCAGGCTACGACTACGGTCACAACATTCATGCCTCTGTCACCACTTACCGCATCGAAACCGAGGCTACCCGTCCGGGTGTGTATACCGACATCAACGGTAATACCGCTACCGCGTGGGGACTGATAGCCGCATCGGAAAAATCAGGCCGGCCTCTGTTCCTCGGCAGTTATCCCATCACTCCCGCCACCGATATACTTCACGAACTTGCCAAGCGCAAGGACCTGGGCGTGAAAGCCGTGCAGATGGAAGATGAGATTGCAGGTATTTGCTCGGCCATCGGAGCATCATTTGCCGGCTCTCTTGCTGCCACCTCCACATCAGGCCCCGGCCTCGCACTCAAGAGTGAGGCTCTCGGCCTTGCGGTGATTGCCGAATTGCCTCTTGTTGTAATCGATGTGCAGCGCGGTGGCCCCTCTACAGGTCTGCCCACAAAGACTGAGCAGACTGATCTCATGCAGGCTCTATATGGCCGCAACGGTGAGTCGCCTGTAGCCGTGGTTGCTCCCAAATCGCCTACCGACTGCTTTACAATGGCTTTTGAAGCATGCCGCATAGCCATCGAACATATGACTCCGGTGATACTTCTGAGTGATGCATTCATCGGCAATGGTGCAAGCGCATGGCGTATCCCGGAGGCTGACGAACTTCCCGAAATACACACCCCGCTTCTGAGCACGGAAATGATTGAAAAAGGCTGGCATCCTTATCAGCGTGATCCCGAGACCATGGCACGATATTGGGCTATACCCGGAATGGAAGGCGCCGAGCACCGCATAGGTGGTCTGGAAAAGGATTTCAATACAGGTGCCATTTCTATAGATCCCGTCAACCATGAGAAGATGGTAAAGGCACGTCGCGAGAAAATTGATCGTATCGCCCGCGATATACCTGATCTCGAAGTCATTGACCTCAAGGGGGCTAAGACACTCCTTGTAGGCTGGGGTGGCACCTACGGACACCTCCGCACAGCAGCCGCCGAATTATGTGAGCAAGGGACACCCGTGGCATTCTCTCAGTTCAGCTACATCAATCCTCTCCCCGCCAATACTGAAGAGGTCCTTTCCCGATATGACAAAGTAATTGTGGCCGAATTAAATATGGGTCAGTTTGCCGATTATCTTCAGGCCAAGTTCCCCAATGTTAAGATTGAGCGCATCAACAAGATTCAGGGACAGCCGTTCCTCGTAAGCGAAATTGTAGAACAGGTAAAAAAACTTCTATAAAATGGATCAGAATTCTTATCAGCCCTCACAATATAAAAGCGCCCAGAGTGTGCGCTGGTGTCCCGGATGCGGCGACCATGCTATCCTCAACACACTCCATAAAGCAATGTCGTCGCTGGGCGTCCCTCCCCACAAGACTGCTGTAATATCAGGTATCGGGTGTTCCTCACGTCTGCCATATTACATGGCTACATATGGTTTCCACACCATTCACGGTCGCGCTGCTGCTATAGCAACCGGTTTCAAGGTTGCACGTCCTGACATGACAGTTTGGCAGATATCAGGCGACGGTGACGGACTCGCTATCGGAGGAAATCACTTTATACACGCCGTGCGCCGTAACGTCGACATCAACATGATTCTGTTCAACAACAAGATCTATGGTCTGACAAAAGGGCAGTACTCCCCTACTTCTGACCGCGGTTTCGTATCCAAGTCATCACCCTACGGTACCACTGAAGATCCCTTCATACCGGCTGAGCTCGTGTTTGGTGCACGTGGAAATTTCTTTGCCCGCAGCATCGACGTAGAGCTTGAAATCTCGCGTGAAGTGATGGTGGCTGCCGCCCGTCACAAAGGTACGTCAGTGGTGGAAGTGCTACAGAACTGCGTAATTTTCAATAATGGCATTCACAACTTCATCACTGACCGCGAACACCGTGCGGAGCGCACCATCCATCTCGTTCATGGTGAGAAGATGCTCTTCGGCAAGGACAAAGAATTCGGACTGGTTCAGAACGGATTCCTCCTCAAAGCCGTGAAAGTGGGAGAAGATGGATATACCATTGACGATGTGCTCGTTCACGACGCTCACACACCCTCCAACTTCCTTCATCAGCAGCTCGCTATGATGGACGGACATGACCTGCCTCTTGCCATCGGTGTCATCCGTGATGTTGATTCACCGGTCTA
>JAIDSW010000282.1 GCA_029061025.1 Duncaniella sp.
ATATCATACCGCTGGAATTAAACCTTAAAAACCGATCGTAGCTGTCGGTGACTTCATCAGAAATTATTATATCGATGTCTTTGGTTACGTATACTGAATCCGTTGACCCCGAAGCGGAATATAAAGTTATTCCGGAAAATTCTTGAGTACTGTTGAGTCGGCAAATAGAGTCAATCGGGAGTGCGAACATAACACTATCGATCATTACAGCAGCTTGATCGGAGTTTAGGATCAGCTGATTTTTGAAAAATAATGCCCTTTCGGCAAAGTTATATCCAGCGGGGATAGGGATACGGCTCTCGGAATTGCTCAGTTCGATTATTTTATTGGTTTTTATTAATTTGTCATTATAATCAAGACCCCAGAAGATTTCACGAATATGGTCTTCCTCAAAGTCTACGATGTCAATAACATTATCATGTCTTTTATAGGAATCGAGATATTCAAGAGTTGTTCTGATATCGGAGCGTGTTTCGGGGGGAAGTGTGACAAATTCCTTCAGAAAATCATTCTTTTCTACGGGAAGGCTGTCAAATCCCGCTGCTGTCATTTCATTAATAAGACGTTTGCGCATGAGTGCATCGGTGAGTGTCTTATAATTTGCAAATGGTAAAATAGATGTAGCTACAAATACTACGGCAAACGATATTGAGACGGTGTTAAGAATTTTAGCTTTGGTGACAGCAAGGTATATAACTATGCAATAGGTCCAGATATTAAATGTGAGCACATATAGTCGGGGCAACGTTAATCCATATTGACTAATGCGATAAATTACCGCCACGCTCATCAGCACAAGAAGAGGGAGCAACGCTACAGGCAGATAGCGCAGCGCTATAAGAGTCAGTGTATCGTGAGGATCAGTGCGACGGGCTCCTTCGAGAGAAAAGCATGTCGCCAATACAGCAGCAGTAAGAACGGTCACTGACCAACAAACTCCACCATCGGGCAGTTCCCATGTCACAAGTATTTTTATGCCATATACATAAAGGATTATCATGTATATTGCCGTGAGCGGGAGGAAGAAATATTTGGCTGTACCACATCCAAATTTTGTGGCACGAAATTCGCGCTCATTCTTTTCGGTCTCTGTACGGGAAGGAACAAGGTGCAAAAATATTATTGCCGGCATGGCGAATCCCAGAAGCACCATGAAGCTGAACATGGGCTTGTCAATGTCCCGAAGCTGAAACAGACCGTGGAGTGTGAGAAATATCAGAGCGACAGCAATGATGGATACAAGCGAAAAGGCTTCAGATATTACCAGTCCCCGCAGCTGCGAAAGCGTAAAGTTCCATGCCCAAGATTTCTTGGAGGGTACGAAAAGTATTGCAATCATAAGACCGGTCAAAAGAGCGGTTCGGCTCAATCCCCATACGGAATCATAGTAAAACCCGCAACACATTATATATATGCTGTCGGCGATAAGCAATACGTTGGCAATACACAGTGGAATTATGCTCCGACGCCCTAAATACTCACACCATATACTTACAGCGAGAGTCAGCGGCATGCCGACTGTTAACAAATACCAGATCGCATTTTCCATATCGGTAGTTTCGTGGTGACGGGAATATATTTCCACGATACTCCAGAAAGTGAAAAGCGCCACATAAATTACAGTTGCGGGAAACCTGCGGGTAGCGTTTTCAAATGCAGTGCATAATGTCTCAAATGAAATACGAGATTTCATCCGGTTCGTCTGAGAAGAGTTTGCAGGTTCCATAGTTTAGGTAAATTATAATTCAGATTCTTTGAGTTTCTCGGCGTTTTCAGCAATAGTAAGGCGATCGATTACTTCCTGAATATCTCCGCCTACGAATGCCTGAAGATTGTATATGGTATAGTTGATGCGGTGGTCGGTCACACGTCCCTGGGGATAATTGTAAGTGCGTATCTTTGCCGAGCGGTCGCCGGTAGAAACGAGTGTCTTGCGCCGCGATGCGATGTCATCAAGATATTTACGGTGCTCCTTGTCATAGATGAAAGTGCGCAGGCGGCTCAGTGCACGTTCTTTATTTTTAGGCT
>JAIDSW010000283.1 GCA_029061025.1 Duncaniella sp.
CTCGGGATCAGCGCTGCCGGTGATTTTGGCGAAGATAAACACGGCGAGATCGCTGATGTCGATACCGTCTTCAAACTCGCGATACTCGCTGTCGACCTCGGTATGCCCGTTAGCGTCGGCTCGTGAAAATATAGGGCCTGAAGTCATCATGTTGAAGCTCAGGGAAATGGTGGAGTTGTCGGCGACGGGGCAATCGTCGCTGTCACCTATCCAGCCACATCCGGTAAGCATCAGCAGGGATGTCAGTGTTATCAGCAGATATTTCATAGGATTCTGTTTCGGCCTGAGGTTTTAGGGTTTAGGCTTTAGGGGTTAGGCCTTGGGGGTCAGTACATTCCTCCGCTCTGGGGGGGGACTACGGCCCAGCCGTTGATATATATACCTGCTGCCACATACCAGTTCAGCTCATTGTCGAGGATGAACAGAGCCGAGTAGTCGCTGCGGCGGTCGAGGTATTCCTGATCGGTATACTCCTCAAATCGGTTACCCTTGGCATACACGAAGAGGTCGATAAGAGGAAGGTGAATTATACGGTTGCCGTCGGTGTTTCTCACGATGTCGAGATAGGCATCACCGCCCACTATCAGACGGCTCACCGACATTTCATAAAGGAGTGACGAGCGCACGGGCAGCTCGGGGTCGCCCTCGGCACGAGAGCGGGTGGTCTCACCGTAGAGAGCGCTCCACGGCGTATACGTTACAGCGGGGCACTGAGCCTCGACTGCGTTGTTCCATGCAAGCCACGAGTCGGCATAGGTGAAAGTGACCGTGAAATCATCGGCGTCGAGAGCCATGCCGTCTTGATTCACGAGCATCACAGCAATGTCGTTGGTATCCTTGATAAGAGGGATAGTCACGGTGGTGATTGATGGAGCGTAGGGGTTGATAGTGTGGTTCACGCCGAATTTCATGCCGTGAAAGAGGCTTTTGAAATGCGACGAACTTTCATTTTTACCGTCTTTTTCTATAGTATTGAGCTTCATTTCCAGATCCTGCATGCTTGCGGGAGTATAGGTGGCAAGGGAGAAATCCTCGTTACCATCGAGACCGCACCAGGCTATGAAATCATAAGTGCCTTCTCCGAGGGGAGTTTCGAGCATAAAGCCGGGATCTTTCAGACCCTCGCCTGAAGCTTCACCTGACCATACGAAATTGCCTGCTTTGTCGAAAGCCCACACGTTGACACTGTGAACCTGTTCGGCAAAAGCCTCGCCGCGATCAAGGGTGTAGTTGAACTGAAACTTCACATTGAGCTGCGCGGGACATTCGGGCAGGTCGTCATACACGAGCGATGAGCAGCCTGACAAAGTGAGGCCGAAAGCCACAGCCGCCGGAATCATGCGGAATATGTTGCGGAAAGTGTTGGGAAGCATATAGGATACGGTTTAAAATATCCCGGAGGGAGCTGCGGAGGGCTATCCCTCCGGGATTATCTTTTGAGAGTATTGCTCCCGCCATGAAGCCGGGAGCAGTGAAAAGTGTGTTAGAGTTTCACGGGCTGAACAGGAACTACAGCCCACTTAAGGATGTTGACCGAGTAAGCGAGGAAGTAGTCCTCGGTATTTGCAGGGGGAACGATGGGGTTGTCATCGTCGCCGATACCGGAAGCAAGGCCGAGGATTTCGGTAACGTTGACCTGATAGCTGTGGTTACGTACCATACCGAAGTCACCTACGCGCACGCGGTTCCAGTCGATCTTGGCTTCATTCTTCTGCTGGTTGCCTTGACGATACCAACCGAAGTGCTTCACGGGGATAGAGAAGTAGGCATGGCCGGTAGTGTAATAGTAGGAAAGACCTACCTGACGCATGAGGGTGACGTTGGCCTGAGAAAGACGGATCTGGGTATTCTCGTTGAACGAAGCAGCGGGGGTATCATCAGGCACGATCTCCATGTAACCACCACCGGTCACGATATAGATACCTGAAGCCATCTCGGCATTTTTGAACTGGAGAGTACGTGAATTGTTCTGCAGCTTGAGTTTTGTAGTTTCGTTGCCGTCATACCATTTCTTAACCTCATCAGAGATTTCAGAAACGCGGAGAGCATCGACCATCATATTCAGGTCAGATTCGCGTGCGATGGTGAGACGAGTGTATTCACCGGCAGCCTTCTCCTCATCAGTAGCTGATTTACGATAGAGAATAGTGGTCTGAGCAAGGAAACGGAGGAACATAGATTCACCACCGGCAACATCACTCTTAACACCTGCGCTCGTGTTGAAGTATACATAGGGACGATCCTCAGTTACAGAGGGCTGACCGGCAACATCAGGAACGTTACCTGACAGATAAGTGTAGAAGCTGGTGCCCTCGGGGAGATCACCAGATCCCTCCATGCTAAGTTTGTACTGGCCTACATAAATTACAGATGCCACTGCGGCATTGGGGTTCTTCGAGTTAAGAGCGCGATAGCCCACGGTAGTCTCGCGGAAATACTGGGGAGTAGTGTTATTGGCCGAAAAACCTATGTTGTTACCTTCGGTCTTAAGCTCATTGTAAGAAATATACTTCTGGTTTACGGTAATATCCTTGAGGTCAGAAGAAACTTCGGGATATTCGGCAGTGAAGTATGCAGGCGACATGCCCCAGAACGAACGGTGAAGATCGGGGTTATTCCAAGCCCAGCGGTTGTTGGCGTCGAGCACGGTAACACCGTCATAATCCCATCCGTGAATTGTCTCGTCGTATTTATTGGCATTGATGCGGGCATTGAGAGCACCGAATTCATAGTTATCAGCGAGGATTTCACCGAGCTCAGATTCCTGACGGAATGACTTGATCACATAAGAGCGGTTGGACTCGGCATTAACGGCCCAGTACTGAGGTACGAAAGAGAGTGTTACTCGCTTGGTTGTAGTTGAAGTGGTCAACTGATTTTCAGCAGTGCGGTTGTATACTCGGGTAGCAGTAATATAGTTGGTAGGATCTACAGCCTTGAAAGCAAGCTTGGTGGCGTAGCGCTCTACATATATATTAAGAGTATTGTCAGAACCGAGAGCTTCTTCGGCAGCCTGCTCGGAAGTGTAGAGATAGGTTTCAGGAATCTTTACAGCCACCTGGGGGAGACCCTTGGCGGGAGCAAGACCTGTAGAAGAGCCTTCGGCGCGGGGATAGTATACCGAGTTACTCATAGCGAAGTACTTGGTGGCATTACCGCCGATGGTGGACCATGTAGCTGTACGCGAGATGGTCTGGATCACATTAAGAGGGTTCTGCAGTGTGGAGGGAGAGATAGGGTTGATGTAGCAGATAACCTGGGCGGGCTTGCGCTCACCTTTCTTGACGCTCACCTGAACCACTGACTTATAGCGGCGTTCAACTGTACCGTCGGGAGTAGTCACCTCAGCGAGGTGGCTGTCATCGAGCTCGACGGGAACGATGTCACCTACTACGTTGCCTTCAGAATCATAGAATACGAAATAAGCGTTGTTGATGAGGTTTTCGCTGTTGGGCGTACCGTCTTCGAAATCAGTGCCTTCAACAGGTGTACCATTGTCACCTACTGCACGCGACTGTGCACCATCGCCTGAGATGCTCATGCTGACGTAGTAGGCCTGATCTGACTCAGACAC
>JAIDSW010000284.1:0-504 GCA_029061025.1 Duncaniella sp.
AGCGTGAAGCGATGGTCGATTCGCCACTTTGTATCAACCACAAAGATGTTGGAGCGGACTTTTCCGGCCTCGGGGTCACCTTCGAGCAGCTTGTCGTCCATCTGATTCATATACATGAAGATCTGGCTTACCGAGCGGCTCCATTTTTTGTCGACCTGAATATTGAAGTCATGATAATAGCTCTGCCCCATATCAAAGAAGCGTGGTGAAGGGCCGTCGGTACCCATCTCGCCGAAATTACCTGGATTATCTGACAGCGCCGTGATATAACTGAGGTTAACCTTTAATTTTGTTCCGTACTTGCCTCCTAAAGGAGTCTTGCGCTTGAAGTTATAGGCAAACTGTCCCTGAAAAGCCCATTCACCGGGAGCTGCCTGAGTGGCATATGGATAAAGAGCAGCAAGAGCATAGGTGTGGAGATAGGAGAATACCGGCATATTGTTGAGGAAAGCCGACATACCGCTTGTGGCACGCTGCGATCGGAACGACATATTCTCGCTGCGC
>JAIDSW010000284.1:514-4222 GCA_029061025.1 Duncaniella sp.
TCGCTGCGCTTTACCTGCACCAGGGCACTGAGACCGCTGCGTGAATATGACCCGCTGAGCATCACGGCTGTACCGTTGCCATAGGTATAATTGTTGTCAAACGACGGATCCTGCCCTTTCCATGCAAACTCGCCCATTACGGAAAAGCCGTTTTTCTGAAACTCGGAGCGGAGGTCATAGGCATTTACCGACTTCGGTAAGTTAAGTCGCCAGTTATGCCCTGGCACCATGATAGTCTCGTCATCCTCATGCTTGAGCACATATGACGCGCCGAACGTCCAGCTTACATTACGCTTACGCAATCCGCCGAAGAGATCCTGAAGCACAAATTCGGCATTTCCGCCATATACCTGAGAGCTCTTTTTCCAGTCCCAGTAAGTGCGCTGCACGCCACCGAGCGCAGTAAGACGTACACCGGTGACGGGAGTATAGTTAAGTCGGCCTCCGCGGATGGAATTGTCAATACCGAGCGAGCGCTCCTGATAGGTGCGCAGAATAAAGCCCGAGCCAAACTGCTCGTAGAAATCGCCCACGGTGAGTTCGAAGCCTCTGTATCGGCCTTTGGCGTAGATATGGGGTATGCCCCACCCTGCGAAGTCAGGCTCGTAGCCGGGAAGCGGCCATTTCATAAATTCAAACCTCACGCCGGCATCGACATATTTGCTTATCATGTTAAGGTCAGCGTAGGTATTGAAAAGTATATCATGGTCATACTTGCCGGTGCCTATTGACTCATCTTCCTGAGGGAACAAAGCATCGGCCTGCACGCTGCCGTGGAAAGCGACACCATTGTCGCCTCCGAGCGTGAAAGCTGAAGCCGCCAGGTCAAATCCGGCCGATAATGCCGACAATACAGATCTTCTCATCAGCGATTATTTTTTCGTATTGAGTTTACGGATGATGTTGATTAGTTCAGTTTCAGATCCATCAGTGTATCCCGAGTGATTGTAGGCGATATTGCCTTCGCCATCCACCACCAGCACGTGAGGCACTGCCGACAGCCCCATCGCACGGAAGAAATCGCTGTTGGCATCAAGAAGCACTTCATATTCCCATCCCTCGGCATCAACGAACGGTTTCACTTTCGATGTATTTTGCGCATCGTCGATCGACACGATATACATCTTCATGCCCGTTTCGTCCTGCCAGTCAGGATATAAGTCGGCTATGGCGCGAAGCTCGCGATGACAGGGTTTGCACCACGTAGCGAAAAAACTTATCACGAACGGCTTGCCATCATTGTTAAGCTCGGCCACATTCACGGGATTACCCTTCGTGTCCTTTACGGTCACGTTGGGAAGCTGGGCGCTGATGTTGACTGAGGCGACTACGCCCGCAACAAACAGGATTAGGGTTGCAAATAACTTTTTCATACCACAAAGATATAATAAATTCTTAAAACACCGAAATCCACGGCGGGTCATCTTTACGGATGACTCACCGTGAATCGGAATTTTTAACTTATGCCGGGTATCAGTTGGCGGCAAGCTTCACAATCGATGCGCTGCCATCGGCACGTGTAGCTTTGACAATGTAAGCACCGGGGGCTACATTAAGTTTCACCATACCGCTTGGTTCGCTCACGAACTTGACGCACTGACCGTTGAGATTGTAAACCTGAAGGGCTGTGAATCCGTCGGGAACTGAAACCACACCGTTGGCAACAACCTTGATATTCTTCACGGCAGCATTGACCGAGGAGATACCGGCCAGAGGAGTTGCTTCAAACACAGCGCTCTGAGCATTTATAGAGAAGTCCCACGGACAGTTGTTCCACACGGCAATCACGCTTAAGTCAGGGGTAGCGGCAGGAATACCTGTAAATGTACACTCGGCAAAGATCTCTTCCCAGGTTTCTTCGTCATAAGCCACCACAACTTCGTGACTCATGTTTTTGGTAATCCATGCGCCGTAGTCGGGTGAAATAGTGTTGAGGTACTCCTGAAGTGTGGTGATCTCACCATTCTTGATCACGTAACCTTCCATGGGGACTGACTGCTGACCATTGTGAGCGAGGATGATACCGTCGTTGGCAACGGCCGATGAAAGGAGCGAGAGCTCGGTGTCGACCTTTACGAGTTCGCCGGTCTCGATATTTACCGAGCAAGGGGTATTGATCATAGTTGCAAACCATGACCAGGGATCAGCGTTGGGATCGAGAGCCTCGAGTGTTGACACGATAGATTTTCCGTCGGTAGAAAGCATGCAGTTATTGAATACGAAATTGGGCGAAGCGGAATTAACTTCGGTAGTATACGTATCATACGCATCCCATTTCACCTGCCACTCGTCGTAGACAGTCTGATATGCTTCAAGAGCTGCGGCATAGGCGGCTTTCTCTTCGTCGGTCATGAAATCCTGAAAATCGGGGTAGTCGGGAATCTCATTATTAAAATAAGCTTTTTCAGCAGCATCCAAGGCGGCAAGCTCTTCTTCAGTCATATAATCCTCATAGCTCGGAGGCATGGGGCCGTCGCCGGGATTCTCAACAGGTTCAAGACCTTCGGGGTTAAACAGATCCTTAGTGGGAAGTGAATAGCTCCACTCGCCTTTATCGTCCTGCTTATACACCACGGGGATAGTCATGGCGCCGCTGCTGAACACCATCTGACCCACGATAGTCTTTCCATCGTCGGCTATCGACACGGCGGTAACATACTGGGGAGTCTCGCCATAAAGGTCTTTATCAGGATGGGGTAATAACTTGCATTCGCCGTAAGTGCCGTCGGCATTGCGATCCCAGTAAGCGGGAACCATCATGATCACGGCGTCGAAAGTCATTTCGTTGAGTCCGATGCTGCCGCAGATACGCGATCCGTCGGGAGTAATACCGTTAGCAAGATTGCTCTTCTCGGAATCTGGAACATTCAGGGTATGCCACTCGCCGTTCTGAAGATATGAAGCATCGGGTGTGGCATAGTTTGTGCTGGCAAGGAGGATACCACCGTCGGACGTAACGCAGTTGCCAAGGCCGAGCGAATAATAAATCACCATATCTTCACTGGCCGCAAACTCTTTTTCAGTTCCTTCCACGCGGTCAAAAATTTTGACCGTACCATATACTTCCGAGAACATATAGCGACCGTCGGGAGTGATGCGCTGTATGGCTGTCTCATCATAGAGTGCCGGAGTCTTGAACTGCGCCGATGCACCTGCACTCGCAGCCGCAGCCAAAATAAGGAGTAAAGTTTTCTTCATGCGAAATATTTTATTGATTGGTTATTGTATTCTTTTTTGTGATGAAATAAATGTATAAATCTATATTACATAATATTTTATAAGATAAAGCGACTGAATAATTACAATCATTTACCTGAATTAACCATGCAAAGATATACAATTTTATTTAAAAAACCTCGGTTTTGCATCAAAAATATAAAATTTAAGCCAATTTTTATGCAAAGTTATCATACTTACGCCCTAAAAATTACAAAATAATATCGGCCGGATGAGCATTTCGCCATGCTTCCGGCCGATATTGATTGTAATAAAAAATGTCGTTACTTCATATCGAGGTATCCTACCTTGTCCATGTCGCCATAGTCAAGGTTTTCGCCTCCCATACCCCAGATAAACATATAATTTGAGGTACCTGCAGCAGCGTGGATTGACCACTCGGGAGCCATCACGGCCTGCTCATTGTGAAGCCAGATGAGGCGGTTTTCCTGAGGCTCACCCATGAGGTGGCAGATGGCGTTGCCCTCTGGG
>JAIDSW010000285.1 GCA_029061025.1 Duncaniella sp.
CAAGTCGCTCTGGGGTTCGTCGGCAACTACGCCCCGCGTGGACTTTCACCACAGATGTATGACATGCCCGTCATACCGCAGAACAGCCCGGCGCATCCGCGTCGGGCTGTCCCTTTCAGAGGTATATATTTAGCTGTGTCTATTTTACAACAGAGGCTTTAGTGTCATACGAGTGAAAATCTGGTAGACTCTACCGGTCCATGAACCATCTTTCATTATTCCGAGTACAAAATCATCGTTGAAAGTAATTTCAGTATAATCACTGTTCCATTGACCACTGTATTCACCTCTTTGTTTGCCCGACATATCAATAAGTGTTACGTCGCAAATACCGAGCTCGCCGCCAAAGTTTGCCCCTTGAATAAATACCGAACCAAGAGGTATAAACATATTATAAGGACGGCCTTCATCACCGGGACGAAGGATTACGGGGAGATTCATATCACTTGATACCTCAGGACAGAAATCCAGGAATTGGCACTGGCCTGTCTCTTCGTTTATTACGTCAAGATTAGTTTTGGTAGTTGTGAATTCTTCACCCCAATATGAAGTAAAGTGGATTTCCCAGGGACCTGAAAGTGAATAAACAGGAGAGCTGAAACGGTCTACAATCGCAATGGTACACGAATTTAACGGCTGAATGGTAGCGCCCTGAGCTTCTTCAATTACTACCTTGAAATAAAGATCAGGATCGCGTGTTTCAAGATACTGTGTACGTATTTCCACGCTTGCAGTCTTCTCGTCGGCAGGGATATTGATTGTCTGGCTGGTAACATAGAAGTTATTGTCGGCAATAGCCTGATCCTGAGAAGGGTCATCAGTACCAATAATCTTCACAGTTGCTCTTACATAACCATTAGGTTCGCCGGTAAGAACGAGGGGAACTTTGAAGATTCCCTTCATCTCATTAACGACCATTTCCGAACTCTCTACAGAGACACCCACACCGGGAGCAGTGTTGATCGAGAAATCATCATTGTCATCGCTGCAGGATGTAAAGGCGACAGCACCTACAGCAAGTATTGAGATATATTTGAAAAGTTTCATAGTTGTTTTCAATATTTTCAATCATTATTAGGATTAATAGCCGGGATTCTGCTGACCGACGAGCTGGGGATTAACCTGAATTTCATCGGCGGGAATAGGCCAAACGTAACGGTGGTCATCAGCAGTGTAATGAACATTGTCAGCACCGGTTACGATAAGATTACCTAAACCGAGACCTGCAACACGGGTAAATTCCACTTTCCAGCGGCGGCAATCGGCAAAACGGAAACCTTCACCGATTAGCTCCTTGGTACGTTCAGCTCTGATTTGGGCAAGAAGCTCGGCTCCTGCATAGGTTTCATCCTCGTATTTTAAGATACGATGGCGACGGAAGAAATTGAGTGTTGCAAGAGGATCACCTTTGCCTGTCATATACTCACATTCCATCTTGATTAGATACATTTCCGACAGACGGAAAGGCTTACCCATGTTTCTCAGGTTATTTTCACCTGCTACTGTATATAACGACTCATTACCAGGCCACTTGATAAAGGTTTTAACCGAGTTGTATACTGTACCATTGTTAAGCAGGTCAGTTATACCGATAAATGCACGACCGCGTAAGTCGTCGGAAGAATAGTAGTTGTTAACGACGTTGGCTACAGGTATGAAATTTACCATATCCTCATCTTTTGTAAGCCAACCGCCACCGGTAGAACCGATGTAAAGTTGCTGAGTGTCAACATACGGACGGAACATAAGCTCAGAACCTTCATCTTTCTTCCACATTTCAACATAGTTATACTTCTTATTCAAGAGCTGACCGGTGGATTCAAGTCCAACGAGAGCATATACGGTGTTGTTTTCTACTACATCGTTGGCATAAGTAAGAGCCGCATCATAGTCACCTTTCAGAAGAGCAGTACGAGCCTGAAGTGCACGCACGATCCAGGTATTGAGGAAAGACGAATTTCTTACGAGCGATTGCACTCGTGCTTCATCGGGCAATTCTTCCTCAAAAAGTTTCAGACCGTCGTAAGCGAGTTCAAGTTCATCCTCAATAAACTTGTATGTAGCGTATAGGGTTGCTCGTCCGGGATAGGTGGATTTATCGGAGGTAGGGTTATAATCCGTGCGGAGAGGTACACCTACGTTGGTATCCTTATTCTGCTCGGTATAAAGAGGACAGAATGTTTCAGTAAGCTTGAAGTAATAATAAGCACGGGCGAAATGAGCCTCTGCCATATATCGCTTCATCTGAATGATATTATACTCCTGTACCTCAGGAAGCTCATCGAGAATAGGCTGTGCTTTCTCAAGGAAATAGTTTACCGATACAATACCGGCGTAATAGTTACCCCACAATGTGGTGGCCTGATCTATTGAAGAAGTGATATTACCGGTATTTACCTCATTATTAACGTTACCGTTTTGCACGGTACCTACAAACTGATCCATTGCGAGGTCAGTTATATACACATACGAACCGGTGGTGCTGATACGGAGACTGCTGTAGATACCGTTTCGATAATGAAGGCAATCAGTCACATCCTGAAAGCCATCAGCTTCGGGGATCACATTAGGCTCCGGAATGCTCATGTCGCAGGAAGTAGCCATCAGTCCACCCAGCGCTAATATTGAATATATGATTTTTTTCATTGCTTTAAGTCTTTAGATGTTGTGCTGATTAGAATGCCACTTCAAATCCGACCTCATACTGGCGAGTGTTGGGATAGAAAAATGCCACTACGTTAGTTTCGGGTTCGGGGTCATAGCCTGAATAATCTGTAAAGGTGAGGAGATTACGGCCGGTGAAGTGGAATGTAACGTTGTCAAGATGCAGCTTGTTAAGCGCGCTCTGGGGAAGCTTGTAAGTGAGTGTAAGGTTCTTCAGACGCAGATACGAAGCATTCTCGATGAGGTGAGAGTCAAACTGCAGACGCTGGCCATCGGCAGCGGGAACATCGGTGATTTGTCCGGGATATGTCCACACTTCAAGCATCTTCACATTCTGGTTTGACTGATCAGCGAAGTTATTGTTTTCGATGAAGTAGCGGTCATTATTGATCATGTACTTCTTGGCTGCCCAGTTGAAGTCAACGCGGAGGCTGAAGTCACGCCAGCGAAGATCTGTACCGAAACCTCCGGAATAGGGAGCATACTGGCTCTTACCGATGAGCTTGGCGTCGCGCTCCTCATTATACTGCTTGGTGAGGTTGCCGTCCTTGTCGATCCACATCTGCTGACCGTCGCGAGGATCCACACCTGCATATTCCACAGTGTACATTTCGCCGGCAGAGTGACCTACTTTATACTGAATACCTGTATCGGGTATTGTAAAGGTATCCTGACCGTCGAAGAGCTTGGTGATCTCGTTTCGGTTGTAGTTGAAGTTGGCACGGAGTCCCCAATACCAGTCACGGTTGCTGATGAGGGCGAAGTTAAGGTCGATATCCACACCGGTATTGGTCATGTTACCGATATTACCGTAACCGCCGCTAAAGCCTGTGGTATAGGAATAAGGAATCGACATAAGCATGTCTACTGTCTCCTTACGGTAGAAGTCGATCTCTCCCTTGATTTTATTGTTAAGAACTGCAAAGCCTAAACCTACATCCCATGAGCGGACTGTTTCCCACGTAAGGTCAACATTTGATGCGGCAGCAATGCCGAGTGACTGGCCGTCAATATTGGGAAGACCGCCGGTATAAATATATCCGCTACCGAGCTTACCGGCATACAGCCAGTCGGGGATAGAAGAGTTACCTGTAGTACCATAGCTTACACGAAGACTGAGGTCATTGAGCCAAGTCAGGGACTTCATGAAGTTTTCGTTGGTAATACGCCACATAGCACCGAGCGAGTAGAAGTTGGCCCAACGGTGACCCGCAGCAAACTTCGAGCTACCGTCACGACGATAGGTTACGTCGGCGAAATAGCGGTTATTGTAATCATAGCTTGCAGTAGCGAAGAATGAATTGAATATTGACTTCGTCATACTTTGAGCGATATCATCTTGAGCCAAATCTGAAACCTGGCTACCCAAGAACATAAGTCTTGCATCGGTATAGCCCTGTCCGCCCGCTCTGAACGACTCATTCTTGGTAATGATCGATTCCTGACCGAGAAGCACAGTGAGATTATGCAAGTCAGCAAATGTGCGGGTATATTCGGCGGTATTGGTATAGGTGAATGAGTAGTAACGCTGGAAACTCTGGGAGTTTGATCCGGTTGAAGTTCCGTACCAGTCATTAAGGTCACCCATTGGAGTGACTTCCGCCGGACGTGGATACTGATAACCTGAATAGCGGTAGTCAAATGCATCAACATTCTGCTGAGCACGCAGAGTAAGGCCCTCGATAGGAACTATGGTCTCGTCGATAGAAGCATTGATTGAAAGATTCTTTTGAGCACGGCTCTGGGTGTCAGCAAGCGCCTGAGGAAGCACTAAGTCAGAGTAGCGAAGATACTTGGCACGTTCACCGAACACTATCTGACCATCGGGAGTAAAAGTATAGTAGCGGGGAGAATCATATGGGAAAGTAACTCGGGCAAACATTGAGGGGTTAGCCATATAAGCTGTACCACCACCGGCATATGCCGTATTGTTCTGAGAGTTGGTCTCGCCCTTCTCATAACCGAGATTGGTCTTGAAACCGAAACGGAACCAATCGGTCACGCGGGTAGAGATATTAGCGCGGAGAGTTGAGCGACGCAGATGCGACTGAGGCATGATACCGTCGGCGTCATAATGGTTGAGCGAAACATAGTAGCTTGAGTTCTCACTACCGCCGCGCACTGCTGCATCGAGCTGATAAGTGGGAGCCGAGCTGTTGAACACCTCATTACGCCAGTTGGTCGATATACCATAGTTATCCACGAGCGAGCGGATTTCTTCCGACACAGGCTTACCGATAAGGTCGCGATAACGGATATATTGCTCGGAGTTCATCATCTCCACATTGTCGTGAGCCATCTGCGACCATCCGAATGATGCACGGATATTTACCTTGGCTTTCTCCTGGAATTTACCTTTCTTGGAGGTGATCACGATAACACCGTTGGCAGCACGCGAACCGTAGATGGCTACTGAAGCTGCATCCTTAAGCACGGTTACTGACTCGATATCCGAGGGGTTGAGTGTAGTGAACACAGCCGAGGTGATAGGTGCACCGTCGAGGATAAACAGAGGGGTATTTCCTGCCGTAAGCGAGTTCACACCACGCATACGTATATGCATTTCGTTGGCCGAGGGGTCACCCGAGTTGGATGCGATGTTAAGACCCGGCACCTGACCCTGGAGAGCGTCGAGGAATGTTGCGGTGGGCACATCCTTGAACACCTGCTCGCCTACCACCGACACTGAGCCCACTACCGAGCCGAGCTTCTTGCTCTGGCCGTAGCCTACCACAACGACGGTCTCAAGCTGGTTGTCGGGAGTCATCTTGATGACCATGTGATCTTCAATTTTTACAGTCTGTTCGGCATATCCCACATAAGTGACAGTCACTGTCTTTGCATTGTCGGGGACATCAATAGCGAAATTACCGTCAATGTCGGTCGTAACTCCCATGCCGCCGACATTGGGTACGACTGTCGCGCCCACTATGGGCTCTTCATTTTCGGCATCGATTACCGTTCCCGTAATGGTGCGTGCTTGCGCCATCACCGCGAAACAGAATACCGCCGTAAGTAATAGAAACAGCTTTTTCATACCTTTTTAAAGAATTAGACAATATAGTTTTAAATTATTTTTTCAATACTTTTACACGAATTTGGAAACTCGCTGTGATTTGGTCAAGAGTTACTAAACAGTGTTTAGAGTTGCAAAGTTACAACAAAAAATGAAAAAAGTTTCAAATTCTACCGAAAAAAGTAGCATTTTAACATTATAATTTCAAAAATCCCTCCCTTTTTATTGACAATCGTCACCCCGCAATCCCGCCAATCCTAATCCGCGCCACAAGCTCCGATGCCCGTCTCACCTATATTATTTCACGCGCGCACGGGAGAGAATTGGCCGCAATCCTTTCGCTCTGTGAAAAAAAATGCTTATCTTTGCACAGTATTTCACACAACCGTTACACAGTATGCGACAATCAAAGCGCGCGTTCCTCATCCTCGAGGACGGCACCACGATGGAAGGTAAATCCTTCGGCTATGAAGGCTCCACAGCCGGCGAAGTAGTGTTCAACACAGCAATGACCGGCTACCCCGAGAGCCTCACCGACCCTTCCTACGAGGGTCAGATTCTCGTCACCACCTACCCCATTCTTGGCAACTACGGCGTCCCGCCCCGCCGCGAGAAAGACGACGTCAGCGAATATTACGAAAGCGACCACATCCACTGCAAGGCAATCGTGGCTCAGGACTACTCTTTCGAGCACTCCCACTGGCAGGCCGACCGCTCGCTGGCTCAATGGCTTCAGGAAGAAAAAATCCCCGGCATCTACGGCATCGACACCCGCGCCCTCACAAAGCACCTGCGCGAGCACGGCTCAATGCTCGGCAAGATCGTGATGGAGGGCACTGACCCCGATTCGATACCATTCTACGATCCCAACAAGGAAAACCTCGTGGCCAAAGTATCGTGTAAAGACGTGGAAGTGCACGGCGACGGCGAAAAGACAGTGGTGCTCGTGGACTGCGGCGTGAAACACAACATCATCCGCTGCCTCACCCGCCGCGGCGTGAAAGTGGTGAGAGTGCCCTGGAACTACGATTTCACCGCCATACCCTACGACGGACTCTTCATTTCCAACGGCCCCGGCAACCCCGACATGGCCGGTGATACCGTCGCCCTCATCCGCAAGGCTATGGAAAACGGCAAGCCGATATGCGGAATCTGCATGGGCAACCAGCTCCTGGCCAAAGCCGCCGGAGCAAAGACCTACAAGCTCAAATACGGCCACCGCAGTCACAATCAGCCCGTGCGCCGC
>JAIDSW010000286.1 GCA_029061025.1 Duncaniella sp.
AAATTATCAATAGCTGTCACGAAGAGTTCCGGTCCGAAGTTGCGATCTTCATCATCCTTGAACTGCGGCAGGAAATCAGCTTCCGCAGGTTCGCCGCCTTCAGCATGGGAGAGCCGGCGGATAGTTTTCAGTACAAAAGTGCCTATAACGTGAAGATCGTCGTTCCAATACACGCTTTTCGATTCAAGCATCTCGGCAAGATCATCGCCGGGGAGTATAATATTACGGAATACATTGCGCCAGAATTCGCAATCTTCTTCGAGATCATCGCGGAAGGAGTCTTTGTATTGCTCGTATATCTCCGAAGAGCGTATTTTGTTAAGGAGTGACATGATGAAAATGGGCTCGTCGGACCAGTAGGTGCGGCCATCCTTAACATATTCATCAAGTCGGGGAGATGCCTCGAGAACTTTGGCAAGTCGATTGTCGGCAAGTTTGGTGTTGGGGTGCAGGTCGGCATCAGTGGGAAGGAACTTGTTGCGTCCTTCATCGATGCGCTGCGCCTCGGCCTTGGTTATCTCTATGATGAGAGCGAGGAGCTGGAAATACAGCTCGTGGGCTTTATCAAGTGATTTTTCAAGGGAATTACGGGCCTGAGTGAAAAGCTGACGGTTGTCGTTATATCCGCGGAGAGTTTCCACTGCCATCTCTATACCCGACTCGAAGCCTCGAATGGTGAATTCGGCATCTGTGCGTGCTGCCGTGATAAATCGCTCGTCTTTCGCAATCAGTCCGGAAAGAATTGAAATCCATAGCTCGACATCATCTTTCAGCTCCACTTTCTTTTTACGGATATGGCTGCGATATGCGGGAAGATGCTTGATTGATTCGTAGAGGTCAGGGATTATTGATGAATACTCCTTGAGGTCTCTGCGTCCTTCGAGTATCAGGGCACGGAGTTCATCAAGCGAATTAAGCGACTTGGCGAGAAGGTTGCGGTTGAGATGCTTGTCGAGAGTAATTCCGCGCAGCGGACCGGATCCGTTGATCTCGTATCCCGACATCTGAAGTATTAGGAGAAGTAAATCGAGATACAGTTTATAGGCATATTTACGGTCGCGTGTAGCTGTGGCGTCGGGGGCAGGAATTATCTTGAATTCGCTGCGGCTGAGAAGGTAGCTGTAAAGCATCTGCACTACCTTGATGCGGATCAGAACTCGATTTATCATACTGGCTATTTCTAAAAACTCTTTTTTGAAATTTTGCGACTGCAAAGTTAACGTTTTTCCGGGAACTTCGAGCGAAATTCCCGGAAAAACTTTGAAAAAATAGTTGCGTTACAGCGTTCAGATCACCCCGTAGGTGCTGAGAAGGATGGTCATGTGGTCGCGAAGCAGGCGGGCTTCATTGGCGGCAGCCTCGGCAAAGTCCTCGCCC
>JAIDSW010000287.1 GCA_029061025.1 Duncaniella sp.
CCCTCCGTCTCGTGGGCTCGGAGTTGTGTCTAAGAGACAGGTGCTCATCGACGACAATGTGAAGGACATGATCAAGCAGTGCTACGACATCGCTCCCCTCCACAACCCCGCCAACATGACCGGTATCGACGCCATCACCGAACTCATGCCCGGCACTCCGCAGGTGGCAGTGTTTGACACCGCTTTCCACCAGACCATGCCCGCCAAGTCATATATGTATGCCCTCCCGATGGAGTATTACAAGAACGACGGCGTGCGCCGCTACGGCTTCCACGGCACCAGCCACCGCTACGTGTCGAAGCGCGTGTGTGAAATCCTCGGCGTAAGCCCCGAAGGCAAGAAGATCATCACCTGCCACGTGGGCAACGGCGGCTCGATCACCGCTATCGTCGACGGCAAGTCGATCGACACCTCAATGGGTCTCACCCCCACCGAAGGCCTCATGATGGGTACCCGCGTGGGCGACGTGGATCCCGGTGCGCTCGTGTATCTCATGCTCAAGCACAACCTCTCGGCCACCGACATCCAGGCCATCATCAACAAGAAGAGCGGCGTGCTCGGCATCAGCGAGGTATCGAGCGACATGCGTGAGATCGACGATGCCATCGCCAAGGGCAACGAGCAGGCTATCCTCGCCCTCGACATGTACAAGCAGCGCATTGTGAAATATGTAGGTGCCTATGCAGCCGAAATGGGTGGCGTAGACATCATCGTGTTCACCGGCGGTGTGGGCGAGAATCAGGCTTCGGTACGTCAGGATGTATGTGACCACCTCGCATTCATCGGCGTGGAAATCGACCGCGAGCTCAACGAAAAGACCCGCGGCACCGAGACAGTGCTCTCAACTCCCGCTTCGAAAGTGCAGGTTGTGGTAGTTCCCACCGATGAGGAACTCATGATAGCCCGCGACACTCAGGAAATCGTAAAAGCTCTCTGATGAACAGTAAACCCATCCGTGCAGCCGTGGTAGGCTACGGCAATATAGGCCGTTTCACCGTCGAGGCTCTCGAGGCTGCACCTGACTTTGAAATTGCAGGAATAGTGCGTCGCTCCGCGGCGCACATTCCTTCTGAAATAGCCTCGTATCCCGTAGTAACCGACATAGCCGAGCTCCACGACGTGGATGTGGCCATCCTCGCCACCCCCACCCGCGAGGTCGAGACCCACGCGCTGCGCTGCCTCGCCGCCGGCATCAATACCGTCGACAGCTTCGATATTCACACTTCGATAGTCGACCTCCGCCGCACCCTCGACGCCGCAGCCAAGGCCGCGGGAAAAGTTTCGGTGATCTCGGCCGGCTGGGATCCGGGAAGTGACTCCATAGTGCGCACCCTGCTCGAAGCCGCCGCACCCAAGGGACTTACCCACACCAATTTCGGCCCCGGCATGAGCATGGGACACACCGTGTGCGTCAAGTCGAAGCCCGGCGTGAAAGATGCCCTCTCGATGACCATGCCCAAGGGCGACGGCATGCACCGCCGCATGGTTTATGTTGAACTCGAGGATGGCGCTTCGCTGGCCGACGTGACCCGCGCCGTGAAAGAGGACCCCTATTTCGCCTCCGACGAAACCCACGTCATGGCCGTGGAATCGGTCGACGCAGTGAAAGACATGGGTCACGGTGTACACATGGTGCGCAAAGGCGTGTCAGGCCGCACCCAGAACCAGCGCTTCGAGTTCACCATGTCGATCAACAACCCCGCTCTTACAGCCCAGATACTCGTGGGCGTGGCTCGCGCATCCATGCGCCTGCAGCCCGGTGCCTATACCATGATCGAGATTCCCGTGATAGACCTTCTCCCGGGCGACCGCGAGAGCATCATAGGCCATCTCGTCTGAATACTTAGACATCTTTCACAAATCTGAATTCTCTCATCTCATGAAACTCGAAACTTCTACAGCCACCTGCCCCGCAGGCACTATAAAGCTGTTCACACTCACCAATTCCCGCGGAGCCTCGGTGACTCTCTCGTCGCTCGGCGCCGGCATAATCTCCATAAACGTGCCCGATGCCGAAGGCACGCTTGCCGACGTGGTGCTCGGCTATCAGAGCCCCGCATCGTATCTCCACGACGGCCCTTGCTGCGGCAAGATTCCCGGCCGCTATGCCAATCGCATCGGCCACGGCACCTTCACCCTGCGCGGCAAGGAATATCATCTTGAGGTCAACAACGGCCCCAACGCTCTCCACGGCGGTACCGACGGATTCCAGAACCGCCTGTGGGATGCCGCTGCGGTATCGGACGACACCGTGGAATTTACCCTCTTCTCGCCCGACGGCGACGGCGGCTATCCCGGCAACCTCAACGTGAAAGCCGCCTACACCTGGACCGACGACTGTACCCTCACGCTCCGCCTCACCGCCACTACCGATGCTCCCACGGTGATAAATCTCACCAATCACGCCTATTTCAATCTCGACGGCGAGCATTCGGGCAGTGTGCTCGATCATGAGCTCAAGCTCTCGGCTCCCTCCTATCTCGTCACCGACGTGAATCTGCTCCCCACCGGAGAAATCGACCCGGTAGAAGGCACTCCCATGGATTTCCTCGATTTCCACACGTTAGGCAGCCGCATCAATGCCGATTTCCCCGCTCTTAAAAACGCCAAGGGCTACGATGCCTGCTTCGCAGCCGAAGGCTACGCCATGGAGCCCGACAAGATGCGCACCCTCGCAGTGCTCCGCGCGCCCCGCTCGCGTCGCTCGCTCACCGTGGAGTCGACTCAGCCCGGCATTCAGGTCTACACCGGCAACTGGCTCGCCGAAGGCCCTGAAAGCATCTCGGGTCATGAGTACCCTGACTACAGCGGCGTGGCTCTCGAGTGCCAGCATTTCCCCGACTCTCCCAATCATCCCGAATTTCCCACCACCGAGCTTCTGCCCGACGGGAAATATGACGAAACCATAATATTCAAATTCGCCACATATTAATATATGAAACCAACTCTTTACGTACTGGCCGCCGGAATGGGCAGCCGCTACGGAGGTCTGAAGCAGCTCGACCCGCTCGGGCCGCAGGGTCAGACCATAATGGACTACTCGATCTACGATGCCATTCAGGCGGGATTCGGCAAGGTGGTTTTCGTGATCCGCAAGGATTTCGAGCAGGACTTCCGCGACAAGATTCTTTCAAAATATGAAGGACATATCCCCGTGGAGGTGGTGTTCCAGAGCACCGACAAGCTCCCCGAGGGCTATACCTGCCCGGCCGACCGCACCAAGCCCTGGGGCACCAACCATGCCGTAATGATGGGCAGCGAGGTCATCAAGGAGCCTTTCGCCGTGATCAACGCCGACGACTTCTATGGCCGCGACGCTTTCGAGGTGATGGCACGCGACCTGATGCGTCCCCGCGACCGCAAGGGCGACTACTCGATGGTGGGATTCCGCGTGGGCAACACCATGACCGAAAACGGCTCAGTGTCGCGCGGAGTGTGCTCTACCGATGCCGATTCCAATCTCGCCACCGTGGTGGAGCGCACCGCGATAGCCTATGACCCTGACGGTTCGATCGTGTTCACCGACGAAAACGGCGTGAAACAGACCCTCGACCCGTCGACCCCCGTGTCGATGAACCTGTGGGGCTTCACTCCCGACTATTTCGACTACAGCGACCGCGAGTTCCGCAAATTCCTCGATAAGGATCTCAACACACCCAAGGCCGAATTTTTCATTCCCCTCGTGGTTGACACCCTCATCCACAGCGGCGAGGCCACGGTGAAGGTGCTCGATACGGATTCGCGCTGGTTTGGCGTGACTTACGCGGCCGACCGCCCCGGTGTGGTGGAGAAGCTCGCCCGCCTGCACGCCGAGGGCGTATATCCCGACAAAATGTTTTAACTCTCTCCCGCTATTATGACACTTAAAAAGAAAGTTACCGAAGCGTTCACAAGCCGGTTTGGCGGCGAAGGCACCCTCTATGCCTCGGCCGGACGCATCAATCTGATAGGCGAACATACTGACTACAACGGCGGATTCGTGTTTCCCGGAGCAATCGACAAGGTGATACTTGCCGACATCCGTCCCAACGGCACCGACAAGGTCAACCTTTTCTCGGTGGACATCGACGAGGCTGTATCATTCGGCCTTGAGGAAGGCGACCTGCCTGAGCAGCAGTGGGCGCGCTACATATTCGGCGTATGCCGCGAGACGATAAAGCGCGGATTCAAGGTGGAAGGTTTCGACGCCGCTTTTGCAGGCGATGTGCCCTTAGGCGCCGGCCTGTCATCGTCGGCCGCTCTTGAGTCATGCTTCGCATTCGCCATCAACGATCTTTTCAACTCCAACGCCATACCCAAGTTTGAGCTTGCACGCATAGGTCAGTCGACCGAACACAACTACTGCGGCGTCAACTGCGGCATAATGGACCAGTTTGCCTCGATTTTCGGCAAAAAAGATTGCCTGATGCGCCTTGACTGCCGCTCGCTCGAGCACGAGTATTTTCCCATACATCTCGACGGCTACCGCCTGGTGCTCGTGGACTCGGTGGTGAAGCATGAGCTTGTCGACTCGCCCTACAACCGCCGCCGTCAGTCGTGTGAGAACGTCGCCGCCGCCATGGGTGTCGACACCCTGCGCGACGCCACTCTTGAGATGCTCAATGCCGCCAAGGATAAAATCTCGGCTGAGGATTACTTCCGCGCCAAGTATGTGATCGAGGAAAAAGACCGCGTGCTGGGTGTGTGCGACGCTCTCGGTCGCGACGACATCGCCACGGTGGGCCGCCTCATGTATGAGACTCACGAAGGACTGTCGAAGGAATTCGAGGTATCGTGTGAGGAGCTCGACTATCTCGTCGAGATAGCCCGCGAGTGTGGCGTCACCGGCTCCCGCATCATGGGCGGAGGATTCGGCGGCTGCACCATCAATCTGGTGGCCGACAGCGTGTATCCCCGCTTCGTCGAGACGGTAGTATCCAAGTTCAAGACTCGCTACGGTCACGCTCCCCGCATCTACGACGTGGTGATCTCCGACGGCGCTCGTCGCTACGAAGAATAAATTCCTTTCATTATCAACACAATAAGTACAATTATGACATTCACTGACGAAAACGTAAAAGAAATCATCGCATCGGGCAAGCCTGTGGTCATCGACTTCTGGGCAACATGGTGCGGTCCCTGCATGAAAATGGCTCCCCTCATCGACGAGCTTTCCAAGGAATATGAAGGCAAAGTGGTGATAGGCAAGTATAACATCGAGGAAGAAACCGACCTCCCCGGCGAATATGCCATCCGCTCCATCCCCACCCTGCTCTATTTCAAGAATGGCGAGATGATCAAAGACCTCCGCATGGCCGGCTCTCAGTCGCGCGACGCCGTGGTGGCCAATATCGAGAAACTCCTCGCCCTCTGAATTGATTAATGATTTACGATTAATGATTAATGATTTTTCCCACGGGTAATCATGAATCATGAATCTTAAATCGTTAATCATTAATTCTTAATCGTTAATCTTTAATCATTAATCTTTAATCATTAATCAAAAAAATGTATCAGTATCAAGTATCGTTCAGCGACGCAGTGCGTCGCGCACTCACTGTCAACTACTGCAATTTTGAAGGCCGCGCAAGCCGCTCGGAATACTGGTGGTTCTGCCTCTTCTCGTTCATCGTAGGCTGTGTATTCAGCATCCTCGGCTTAATCGCCGGACAGGGTTCCGCCATGTTCACCATTGTTCAGGTTGTCAACTGGATAGTAAGCCTCGCGCTGCTTCTTCCCTCGCTCGGAGTGCTCGTGCGCCGTCTCCACGACACCGGCCGCTCGGCATGGAACATCCTGTGGTTCCTCCTGCCCGTGATCGGCACAATCATCCTCATCATCTATCTCGTGCAGGATTCCACTCCCTCGGCCAACCAGTACGGCCCCGTGCCCAACGTGACCGAGTAACCCCTGCGGCTGCTCCTATAACTCAGACGGGTCTGACTTGTCGGACTCGCCTGACTTGTCTGACCCGTCGGAGTAATCTGATAAAAATTTTTCCGTAAAGTTTTGAAATAAGCAAAATTGTGTATAATTTTGCAGTCGCAATGGAAAGTTGCGGGGTGCGTTGTGCCCCGACGCCATGCACAGAGACTTTTTAATTAACCCTATTTATTAACCCATTTTTTAATGACTGAAGAAGTAAAAAACTCCCCTATCGAGGATTTCGACTGGGAAGCTTATGAAAAAGGCGAGACCAAGGGCGAGAAATCGCGTGAGGAACTCACCAAAACCTATGATGAGTCGCTCAACACCGTGCGCGACAAGGACGTAATCGAAGGTACCATCATCGCCCTCAACAAGCGTGAGGCAGTGGTTAACATCGGCTACAAGAGCGACGGCATCATCCCTGTAAGCGAATTCCGCTACAACCCCGACATCAAGGTTGGCGACACTGTCGAGGTGTTCATCGAGAACCAGGAAGACAAGAAAGGCCAGCTCATCCTCTCTCACCGCAAAGCCCGCGCAGCCCGCTCATGGGACCGCATCAACGAGGCTCTCGAGAAGGACGAAATCATCAAGGGCTACATCAAGTGCCGCACCAAGGGCGGTATGATCGTAGACGTATTCGGTATCGAGGCATTCCTCCCCGGATCGCAGATCGATGTTAAGCCCATCCGCGACTACGATATGTTCGTGGGCAAGACCATGGAATTCAAGGTAGTCAAGATCAATCAGGAATTCAAGAACGTCGTTGTCAGCCACAAGGCTCTCATCGAGGCCGAGCTCGAGCAGCAGAAGCGCGAAATCATCGCCAAGCTCGAGAAGGGTCAGGTGCTCGAAGGTACTGTCAAGAACATCACCAGCTACGGTGTGTTCATCGACCTGGGCGGCGTAGACGGTCTCATCCACATCACCGACCTCTCTTGGGGCCGCGTGAATCACCCCGAAGAAGTTGTGGCTCTCGACCAGAAGCTCAACGTGGTTATCCTCAACTTCGACGACGAAAAGAAGCGTATCGCTCTCGGTCTCAAGCAGCTCCAGCCCCATCCCTGGGATGCCCTCGATGCTGACCTCAAGGTTGGTGACAAGGTTAAGGGCCGCGTAGTGGTTATGGCCGACTACGGTGCATTCGTTGAAATCGCCCCCGGCGTGGAAGGTCTCATCCACGTGAGCGAAATGTCGTGGTCGCAGCACCTCCGCTCGGCTCAGGACTTCCTCAAGGTTGGCGACGAGGTTGAAGCTGTCATCCTCACTCTCGACCGCGAAGACCGCAAGATGTCGCTCGGCATCAAGCAGCTCAAGAACGATCCCTGGGAAGACATCGAAAACAAATACCCCGTGGGCAGCAAGCACACCGCCCGCGTGCGCAACTTCACCAACTTCGGCGTATTCGTTGAAATCGAAGAAGGTGTCGACGGTCTCATCCACATCAGCGACCTCTCCTGGACCAAGAAAGTTAAGCACCCCAGCGAATTTACTGAAATCGGTGCCGACATCGACGTACAGGTGCTCGAAATCGACAAGGAAAACCGTCGTCTCTCTCTCGGCCACAAGCAGCTCGAAGAGAATCCCTGGGATGTATTCGAGACTATCTTCACTGTAGGCTCCGTTCACGAAGGCACTATCGTGGAAATGGTTGAGAAGGGCGCTGTAATCGCACTCCCCTACGGCGTGGAAGGCTTCGCTACTCCCAAGCACCTCGTTAAGGAAGACGGCTCTAAGGCCGGCGTTGACGAGAAGCTCAACTTCAAGGTTATCGAGTTCAACAAAGACTCCAAGCGCATCATCCTCTCCCACAGCCGCATCTTCGAAGATGAAGCTAAGGGCGAACAGCGCGCTGAGGCAGCTGCACGCAAGCCCCGTCGCAACAGCGGTAACAACCGTCGCGCCGAGGAGCAGCCCATGCTCAACGCTCCCCTCGAAAAAACCACTCTCGGTGACCTCGAGGCACTTGCCGAGCTCAAGGAGAAACTCTCCAAGAAGTAATCAGCAACCCCTGATATAACCCGCAGCGGCGACCGGACACCCGGCCGCCGCTATTTTATGTAACCATCCGAAATAAGCCGTCTTTTACATGGATTTTTTGAGAGCGAACTTTGCGATCAAAAAGGCCATGTTTAA
>JAIDSW010000288.1 GCA_029061025.1 Duncaniella sp.
TCTTGCCGTTGAGAGTGCACGCTATAGAAGCGATCTTCACGCGATTGTCATCGATAAAATATGTAGGATTGCGGAAAGTCACGCTGGCAAAATTGCTCTTGAACTGCTCCGCCTCGTGATCCTTGAGAGGAACGTGGAGATATATGGGACCGTAGGAGGTCTCAATCATAAATGTCTCGTTGGTAGCGTCATAAGGCATTAGTTTAATGTCGGTCAAACGGAGACGGTTGCCATATTCCTGAAGATAATTGGTGCCGGCCTCGGAGAGCAGGCGTTCATATTCGGTCTTAATCGATGCTTCGTTGACACGCTTTTTGTATGCGTCGAGAGGCTCAAACTCACCAATCTTCGACCATTTCTTAAGATTCTCGCCCACGTATTCCGAGCCGTATTCCGAGAACAGAGGCACATCAGCCTTGGCAAGATCGCCACTATTGTACTCGAAATTGCGGTTGCCCGTGTCGCTCGCGCTCACAAGCGAGGGCATGAACACCTCTGCCACCGGGTCAACGCCCAGAGCCGTAAGGCGGTCGTTGATGCGCATGTAATCTTCTTTCTGCTCCAGACAGAGATACGACACACCCAGAGCCTTGAGATATTTCTCCGACATGGGATCGCTCGCCACCACTTCCTCGAGTTTCTGTGCGGCGGCTGCGAAATAGCTCTTGGCCTGACGGCGGTTTTTCTTGGCCACCTTCTCATCCTTTGCCATCACTGCATCATTGAAATGCTGCACGGCGATGTTGTAGTAGCAAAGGCCTATACGCTTGGCGGTGGAAAGTTTGCCGGGATTTTTCTCCTCCAGACGATTGTAAAGGTCAAGGGCCTGGGCGAAATGTCCCTCATCCTCCCACAGCTTGCCCTGCACTGACAGCAGTTGCTCACTGTCGGGGTCGGCAGCGAGGGCCGCAGTAAGGAATTCCTGAAGATTCTCGGCACGTCCACCGTCGATACACAGCTGCATGCCTATGAGGGGCAACTGCTTGTTATCGGGATAGAACGGTATGCCGGTGCGGAGGGTGGAGATACCGAGATCATACTTGCCGGCATTCAGGCACGCCTGACCCATAAACGTATACACCAATTCGCGCTTTGAAGTATCGCCGGTGCTGAAATAGAGCTTGAAATAGTCGATTGCCCGGTCAAAATCCTTGGCGTTGTAGGCACCCGATGCCGCTATATATGCGAGTACAGCCTGCATCTGCTGGTCCACTTTCCATACCTCGTCCTTAAACTGATCCATGAGCTGCACATCGAGATAGGCCTGCGCGTAGCGGGTCAGCTGCTCGCTATCGTTTTTGGATGAGTAATAGAAAGCTCCACGGTAAAGGTCTCGGTCGATTTCGCGAAGCATCTCCTTGCACTGGTTCCATCCGCGCGAGCGGGGCTCCTGTGCACCGATAGCCTCCACGGTCAGTTTATATGCATCCATTACCTGCGGAAAGATTACCGCATCGTCCTCGCCGTCAAACTTCATGAAATTGATCTTCTTGAACGAGTCAGAAGCCCTGCGCAGGAGGGAATCGGGGGTAATAACCACGGAGTCGGTTTCTTCCGCGGAATCGGTAAGCCCGTCAGCTCCCCCGGCGCTTACTGCGCCGGCGAGAGTGATGGTAAATAATGCTGCTAAGATTATAAAAATCTTTTTCATAGAGTATGTATTGCTTATTCAAAGATAAAATTCGCTTCGACGGGCGGGGTAAAATACCGCCTCGCATCAATAGGCGTCGACAAATGTGAAGTCGACGTTGATACGGCGGTTGGCCGAACCCTTCTCCTCCGATACAGCTATGTTGTAGCGGTAAGAGCGGTTCATGTCATTGAAGTGCTCCACATTATTCTCCAGGAAGTCTTTCACGCCATAGGCACGGAGGAAAGCGAGCTCTTCGTTAAGATTTATTCGCTGGCCGTTTTCCATCGTAATGGTGGTCATTTTATCCTGATTGTAGTAGGGCTGATTGTCAATGTCGCCGAATTCGCCGTTGTAGATGAGCTTGCTCATGATAGGGAGAGCGTCGGCAGTACCGGAGATGGTCACCTGAAGTTTCTTGCCCTCCTTGAGATAGGGAGCGAGGTCGCCTTCAAACGCCTGCTTTACGAGTTGAAGCATGGCGTTGGCGGCTGGTGACTGGGTGCTGACATACTTGCCGGGCTTGAAATCCTCGGTGACTGAAAGTTCGGGGGCTACGTCGTAGGTCACGCTCACGATGTAGTTGAGTATTCGGTTACCGTCGGCGTCAAAGTCAGGTTCGATGCGCGAATCCACGGTGATGGATGTGTTGTCGGTGAGCACGTTCTGCTTCTTGGCTGCCTCCATAATTTCCTGACGGAGTTCCTGGAGACGGAGTTCTTCCATCTGCTGCTGCTGGATAAGCTCGATCGACACCACATTGTCGGCATCGGCCATGAAATTGAGAGGTACGCGGTCGATATTGTCGTATACATATGTTTTACCGTTGGCTGAGTTGAACACCTCGGCATATACAAGCTCGAAGTTGTCGTCGGCCATCACGCCATACTTGGAATTGCGGAATTCAAGAGTACCTGCGTCGCTGAATCCACCGAGGTCGCTTTCAGGCACGGGAATAAAAATCGAAGGCATGTTGTCGAAATCCACCGCGAGCACGCCGGCTGCACGGTCATAGCTGCCGAGAGTCACGGCTGCCATCGAAGCGAGGTCAGGTGCGAAGCGGGTTGATGCCTCCTGCTCAAACATGCGGCGCATGTGATTGCGCGATTCGTCATTTACACGGGCATTGTATTCTTCCATGGTCTCGCCCGGCATCATCTTCAACCAATCGTTCATCTTTTCGTTAACCTCATCGTTTACGAGTTTGCCGTAGTTGGGCTTCAGGTAAGGCAGGCGACGTCCGCGGGCAGCATTCTCGGCGGTATAGAGAAGGATCACATCGCCCTTGCTGTCGGGGATAAATGAAATTTCGCGCGAGTGTCCGCCCTCCACTTCGATAGTGTGGCGGTCAGCAGGCGAGAGGAGGTTGATCACCGATATTTTCTCGGGTGATTCAAGCACGGCCGCATATTTGCCGTCGTTGTTGATAGACACGGCAAGACCTTCGCCGAGATCTTCGAGTGTCTGCACGGGAAGGAATGTGCGGGTATCATATACGGTAAGGATACCGTCGTCGGTTATCACATAGAAGCGTGAAGCGTCGGCATTGAAGCAGAAATCGTTGACAAGAGTCTCGAAGTCCCATGCTGCACGGCGGCGACCGGTCTCGAGATTATACACGGCAACCTGCGTTGGCTCGGCCACGGCGAGATAATACATGTTGTTGCTGATCTTGATGCGGTCAACATTCTTATAGTCGATTTTGACCGGATTGCCTGAGGGAAGGAGTTTCGTCACGTCGACAAACTGCACGGCTGTATCTGTTGCCACCGCAAGACGCAAACCGTCGGGCGTATATGCGATCGCCTTGGGCATTCCGAGCTGCTTGTTGTTGTATTTCTTAAGATATTCTTCGGGATGCACGCGGTCATAGAGGAAAGCCTGATTGGGCTTGTTGCCGCGCTCGCGGATGATGGCAGTCATGTAATTGCCGGCGGGATATACGGCTACATCTACAAGGTGTTTTTTCTTATTCTCGAGAATCGGGCGACCCGAAAGTGTGTGGAAATCATTACCGATAATTACGAATGCGGTAGTTCCGGCAATCGCAAGCGAGTCAGGGGTAGCTGACTGCGCAAACTGATAATCTACACGCTCCACACGTTGGGGAGCAGCGTTTTTTGCATTTTGTCCGCTTGCTCCGAGGGTCATAATACCGGCCGTGAGCATAAGGAGTGTTTTCCTTGCAGAGTGCGATGAGGTCATGGAATGAATATGTTTAAAGGTTATTAAATTATCGGTTATTTGTCAGGTTTTCAGGGCAAAGGTATTGAATTTCTCCGTATTAACCAAAACCGTTGGTTTAAAACGGATAAAGGTATACCGGTAGATCACCCGAAGGTGCCGCTGCCGGCTCGGTGGAATCATTGATGGCTTCGAGAAGCTGATCAACTTCAAAGTAGTAGTGGGCCATAAGCACCAGATACCTGTTGTCCTCATCAATGTCACGGCTCTGAGAGCGCATGAGCTCCTGATTGGGAAGGAGTACATAGCTTCCTACCGGCTGGCCGATTTCGGCAAGTGAAACTGTGCCGTCGGGGTTGATGCGGAGCACATTGAAGTATAGCGGGAATTGAATATTATTGGCGATACGGAGCTTCATTCCACCGTCGGGAGTGCGTTCACTCTTCACGGGCACGGGGAATTTCTGACTCTCGAGCGCGCCTGCTTTTGCAATCATCGATTTCACATAGTGACCGAGCATCTTGTTGTCGATCTGTAGCGTATCGGAGTGAGGATCATAATTCTGAAGCGCACGTGTGACTTTACCCTTCGCAAGATATACCACCTGCTTGTCGGGGTTGCCCGACTTTCCGATACGTAGGTTGCGGTTGACTGCGGAAGTAGTCTCCACCGACTGGCGGCGTGCCTCGAAAACTATGCTCGACGGCGAGTACTGACCGGGCTTTGACACCTTATAGGTCTTGGAATCGCGTGTATCAAGAAGTTCCACGCTGGCGTCCTGCCCTACTATGATCACGTCGGCGGGAAGTACCTGAGCATCCACCACCGCCTTACCGGTCTCACGGCCATGCTTGAGGGATACATCGCCTTTGACAGCAAAAATCTTATAGTGAGCCGACGCCCCGATGGCTACGGCCAGCATAACCACGACCATAAACGTGCGAAGTATCGCACACATATATCGTTTCATCATAATTTTTGGATTAAAGATAGGTATTAATAAATGCTATTTACTATTATGCTTTCTGATTTTATCGCGCAAGAAATTATACAGGGCCTGTCCTCCCATCCATATATCGAAGGCAAACAGACCGAACGTCACCATAAGGAGTGTAAATGAGAAATCTACAAGTACATTATGGTTGATGAATACCGAGTAGCTGAATACAAGTATCAGATAGAGGAGCATCACCTGAAGCAGTCGCAATATCAGACCCTTAAACGTAACTTTCAGCGCCAGATTGAGCAGCAGGAACAGGTAGCACACGAGTGCCGCCGCAAAAATATTAAGCCACTGGGGCACAACCTTTATATAGTCACCAGAGAGGATGGTACTGAGGGCGCGGGCGTGTATCTCCACTCCGGGCATGGGTGAGCCGAGCGGCGTGAGATGTTTGTCGCCCAGGTCATTCATAGCTCCTATGAGTACTATCCGGTCCTCGATCAACCCGGCAAAGCTGTCGATGTCGGCCGCATCAACGGAGCGGTAGATACGCGATGGATAATTGATGGTCTCAAGAGTGGCGGAGCGGGCGCGCAACAAGTCAACTTTATCAGGCGCCACGAGCATGGCAATCTTGACCGGAAGCGAATAGAGCGTATCTCCGTCGAGAAGCTGTGTGCCTACGATAAACTGTCTCACCACGCCTCCGTCAAACTTCTTTGGAAGGTTTACCACCCCTACCCTGTCGAATTTCGTGGAATCGATATAAAACGAGTGCTCCGATATATCGAATTTCCCGGATTCTTTCTCGTCGGGAGTGACAGTAATAGCCTCGATAAGATTAGGAAAATTGTCGGCCACTGCCTCAAGGTATTCATCTACAATCGAATCGCGCCGCTCGTCGAAAGTCACGTCGAGTCCCACCGCCTTGGGTTGAAAACTCATCAGCCTGTCGAGCATCATGGCGATCTCCTCGCGGTCGGAATTATCGATGTTCACAATTACTATGTCATCGTCAAGCTGCCTCACATCACGCGAGTCAGCCACAATATTATAAAAATCGGTAATCTTGAAATCTTTTCGCTCGTGAGGCGAGAGAAGCGTTGACGTCGATACAGTGAACGGCTGCATCATCACCATCGAGAGAAACAGAGCAAGGGCAGTCATCCCAAGTGCCTTGAGAAATATCACGGGAGGAAGTTTTCGCTGAAATTTCATAGTTCAATGGTGTTGTACTGCATGATTCCGATAGCCGTTCCTGACCATCGTGAACGATTCAAGGCGCAAATATACAAATATTTATGCTAACATGCAAATAATCATCTCCCCCGTCATTGCTGAGCGTGGAGGCCTTCTCGCCAACTTTCATTAAAAATCCGCAATTCAACGCTCCGAGAGGGTACACAGCTGTAAATCGGCTACGGGAAAGTGGTGAAAAAAGAATGGGAAATTGACGCGAAATTTTTAACTCGCGAGAGAAATGGACATAAAAAAATCGCAACCGACTCTTGAAATCTGATTGCGATATTTCAATAAAAGTGTCCGAGATGAGATTCGAACTCACACAGCCTTTCGGCCACTACCCCCTCAAAGTAGCGTGTCTACCAATTCCACCACCCGGACGAGTCGTCTGTCAAAGCTATATGATAGTTGTGATAATGACTTGGAGCGAAAAACGGGACTCGAACCCGCGACCCCAACCTTGGCAAGGTTGTGCTCTACCAACTGAGCTATTTTCG
>JAIDSW010000289.1 GCA_029061025.1 Duncaniella sp.
CGTAGTAGTAGTAGTCGAAGTAGACGGAATTCCTACGCCTGTGACGGTGGTTTCGCCGCGTGTCAATGACCCGTTTTACACCATGTTTTTCTCTGACCGTGTGCTCAACGATTCGTGCCCTGACTGCAAGCTGAGGAGCACGCTTGAGTATACCGATATACGCCTGGGTGATTTCTGGGGCGACAAGTTTGTCGACAATCACAAGGGAGTTTCGGGTGTGACCGTGTGCAGCGACCGCGGTATGGAATTGTTTGGCAGTATCGCCGTTGATGTCGAGTGTGAGCGCCAGCCGTTCAGCTCGTTTATAAAATATCAGAGCTACGGCAGGGATTACCGGTGTGATATGTCGGGCCGGGGCGAGCTGCTTGCGCTGCTCGCCGACAAGGATGTGAAGCTGAGCGATGTGGTTGCCGCCTACAAGCGCTCGCTTCCGCTTAAAAGCCGCCTGACGCTTCAGGCGAAGAACCTGATAAAGTTGCTTCCGCAGGGAGTGATTTCGTCGGTGAAAGGATTTGTGTATAAATTGAGAAAAAAATAAGATATGGAATTTTCGGTTCTGATGTCGCTGTATGCGAAGGAGCGCCCTGAGTATCTGCGCGAGAGTCTTGACTCGGTGTTTCATCAGACTGTGCCGCCCACGGAGGTGGTGATGGTGGAGGATGGTCCGCTGACCGATGAGCTTTACGGTGTGCTTGATGAGACTGAAAAGGCCCATCCGGAGCTGAAGCGCGTGAGGCTTGAGAAAAACGGCGGCCTCGGCGCCGCGCTCAACGAGGGCCTGAAACATTGCTCCCACGAGCTCGTGGCCAGGATGGATACGGATGATATAGCCGTGGCTGACCGCTTTGAAAAGCAGACCAAGGTATTTGAGCACTATCCTCAGGTGGAGGTGGTGAGCGCGTGGATTCAGGAATTTGACTCGGAGACGGGTGAGGACACCAGCATAAGAAAGCTGCCTGAATATAATTATGAGATTTTCAGATACGGACAGTCGCGCTGCCCGGTGAATCATCCGGTAGTGATGTTCAGGAAGAAGAGCGTGGAGTTTGCCGGCGGTTATCTGCCGTTTCCACTCTTTGAGGACTACTATCTGTGGGTGAGATTGCTGCTCAACGGAGTGAAATTCTACAATATTCAGGAATGCCTGCTGCGCTTCCGCACGTCGCCCGAGATGTATAAGCGTCGCGGCGGACTTAAGCATGCCCTGACCGAGGTGAAATTTCTGCGTCATATCAGGAAGCTCGGGTTTATATCCATCAACAGGTTTGTGGCAAGCGTGGCGGTGAGGTTCACCACGCGCGTGAGCCCCAACTTCCTGCGCGAATGGATTTACAGGAAGCTGCTGCGGTAGACGTGGCAGCCGGGCGCTCCTGTGTAGCGCCCCTACAAGATATTGATAATCATAAAACGAAACGAGATAAAGTTATGAAAAAGTATAATATAGCAGTGGCCGGGACGGGGTATGTGGGGCTGAGTATTGCTACGCTGCTGGCTCAGCATAACCGCGTGACGGCTGTGGATGTGATTCCCGAGAAGGTGGAGCTGATCAATCAGCGGCGTTCGCCTATCCAGGATGATTATATCGAGATGTATCTGGCCGAGAAGGTGCTTGACCTTACGGCTACGCTCGATGGCGAAGCGGCTTACCGCGATGCTGATTTCGTGGTGATAGCGGCGCCTACGAATTATGATCCTCACACGAATTATTTCGATACGCATCATATCGAGGATGTGATCGACCTGGTGCTGAAGGTGAATCCGCGGGCGGTGATGGTGATAAAGTCGACGATTCCGGTGGGTTATTGCCGGTCGCTGTACCTGAAGTATGCGGCGGCGGGTGTTAAGGAGTTTAACCTGATGTTTTTCCCGGAGTTTCTGCGTGAGTCGAAGGCGCTGTATGACAATCTGTTTCCGTCGCGCATCATAGCGGGTGTGCCTAAGGTGATAGGTAAGCCTGAGTTTAAGGCTGAGGATGATGCTATCCTTGCCGTCACTGATCTGGCGCGGATGGATGAGGCTGCCCACACGTTTGCGGCGCTGCTGCAGCAGGGTGCGGAGAAGAAGGATATTCCCACGCTCTACATGGGCATGAAGGAGGCCGAAGCGGTGAAACTGTTTGCCAATACTTATCTGGCGCTGCGCGTGAGCTATTTCAATGAGCTTGATACTTATGCCGAGGTGAAGGGTCTTGACTCGCAGGCTATAATCGAGGGCGTGGGACTTGATCCGCGCATCGGGTCGCATTATAATAATCCGTCGTTTGGCTACGGCGGGTATTGTCTGCCCAAGGATACGAAGCAGTTGCTGGCCAATTATGCCGATGTGCCGCAGAATATGATGAGCGCCATCGTGGAGAGCAACCGCACGCGCAAGGATTTCATTGCTGATCAGGTGCTTCGCCTGGCGGGCTGGTATGGCTACACTGAGGGCAGCAGCTATGCGGGCAATGAGCAGGAGCCTTGTGTGATAGGTGTGTATCGCCTGACGATGAAGTCCAATTCCGATAATTTCCGCCAGTCGTCGATTCAGGGTGTGATGAAGCGCATCAAGGCTAAGGGGGCGCGGGTGATTATCTATGAGCCTACGCTTGAGGATGGGACTACGTTTTTCGGCTCGGAGGTGGTGAATGATCTCGACCGCTTCAAGGCTCTTTCGCGCGCCATCGTGGCCAACCGCTATGATGCGTCGCTCGACGATGTGAAAGATAAGGTCTATACCCGTGATATCTTCCGGAGGGATTAACGATTAATGATTAATTATTGCCTCGGCGGCGTGGCCGGGGCGGTATAAGGGCGTGGGTGACCGCGCCTGTTTTGTTACGGTGTGGGGGGGAGGTGCAGTGCGCCGTTTATATAGTGAGGGTGCGAATTTTGCGTTTCGTGGCTCGGTAGCTGAGTTGTCACCGCGGCGAGGGCAACGATCGAGCCTTGAAAGGCGATGTTTCCCATGTGCGGGGCAAAATTTCCGCGCAACTGTCGATGGTGAGCATGACTAACGGTGCAAAGCACCGTCCCTATAATGGTGGATGGCAGGGGATTGCGGTTTTGTGGCGGTGGAAACATCGCAAAGCGATGTCCCTACAATGGTGGATGGC
>JAIDSW010000029.1 GCA_029061025.1 Duncaniella sp.
CGTCCGCCATAATTCTCTACAGTATCACCATTGCCGGGGCCAACCTTGAAAACGACGCCGATACATTCCCATTTTTCGTCTTCATCATTGTAATAGCCATTGTAGCCATAGCCGAAGTTGGGTTTCTTATTGAGGCCTTCTAAATCATCGTCGCTTATTTCGGTGTCTTCTCCACCACCATCCTCAATTTCTCCCGTGTTATTAAATAGGTCAGGGCGCCACTTCCCGTTGGAGTATAGAAAATCTCCCTCCTGTACGTAATCGCCATATTTAAGACACACTCTCTCGCTATTCGACTTGAATGTGAACACATGGCGGTTCTCAACCCTGACACGGTTGACCGAAACTATACCTTCTGTCACGGTAAACCCCTTCATAAAGTTTCCTCCGTCCTCGTCAAGCGTGAGGGTGATAGTGAAGGTGTTGCCTTGTGCTTCATAACAGTCGTTCTCAGGATTCCATTCAACATTCGAGCTATGGTCGGCGTAATTTTCAAAAATTTCTTGAGTCTGATCATCATAGAAATGTAGACCTATGGGAATTGCCTTGGAGATTATATCTTCTTCTTTACCATCCCATGAGGCAGAGATGGCGTTGACAACCGTCTCATCTCGGCTCAAGGTTACGGTGAAAACATACGATGTCCCCGGCTTCAGGTTTGCAAAATCACCATCAGGGATGTAGCTGAAACTTTTGTCATAGCCACCCACCTTGAAATCGATCCGGAACAGTTCTTTACCCGTCATGTCGGTCGGCACAAGCAGGACCTCACGGGTGAGGAAGCCTTTAACCGGGATAATTTCTCCTAAAGCATCACCGGTGAGCTTACCCTCGGCAAATGAGGCCACGGTGCAGCCCTTGAAGGTGACTTTGGCAGTGTTGAGTTCGTAGGAGTCTATGACTCTTTCATCTGCGGTACTGAGGTAACAGCTTACTTTGGCCATCTGGTGCTTGAAAGTCAGGTCTACCGAATTTTTATAGCTCTGATTTTCAGCAGCGGCTGCCAGATAGTCGATTGAGGATAAATCCGAGAGTTTCGACTGATCGGCAATCGAAACACCGGTCTGCGGATCAGCCGGATACCAGGCTTTCACGGTGGCGGGTGAGGTTGTCTTCCAGTGAAGTATTTTGGCTGAGTTATCAATATTTACGCTGCCGTCAGAATTTAATGTGTATCGTCCAAGATTGGTATCAGACCCAATTCTCACACCGATTTCATCCCCTGCCTTCCAGCGCTCCTTGCCGTCGGCACGGCTCTTCATTCCCTCGACGGAAACTGTAAGATCCAGCGGATACTGTCCCGGAGCCAGCGGGGTACCTTGCTCAAAATCATCTTGTGAGCATGAAGTTGCCGCCAGGCATAGCAGCAGCACCGCCATCGGCAACAGTATATTTATATTGTATTTCTTCATGTTTAGTAGTATATTATACTGTTTTCATGTAAATCAGTCATGATTATTCCACCTTCCACGACACATTTTCAGAAACTGGTGACCAGGATTCGATAGTAGCCGTTCCTAAATTCAGGCCTACTTTGTCGATTGTAAAATGGTAGACGTAGCTTTTCCCGCGATTCCATTCTACTCCCTTCAACGCTATTGTACCCTGTCTGATATCATCAAGGTCATCGCTGAAGCTATAAGTGAATCTCACCTTTGCCTCCGATGTAGCAGCAAAAGACTGAGGGAGCATCATGATAGCATCACCTTTATCAAAAAGATCGATGCTCGCACCATTTTTCACGACTTTGGGTTCGGGAAACACGATGGTCATATTGTCATTTCCTTCATAGTCGGCAATCTCTATAAGTCGGTCGTCGGTCAACTTATTTGACATTCTCGGCGCCGGCGTCACTGAGTAGGTAGCCTTGCTTCTGAAGTCTGTCAGCTCCACCTTATAAAATATCAGATCAGCGTCCTTTTTAAGAGATTTATCGTCAAACGTGGCCGTGAAATTGATTACCGACAGCAGATGCTCGAAGGTGAATGTTATCGTATATTCATCGTCCAACGGGCTAAAATGCCGGCGATGAGTGGCTACCACGAGGTCACCAAACTCAGTTTTATCCTGAGCGCCCTGCATTTCTCTACCGTCATAAGTCGGCAATGAATATGAGAAAGTAAGCTTGGAGCCGGTATAGCGGGGGGAAGCACCTTCAGCTTCCAGCACCGTCGACGGACTCACTGCTACAAACGAATGTTCATGATAAGGCATCCAGAATTGAGAGCCTGCATATACCCATTTACCTGACACCTTTTCCACCTTGGTCTTGTCAAAAACCAATTGCGGATCTTCGGTAGAAGTCTGATGTTTCATATCACCATATACCGTAAACTCCTCGATAGAAGTAGCCGCGGCTCGTGACTCGCCTGCAACATCAAACACCATCTCGGCACTACCTTCACCCTCCGGATCCGTTGTGGAGTCAGCACTGCATGATGCAATGCACAGCCCACAGCTCGGGAGTAACATGGCGATTAGATGCGAAAAGTATTTCATTTTTATGATTGGTTCTAAGTTAAACAAATATTTGACTGATAATCAATGGTATCTATACATAAAAGCCTGTAGTAAAACGAAAAAGTCCCGACAGTTTGTAATTATCAGAGTACAAATATACAAAATATTTTTGGATTTTCCTGCATCCCGGTTTCCAAAAACCTCAAAAAGAGGCCATTTTAAAAAAAATTAAGTAAGTTTCAAATAATTTCCAGCAACCGGCCGGCGACACCTCGGCAAAGCTACAAAGACGCCAGCCACAAAGAGACTGCTTGCCGCTTCGCACGCAAATTGCTCTATGCCCTGCGGGCATTTTTTTTAATTATGACACAGTCTCCTATAAACCTACCTGTCAAAATATATTCATATCACATAAAAACCACAGCGTTGCGATGTTATATGAGCATAAATGAAGCTGTGTAATAAAGTGTCTTCATTTTTGGAAAGAACGGAATACATCAGAACTGTATTGAAACATTCAGTGACACACAGTGATTTTCTGAAGTATATGCAGGGAGCACGGAAAAGACTTTACCGCAGTTACGCCTATCCCAACCAAACCATTTTTGATATAACGGTAGCATCCAATAACCTATCCTTGCCGACAAAACACCTAAGCCGGCTCCGGCTATTACATCATTAAACCAATGCCGGCCGTTATACAAACGAAGGAATGCAACACCAGCTGCCACACCGTAAGAGGCTATGCCAAGTCCCGCTCCGTATTCTTCCCTCATTAGTTCCGCACCGGTGAATACGGTTGCTGTATGTCCCGATGGGAATGAATTTCTCGCTTCGGAATCTGGACGCTTTTCTTTAAAGGACCACTTACCCGCATTGACTAAAATCGTCATCGAAAGATAGGCTGTAGCCTCTACCACAACACGTTCTTTAAAGCTATGCTTACTCTTAATCCCTATACTTCCGAAAGAGATATAGGTCAGTGCCGGTAGATATTGAACCCAATCATCAATACGAAAATAACAATTCCCTCTTAGATTATCCATTCCATCCTTAATCTTGTTGTCCAATTTTCTGAACGCACCATTATATACCCCGAATGTCCCGACCGCAAATAACGCACAGGGTAATATGAGTTGTTTAGGTCTGAACTGATCTTGTTTTATCGCATATACCGGAATTGTATCCGCCTCTGAAAATGCCGGCGGTTGAATCAATCGTGCGACAACAGAGTCTGTCCTACAGTCGGTAATTACATCAGCATCATAGATTTGAACTTGTACTGTAGCGTTTGCAGTTTGAGCAGTCAAGAGTAACAGTATAAATATGCCGATACTCTTGGCCAGAATTAATTTGGTCATTGGCATTCGTTTTTTGTGCGAGTGCCAATGTTCATATCCAATCCGACGGGTACAAAAGACATGGACGTAATTGCCCAGAATGCACCCGTCGGAAAAGGTGGAATGAACGGCAAGTCACGCCCATGCATAGCACAGACGATCGCAACTTGTCCCCGCTCATTCTAAATGAAGTTTCCGACGTTTCATTCTGATTGGAACAAATAGCAAACGCTATTAATATTTATTTTGAAGGCACCTCTGCGCCTATATGCGGTCATAAAAACCAAGCGGTGCAAAATTAGTCAATATTTTTCAATAAAATATTAGTAATACCTCAGAAAACTAATACAAAATCTCTTTTCTGTAAAAAAATTAAACAGTTTTAAGTCATTCTCAAATTTTTCCATTACCCGGCCGGCGATGCCGTCGGACACTTTTTTCTGCCAATTCATTGTGTATTGACAGATTGTTATTATCTTTGTATCGGAGAAATTTGTTGATTTTTCTCCGCAGTTATATCTGAATGCAGTGTAATTACCCATGAACAAACTACTTACCTCTATGCTGGCAATATTCTCGGCCCTGTTTTCGGCTCATGCCCTGCAGGTGGAAACCGAGATCGACGGCGCACCCCTTATTGTATTTCAGCCCGATTCCGTCTCGGTGGAAAAGGCGGTGCTGATACTCCCGGGTGGCGGCTACAGTCACTTGGCGATGCAGCATGAGGGCACTGACTGGGCTTCGTGGTTCAACGAACGAGGTGTTGCAGCTGCCGTTTTCGCCTATCCCATGCCCGATGGTGACTGCACCAAGCCTATTGGTGCGGTAAAGAAGGCTCTCGATTATGTGCGCTCGCAATATCCGGCCGCAAAGCTCGGTGTTATGGGCTCGTCGGCAGGCGGACATCTCGCTTCCACCGCCGCCACTCATCTTCCCGCCGGGGAGCGCCCTGCTTTCCAGATTCTTTTCTACCCGGTAATCAGCATGGATTCCACCCTCACCCATCCCGGCAGCCGACGCAATCTGCTCGGCGAGAATCCCGCCGAACAGACGGTGACCGCCTACAGCAACGACACCCGTGTCGACGCCTCCACCCCCCCGGCCTTCATAGCCCTGAGCGGCGACGATAAGGCAGTGCCTCCGGCCAATTCCATCCGCTATTACTCCGCATTACAGTCGCTCGGCATCCCCGCCTCGCTCCACGTATATCCCACGGGAGGGCACGGATGGGGATTCCGGCCCAAATTCAAATACCATAATCAAATGCTCAACGAGCTTGAACGATGGCTCGAAACTCTCTGACCATGAAACATTTCTTCACCTTATCGGCGCTCGCCATGACAGCGCTTTCGGCTTCGGCTGCTTCGTTTGAAGTAAAAATCGAAAATCCGCTCGATGCGGCTCGCAAGGCCGTGCCAGTGACGGTCAACCTACACGAATATACTCCCGGCATGAATCCCGCATCGGCTGTCGTAACCATCGCCGGCGAAGTCATTCCCTGCCAGATCGACGACCTTGACGCCGACGGCGTGGCCGACGAGCTCGTATTCGTCACCGACGTAGCCCCGCAAGCTACCGTCACCGCACAGGTGGAACTTTCCGACGCTCCCGCCGAGATGACTTTCGAGCCCAAAACCTACGCCTACATCAAGCTGCGCGACGAAAAGAAGAAATATCCCAAAGTAGTTGCAGTCGAATTTCCCGGCGATGCCGATACACGCACCATGTATAACTCCATCTACGGCCACGGCGCTGTGATGGAGGGACTCTATAACGCCATCCGCGTTTATATGGACAACCGCCAGAGTGTCGACGTCTACGGCAAAAATGCAAAGCAGCTCGAGATGGACGTGACAGGTTTCTACACCACGCCTGAGCAACTTGCCGCCGGATATGGCCATGATATCCTTTGGGCAGGCCAGTCAGTTGCAGCCGGTTCATTCCGCGGATACCAGAACGGCAATCCCGTGTATATCGACAGCGTGGCTTCCCGCGGTCAGCGCGTGGTGGTGACAGGACCGGTGCGCTCCATAGTCAGAATCGACGATCACGGCTGGAACTACAACGGCACCCGTCACGACATGAGCCAGTTCTACACTCTCTGGGCTGATCATCGCGACTATGACGTAGACATATTCATCAAGGGCACTACTCCCAC
>JAIDSW010000290.1 GCA_029061025.1 Duncaniella sp.
GTCTCATGATCATGGGTCTTTTCGGCGGCACTGTATTCCCCCTCTGCATGGGATTCGCCCAGGATGCAGTAGGTGTGGCCGGTGCTGTGGCCGTGATGACCGTGGGCGTGATTTACCTGCTCTACTACACTACCAAAATCAAGTCAGTCAACGCATAAAAAACTTTAAATTCATCCCTATATGAAAGACTTAGTAATCGGCATGGGAGAAGCCCTGTGGGACGTTCTTCCCGAAGGTAAAAAAATAGGTGGAGCTCCCGCCAATTTCGCCTACCACGTTTCGCAGTTCGGCCTGCCCGGCTGCGTGGTCAGCGCCGTGGGCGACGATGCTCTCGGTAAGGAAATCGTAGAAAACTTCACCTCCAAGGGTCTAAACCAGTACATTGCCGTAGTTCCCTACCCCACCGGTACCGTACAGGTGGAAATCGATGCCGCCGGTATCCCCCAGTATGACATAAAGGAAAATGTGGCCTGGGACAACATTCCGTTTACTCCCGAACTGAAAGAACTGGCCAAGAATACCAAAGCCGTATGCTTCGGCTCGCTGGCGCAGCGCAATGTGGTGTCGCGCAACACTATCAACGAGTTTCTCGACGTAATGCCTCAGACTCCCGAGTCGCTGGTGGTATTTGACGTCAACCTCCGTCAGGGCTTCTATACCAAAGAGATTCTCTGCGACTCCATGAACCGCTGCAATATCCTCAAGATCAACGATGAGGAACTTGTGATGGTAAGCCGCATGTTCGGTTATCCCGGCATCGACCTTCAGGATAAGTGCTGGATTCTTCTCGGCAAATACAATCTCAAGATGCTCATCCTCACCTGCGGTATCAACGGCAGCTACGTATTCACACCCGGTCATGTATCGTTCCAGCCTACTCCCTCGGTGGAGGTGGCCGATACCGTAGGCGCCGGCGACTCGTTTACCGCCGCGTTCATCGCCAGCATCCTCAAGGGCAAGAGTGTTGAGGAAGCCCACCGCATCGCTGTGGAGACCTCGGCTTTCGTCTGCACCAAGAAAGGCGCAATGCCCATTCTCCCCGAAAGCATCGTAAAAGCATAATCGCTGTAAGCTTTAGTTATCTTTCCCGTGCCCGCGGCCGACAATACCGACCGCGGGCATATTTTTTGTTAAGAATTAATGAGTTTTTGGTAAAACACGATTACCCTCTGCGTCGTTATATATTGCAGAAAACAAAAAAATCTCATCAATATGAATGAAATAGATCTCAACGAAATCAAGTCACCGGCCGACATACGCAAGATGTCGATTCCCGAACTGAAACAGCTTGCGGCCGAGATGCGTGCCGCTCTTCTCGAAAAACTCTCCGTACATGGCGGTCACGTAGGACCCAACCTCGGTATGGTCGAGGCGGTGATAGCACTTCACTATGTATTTGATACTCCTGCTGATAAGATAGTGTTTGACGTCTCCCATCAGACCTATCCCCACAAGATGATTACCGGGCGAATGCAGGCATTTACCGATCCCGCTCATTACGACGACGTGACCGGTTATACCAATCCTGCCGAAAGCGAATATGACCTTTACTCGCTCGGTCACACTTCATCGGCCGTGGCTCTCGCCGCCGGTCTTGCCAAAGCCCGTGACCTTCAGGGCGGAAAAGAAAATGTAGTGGCCGTGATAGGCGACGGCTCGCTAAGCGGCGGCGTGGCTTTCGAGGGTCTTGACTACGGCGCCACGCTCGGCACCAACTTTATAGTGGTGGTTAACGACAATCAGATGAGTATTGCAGAAAACCACGGCGGAATCTACGCTGATCTCCGCTTGCTCCGCAACTCCAACGGCACTGCCGAGCCCAATCTGTTCCGCGCAATGGGCTACGGATACCGTTATGTGCATTACGGTAATGACCTTGCGAGCCTGATTGAGATGTTCCGCGCCGTCAAGGATATTGACCACCCCGTAGTGGTGCACATCAACACTATGAAAGGTATGGGTCTGCCCGTGGCCGAGACCGACAAGGAGACATATCATTTCTCGGGACCGTTTGACCTCAAGACCGGTGCTCCGCTTCATGAGGAAGCGCCTCAGGCCGAGCCCGAGACCTACGACGAGGTATTTGCCCGCGGCATGATGCGCCGCATGAAGGAAAATGAAAAAGTGGTCACCATCACCGCAGGTACTCCCGGTGTGCTCGGTTTTGACAAGGAGCGTCGCCGCGAGGCAGGAAAGCAGTTTATCGATGTGGCCATCGCCGAGCAGTCGGCCGTGGATCTCGCGAGCGGACTTGCCAAAGGGGGCATGCGCCCTGTGGCCGGATTCGTCAGCAGCTTCCTCCAGCGAGCCTACGATCAGTTCAGTCAGGATATTGCACTCAACAAGCAGCCGGCCACTTTCGTGGTATTTTACGGCTCGATGTTCGGCATGAACGACGAAACTCACCTCGGATTTTTCGACATCTCGTTGCTCTCCAATATCCCCGGACTGCTCTACCTCGCTCCTACCTGTAAGGAAGAATTCGAGGCCATGCTCGACTGGTCGGTAAAGCAAAATACCCTGCCCGTGGTAGTGCGCACTCCGGGCGCTGTGGCCGTTTCCAATCCCGATATACAGTTGCTTGATGACTACTCGCAACCGCAATACGAAATCGCTCGTCAGGGTAAGGATATAGCTCTTATAGGAGCCGGACTGATGTATGGATTCATGGCACAGGCTGCCGACATCCTTGCTAAAGAAGGCGTAAATGTAACCCTCATCAATCCCCGCAATCTCTCCACGCTCGACACCGCCACGCTCGATTCTCTCAAAGATTATCGCGCCGTAATCACTGCCGAGGACGGAATAATCGACGGCGGATTCGGCCAGAAAGTTGCATCTTATCTCGGCGAAGCACCCGTGAAGGTAATCAACTTGGGACTTCCCAAAGAATTCCTCAACCGTTACAACTACACCGAGCTTCAGGAACGTTGCGGCCTCACCCCCGCCCAAATCGCCCGCACCGCCCTCGCCGCAGCGAAGTAACAACATTCCTATACAGCTGTAAATAAGCCACTAATAGGAGGCTGTGTCAAAAATCAAATAGCGCCCGTGGGCGCTGAATTATTCGTAACCGGCGCCGCCGTAGCTCAGCGAAGG
>JAIDSW010000291.1 GCA_029061025.1 Duncaniella sp.
AACTCGTCGCCGCGCGGAAAACTGGTCTCATGAATGATCTTGATGGCGGCGACGTGAAAGTAGTGATGGGTCATGGCGAGCTCCTTGAGCTGCATGCCTATGATGGGAGCGTTGTCGCGTATCTTTACGCCCACGATTATCAGCTCTCCGTCGTGAAGCTCAAACCAGTGGCGCACCCAGTTGTGCTCGAGAGCCGTGATGATCTCCACAGCCGCGAGATACTCGGGATAAATCACGTCGGCCACGCCGAGCGATGCAAAGAAATCCTTGTGGGCCTGCATCTTATACTCGAAGTTATCTACGCGCGCCACCGTCTTTTTCGCTCCCAGACTGCTCGCAATGGCACATGCCACAATATTTCGTGTCTCGTGGGGCATGACGGCGATAAACAGGTCACACCCCTCTATGTGGGCCTGACTGAGCACCTGAAACGAGGTGGGATTGCCGTTGACGGTGAGCAGGTTGTAGTTGGCGTCGATGGCGGCCAGACGCTCGGTGTCAGTGTCGATGAGCGTGATGTCCTGCTCCTCGCGCGAGAGCATCTTGGCCAAGTGTGAGCCTACCGAACCGGCTCCTGCTATCACGATTTTCATCAGGCTTGGGGGATTAGTGATTGGAGAGTGTTGTATATGCCGTCGGCGTCATAGCCGCACATGGCCTTGAGCTGCGCTACTGTGCCCTGCGTAACGAACCGGTCGGGCATACCCAGACGGCGCACCACCGGGCTGAAATCGTGGTCGGCCATCCATTCGAGCACCGCCGAACCGAGTCCGCCTTTTATCGTGCCGTCTTCCACGGTTATTACAGGCGTGCCCTTGGCGGCGACTTCAGCAAGAATCGTCTCGTCGATGGGTGAGAGGTATATCATGTCGTAGTGAGCCACGGTTATATCGGGTCGGGCGGCGATGAGGCGGTCGATGGCGGCTATAGCGTCGGCAGCCACGGTGCCTATGGTGAGCACGGTAATATCCTTGCCCTGGCGCAGACATTCGCCACGTCCCACCGGGAGCGGTGACAGCTCTTTCATCTCAGGCTCAAGGTTACGGCCGCTGCCGCGGGGGTAACGGATGGAAAACGGCCCGGTGGCTTCAGCGGCTGTAAGCATAAGGCGGCTGAGATATTGCGGGTCGCGCGGGGCGCTCACGGTGATTCCGGGAATTGAGCGGAGATATGCCAGGTCAAATGCCCCGTGATGTGTCACGCCATCCTCGCCCACAATGCCGGCGCGGTCAATGGCAAACACTACAGGGAGTCCCTGAATAGCTACATCGTGGATTATATGGTCGTAGGCGCGCTGGAGAAACGACGAATATATTGCCACAAACGGGTGCATGCCGTCTTTGGCCAGGCCGCCGGCAAATGTCACGGCATGACCTTCGGAAATACCCACGTCAAACGTGCGGTCAGGATAAGCCTTCTGCATCATTATCATCGACGTGCCCGAAAGCATGGCGGCGGTGATGCCCACTATGCGCGGGTCTTTTGCGGCAAGGTTTACGAGTGTCTTGCCGAATACATCCTGATATTTCTGGTTCTCGCCCGGCGATGTGATGCGCTCGCCCGTGGCGGGATTGAAGCGGCCGGGAGCATGCCAGTGAGCCGGGTCAGCTTCGGCGGGCGCGTAGCCGCGCCCCTTCACGGTGCGCAGATGCAGTATGCGGGGGCCTTTCATGTCCTTGATGTCGCGGAGCACATTGACGAGATTTTCGGTATCGTGTCCGTCAAAAGGCCCGAAATACCTGATGTTCAGTCCTTCAAAGATATTCTGCTCGTCGGTGATAAGCGACTTCAGGCTGTTGTTGAACCGCAATATCTTCCCTCGCGAGCGGTCGCTGACCAGATGCAGTTTGCGCAAGAGTTTGTAGGTGCGGTAGCGGAAATTATTGTAGGCCTTCGACGCCGTCATGTGGGCAAGGTAAGAATTGAGCGAACCCACATTGCGGTCGATCGACATATCGTTGTCGTTGAGTATTATTAGCAGGTCGGCATTGGAGTTGGCGGCGTTGTTGAGTCCCTCGAAAGCGAGACCGCCGCTTATCGAGGCGTCGCCTATCACCGCTACCACGTTGCGTTTCGGCTCATCGGGTTGCAGCTGCGAAGCCACGGCCATACCTAATGCTGCCGAAATGGAGTTGGAGGCATGCCCGGCTATGAAAGTATCATAAGGACTCTCGGCGGGATTGGGAAATCCGCTCAATCCGCCCAGAGTGCGGTTGGTCTCGAAGCGGTCACGGCGACCTGTAAGTATCTTGTGTCCGTAGGCCTGATGCCCCACGTCCCATACTATACGGTCGTAGGGAGTATTGAATACGTAGTGTAGGGCGACGGTAAGCTCTACGGCTCCCATCGACGAAGCGAAATGTCCGGGATTCTTGGAGAGAGAAGCAATAAGAAAGCGTCGCAGTTCCTCGCACACTTCCGGAAGCCGGTCGACGGGCAATCGGCGAAGGTCGGCCGGGGAATCGATCGCGCTAAGGAGCGGATAAAGCGGCGCTTGAGAAGCAGAGTCATTTGTCGCGTTTGCCATTCTTTATATACTTCTTGTAGAGAGGCACCCACACCACGATACCCGACGTGACGAGTACGAAAGCGATCCACGGCGTAAACGGCTGCGATGCTATGACGATATAGCACAGCGCAAGCCACAGCGCGGCGATGAATACGAATCTGATGCGGGTGGAGGTATCCATTTAGAAAAAATTTACCGCAAAGGTAATAAAAATTCCGTCAGATTCCAACGATAATCGCCGGCAGTGCATATGGCGCGTCACGGCGATGCGACGATTGATGCTGCGGAAGTTACCGTTTTGCCCGGCCGGGGGCGCCGAAGGAGCGCCCCACCCAGGCCCCCGGGGGGGATTTTTTTTGTGGTTTTTTTGTTGTATTTTTGGGGGGGGGGGGGGGGGTTGGGGGGGGGGGGG
>JAIDSW010000292.1 GCA_029061025.1 Duncaniella sp.
ACCGCTGATGGCGGCACGATAAGCACGAGCCACTGCTGCGGGAATATCCTTGGCATGGCTGCAACGGAAAGCGGCCTTTACAAGAGGACGCGCCGTGTTGAGCTGATCAAGCTGCTCGTAGGTACCCATGTTCATGTCGACCATCGTGGGGTCTGATGCACCTGAAATCTGTATCATAGGATAGCAGTTGACGGTGGCGTTGGTGGTGGCGGTCAATCCGTTGAGGAAGCCGAGCGACGATACGGTGAGAAGTACACCCGGGGTCTTGGTGAGATAGCCGTGGGTGGCTGCGGCCATACCGGCCTGCTGCTCGAAACGGAAACCGTAATAGTTGATACCGACCTTCTGCATAGCGTAAGCGGCTTCGGTCACAGGGATACCTACGAGGCCGTATACGTCCATTAGATTAAGTCGGCGAAGAGATTCTGCCAAAATATACATACCGGTCACCTGCTCGGGGAACTGAGGTTTTGCGGCAGGAGTAGCGGCGGGAGTTGTTGTAGCTGTTGCCATAATAGTTTGTTTTTTTGTTCTTGTTAGTTGAAGTGAGTCATATCTTTAAATGTAAAGCGGCTTGCGAGAGAGCTTTCGGTCGCAAGCCGCTCGGTGTGTTCTGATGTCGAGTTAACGGGGTGGAATTACATCGTACCGTTAGCAAGAGGTTCGGTAGTACCGTTCTTGGCCATCTCAGCCTGCTGCTCGGCGGTGTATCCGAGGGCGGTAAGCACTTCGGCGGTGTTTTCACCGAGGGCGGGAGCAGGACCGTAGGTAGGCTGATAGTTGGACATTGTGAAAGGACATCCTACAGTGACAAATTCACCGATTTCGCCGCCCTGGTTGATGCGGACGAGGGTATTGCCGTCGTAGAGCGATTCATCTGTCATGATTTCCTTGGTCGAGAGCACGGGACCTACAGGAACGCCTGCCTTGCCGAGAATATCGGTAACCTCAAATTTGGTCTTGTCGGCAGTCCACTGGCCGATACGGGCGTAAATTTCCTGTTTGTGACGGTCACGGGCGTCGGCGGTATTGAAATCGGGGTTGGTAAGCCAATCCTGGAAGCCCACTGCGTTGCAGAAGAGCTCGAAGTCCTTGGCGCCGCGCTGAAGGATGATGTATACGTAGTTGTTGGCATCAACTTCGGTGTCATAACCGCCGGCAGGTTTACACTTGTAAGTCCAGCCGAGCACGCCACCACCTTCGATGTTACCGGCGCGAGGTACACAGTCGCCGAATTTACCGTTAGGATACTGCGGGAACTGAGTAAGATAGCCGATCTTGTCAAGAGTAAGCTGGTCGCGGGTCTTGATACGGCAGAGGTTAAGACATGCGTTGTGCATCGACTGATAAACGTAGACACCTTCGCCGGTCTTTTCACGCTGCATAAGGGCTGCGAGCAGACCGATCAGCAGGTGCATACCGGTATTTGAGTCACCGAGAGCCGCACCGCTCTGAGTAGGAATGTTGGCGGGACCTTCATACATACCGGTTGTAGAAGCGGCAGCTGCGGTCACCTGTGCAACAGGTTCGTAGGCCTTGAGGTTGGCGTATTTTGATGATACAGGGAAGCCCTTGATGGTACCGTAGATACAGCGGGGGTTGAGAGCGTGAACTGCTTCCCAGCTGAATCCGAGCTTATCCATAGCTCCGGGATGGAGGTTTTCAACAAATATATCGGCTTCCTTGATAAGTTTTGTAAGCACTTCCTTGCCGTCGGGGGTCTTGGCGTCAAGTGTAAGCGATTTCTTGTCGGAATTAAGCTGAAGGTAATAGTAGCTGGGCAGGTCAGGATTAAACTGAAGTTCCTTACGGGTAGCGTCACCCACGCCGGGGCGCTCTATCTTAATTACGTCGGCACCCAGCCATGCAAGCATCTGGGTACATGAAGGACCTGACTGTACTTCTGTGAAGTCTACTACTTTAATTCCTTGTAACGGTGCGGTGTTCATAATTGTTTGTTTTTAATATGTTGTTAATGTTTCGTTGTAAATGTTTTTTATGTTTGATTATAAAACATGCGGAAATGGTGAATGGTTAACAAAAATAGTGTTAAAATATGTTATAAGCGCCCTGCGGAATACCGCAGGACGCTTATTGATAAGAAGATAGGCTGAGTGATCAGCCTTATGTAATCGGTGATTATTCGGCGTCGTTGAGAATCTCAAGCATCTTGATGGCCGAGGTGGGGATGCGGGTACCGGGGCCGAAGATGGCTGCCACGCCTGCGCGGTAGAGGAAGTCATAGTCCTGAGCGGGGATCACACCGCCGGCAGTGACGAGGATATCCTCGCGGCCGAGTTTCTTGAGCTCCTCGATAACCTGAGGTATGAGGGTCTTGTGACCGGCGGCAAGCGACGACACGCCGAGGATGTGCACGTCGTTCTCCACAGCCATGCGGGCAGCTTCGGCGGGAGTCTGGAACAGCGGGCCCATGTCGACGTCGAAACCGCAGTCGGCATAACCGGTGGCTACCACCTTGGCGCCGCGGTCGTGGCCGTCCTGACCCATTTTGGCAATCATGATACGGGGCTGGCGACCTTCGCGCTTGGCGAATTCTTCGGTCATTTCGCGGGCTTTGAGGAAGTCGGGATCCTTCTTGGTTTCTTCGGAATACACGCCTGAGATGGTTTTGATTACTGCTTTATAACGGCCTACTACTTCTTCGCAGGCATCGGAAATCTCGCCGAGGGTTGCACGCACGCCGGCAGCCTTGACAGCGAGGTCGAGGAGGTTGCCTTGGCCTGTACGCACGCATTCGGTGATGGCCTTGAGGGCTTCTTTCACGGCGTTTTCGTCGCGGTGAGCCTTGAGGTCAACGAGGCGGGCCACCTGGTCCTTGCGCACCTCGGTATTATCGATTTCGAGGATGTCGATGGGATCTTCGTGGTCAAGACGATACTTGTTGATACCCACGATTGTCTGACG
>JAIDSW010000293.1 GCA_029061025.1 Duncaniella sp.
ATAATATGTCGTTTTTATTGTAGAACAATCTATCAATATAAAATGGTTGGTCTTCCGACCACTATAACCCGGTGGGACGCATCGTATCGTCAGCGAAGGTCGCGACTGTTCTTCACACGAGGCGTCCTGCCTGGACGCGATGTTTGTGTGATGTCCCTTCCCCGCACTAAAGTGCGGGGTTTCAGGTAATTACGTACCTCCGGTACGATTAATCCGCTGTAGGGAGCGGGGCGTTGCCGTCGCAATTTATCAGCTGCCGGGAGCGGGGTGTTGCCGTCGCAGCGAAATTACCATTTTGCCATTCTTGGAAACATCGCAAAGCGATGTCCCTACGACTGATTATCAATGTGCTATTGCCGTGGCTGATTGTTATGGTGTTATTGTCGCGCCGGATTATCAGAACTTTAATGTTGTTTTGTGGCGATGTGTTTTGACGAAGTCGGGGCGTGGAGTTATTTATATTCCTCGTATCGGGCGCCGAGGGGAGTGGGGTCGGTGACTTTTACGGGCTTGCGGTAAACTTTCTCCATCAGCGAGCGGAGGTTTTCAGCCGCTTCGGCGCGTGCGCGCTTTATAGTGCCGTTGTGATAGAGCTGCTTGCATGTTTTTTCACGAATGTTGGCTTTCAGGGCATTTTCTTCTTCGTCGGTAAATTTGTCGCTCTTGAGTAATGCCAGCGTGCCGATGGCTTTGGTGTCTATTACCTCCCATGAATTATCCTCGGTAGCTTCATAGATGTCAATGATTTCAGGTGAAAGTGTGACCTTAACGGTGTCGCCGTCGGCGTCGATGTGCATATTTTCGAGGTCGAACGACACGCTGCCTCTCTGCTTCTGGATTGCAAACATCACCTTGTCGTTGATCGTGTCAAGTATCGGTACCTCATTGTAGAGGTCGATGACACACAGTTGAGCCATAGTCTCGATGTTGGCTATACGCCCTTTGCCTACTTCGATGGTTTTCTTGTAAGACGGCAGCGAGAAGTATATTGCCACTACCAATATTACTGCGGCTATTGCGGCAAGAATTATGAGCTTACGATTGAGCTTGGTGTTTTTATTCTCTTTCATGATGTGACGGGCTTACTTGGATGGTTTGAAATCAATAGAGGCGGTGTAGCCGTTGGCTTCGAAGATTGTCTCGAAATATTTGCGGGCTTTGCGCTGGGCGGCCTCTATGAGATGCTGTCTGAAAGTGGGATTTTCCTCGACCTCAGCCTTGAATGAGGCATTGGCTTTTTCCTTCATTTCGGCGCGCTCCTTGGAGTCGATGTCTGACCGGAGCATCCCTATGTTGTCATACTCCTTACGCATTTCCATGTCGCGCCCGGCTATCTCGGTCACCACCGGAGGAAGGGTCACCTTTACGGTCATGTTCTTATCGTCGAAAACGAGGTCGTCCATCTGCAGTGCCGACAGGTCGATGTAGGCTCGCAAATAGGAGTCGTAAGAATACACTGCGATTCGCTTACCCACAGTGTACCAGCCTGAGCTTTCCATTTTCGATGTCTTGGTGATAGCCATAGAGGCGAATACCATCTTGTCGACCGACTTGATTTCCTGATATAGCTCAGTGTTGTCGGCTTTCTTGGCGCATGATGCCAGCATCGCGGCAGCAATGGCACATAAAGTGATAAATTTGAATTTCATTATGGTTATGATTAGTTGTCCTTGTTCATTTGCTGGATGAATCCCTGCGTGAGTATGCTTGAAGTGGAAGCTATGAGTCCTATGCCGAATACCGAGGAAATCATTGATACGATTCTGCCGTAGGCCGATACTGGGCACAGATCACCGTAGCCTACGGTAGTGAGCGTGACGGTCGACCAATACAGGGCGTCGAAGAAATTGCCGAATGTCATTTCGCCTGTCTCAGGATTCACGTGTGGCTCCACGTTATACATGATAAGCGCGGTGATGAATATGTAAAGCGCCGTAAAGAGGAATATGGTTGTGAGAATCCTTTTCTGCTTCTTCAGTACCGCGATAAATTTCTCGTCCTCGTCGGTATATCGGGTGAATTTGAGCAATGCCACTATCCTGATGAGCCTGAACATACGGAACAGCGTGAACTTATAGCTAATAAGTGATGCCACCGGCATGATCGAAAGGAAGTCTACAAGCCCCATGAAGCAGAAAGGGTAGCGGCGGTAGAACGGCTTTCCCTCATATTCTTTCATCACCGGAGCCACGTAGCAGCGGGTGACGAAGTCGATCAGAAACGCCATTACAGTAATCCATGCTATCGCTCTTATAAAGGGAGTGGTATAATCATCCACCATAAGCGGAATAATACTCAGCGAAATTATGACGAGCATATACACGTCGTAGATACGGCTCAGTCTGTCGTTGCCACTGTCGGCCTCGATAATTCTTGCGAGGGTTGACCGGATATTTTTCATATCGGAGTGTATACAGGATGGTAAGCTAAAGAATAGATTACTTGATATTAATAGCCATTGAGAAGCCGCGGGCGGTATCGGCGCCGGGGAAATTGGCGCTGATCCATTGAGCCTGTTTCGTCTTGCTGGCGGCCAGCTGTGAATAGTAGCTTGATTCGGAGGGGGAGATGAGGATTTCGCGCGTGAACGGTTTGGGACCGTTCATCTGATACACGCCTTTGATCGTGACTTTCATCTTTGTACTCTTTTTGGATGATTTATGGTTGCTTTTCTTGCGGGGTGAGCTGCTGCCGCCATTGCCGACTCCGAATAGCGTAAGAATGGGGGCGAGAAAAATCTTGCAGAACATAATCAGAAACACGAAAAATCCGCCTATGCACAGCCAGCGCTCCTCGTCGTTCCACATCGCGACGAAGAAGTCCCCGACCGCGACGAAGAAGTCCCCGACGGCGGCAAAGAAATCGCAAATATTTTGAATCCATTCAGGCATGATTTTTATTCTACATATTGATTAGAATCTCACACGATACCCGAGTCAAGGAGCTTGTCGATCCACTTTACTACCGAGGTGCGGGCGCGGTCGTTGACAGGGAGCTGCGCCAGGAGCGTGCCGCCTTTCACTCCGTAGTTGGATATGGGGAGCTCGCGCCACCATGTGCCGTATCGGCGTGCGCCTCCGAAGGTGTCTTTGAGATTCTGGGAGAAATCGCTGTCGCCCTCCTTTGAGGCTTCGATGGCATATTTGCCTTTCTTGCGGTTGACGGAGATCACCACCGGAGTCGATGCTGATTCGAGGGTGATGGAGTCATTGCCCGAAGTGAGCTTCCAGCCTTTAGCCGCGAGCTCCTTCACTTTGGCGTCCCAGCTCCCGGGCGCGTTGGTGGCCATAGCGGCCTCATCTTCCTTTTCATCCTCGATATTCTCCTGTATCTTTTCATTTTCACTCGGCTCCTCGAGGCTGTTGGTGATGGCGTCGATGAAGCCTTGCAGCGCTACGGATTCGGCCCCGGAGTTTGCGCCGTACAGTTCCGTGTGGAAAAGGCTGCTGATGTCGTTGAGTGTATTGATAAGATCGCTTATTTCGGATTTTTCCTTGTTGCCGGTGACCTGTATGATTTTCGACACGCTGTTTACAAACGGCTGCACCGTCCCGGGCGCGGCGTGCATCCTGATAGCCATGGTGTGGAAGATGAGCGATTTTTTGTTTTTCTCGGTGCTGTCGGTCACGTAGGCACAGAGTGAGTTGAGGAAGTTATTGTAGGTCGAAAGCCTCTGCTTGAATGTCTCGCTGTCTTTTTCCTGCTCCCGCTCGATGATGTTCTGTTGTTTCAGTATCTCCACCTGCTGCCTTGACTGCTGCTCAAGCAGGGCCACCTGCTGCTTCGACTGGCCTTTGAAAAGGAAGTAGGTGGCAAATACGGTCATCGCCACGCCCAGCAGGGCACCGATGATGGTCTGCGGGAGTTCGGTGGAGCTGATGAGCGATACCGTGACTGCGGCAATACCAAGGATACAGATTGCAAACAGGTAGGCCCACCATTTTTCAGTCGTTGAGGTAGAAGGCTGTGACATGGATTTTTTCAAGAGCCTCGTGGTTCCCGCCGGAGGCATCAAAGTGAGAATGTGGACAAAAGAAAAGTGTGAGAACCATACCTGTCGTCCGTCCTTCAAGCTGAGGCACTGGGAATTGCCCATCACTGTAGGACGGACAACGTGCAGAAGCCTCACACCGAATATGCTGTCACACCCCCGCCTCACCCGTCACTCGCGTGGCGGAGTAAGGCGGAATATTAACATATCCACAAGGCATCTACCGTTGTCTCATTCCTCGACAGTGATTAGAATTTTCCCAGTTTTCTGCTTGTCAGGAAAGAGCGTCGGGTAAACGCTTTTCAATATTTATGATCCGGGATGCTTCTCTTAGCATCCCGCCGATCCGGTCGACCCGCCCTGCATTGCATCGTATCGACCGAGGCTTCTGCGGGGAGGTCAACGATTGCAAATTTATATAATTTTCCTGAATCACGCAAGACTATTATGCCGGGGCAGGCCTGCGCGCGAGCAAAGTTACATACTCTTGCCCTATTGCGCCGAGTCCCTTTTGGTCCATTGCGGCGCCGTGCAGTCCACTTTGTTCCCTTTGAGACCGAAGATGCGGAGCGGAGGATATTTTGATGTAATTTTGATGCCGCTGCGCCATCAGGGCGCATTACTAATACCAAATCGTTTAATATCAATAATTGCAATGAAGATCAGTAAGATTTTAACAGTAGTGTCAATCGCTCTTGCATTCACCGCCTGCGGCAAGAAAATGGCGGAATCACTTTCGCCCGAGACCACGAAAATCGATGGTAACATGGGTGAATACTTTGAACTCGTCGAAGGTACGTATCCGCTGTCGGAATATTCCAATGAATTTTCATTTGACATCAAGCGTACAGCCTATGATACGGCCGGAGGTTATACAAAGCTCGGAATAGGCTATGAGATTCTCGATGGCAAGGGCAATGTGCTCGATCGCAAGAATGCCACTCTCGAGGACATCAACTGGAGGTCGTCATCCGAGTTCCTGAGCCTGCGTGAGGGAGAGATGGGTAAGGTGAAGATTTATATTGACGGCTGGCCAGATAAACTGCGTGGTGCCGAGACATTCCGCATCTCGATCAATACCCGCGAAATGGACCCGTGCAACGACTTTGAGCCCGGTGAACCGGCCGAGGATGATTATGTAGCACCTGTGGCCGAAGCCTCCAACAACTGGGACAGTATCCTCGACGAGTATGAGCGCTATTGCGACAAGATAATCCCGCTCTACAAGAAGGCTATGGCCGGAGATATGAGCGCCATGACTGATTATGCTTCGGCTATGGAGCAGGCTCAGAGACTCTCGGAAAAATTGCAGGGTGCGCAGAGCACTCTCACCCCCGCGCAGGCTCAGCGCCTCAGCCGCATCTCGGCCAAGTTGGCGCAGAGCGTGATGTGACATTTAGAGCAAAACAGCAAAAGAGAACATGAAAAGGAGCGGGAAGAGAGCCCGCTCTTTTTCGTGGTATGACGGGCATGTCATACATCTGTGGTGAAAGTCCACGCGGGGCGTAGTTGCCGACGAACCCCAGAGCG
>JAIDSW010000294.1 GCA_029061025.1 Duncaniella sp.
GTTTTCCCGTCGCGTATTACGGTGACTTTTTTCACACCTCCGTCGATAAGTCGTGAAATGTCGGCGCGGGCGCGGTATACTGCCCCGTGTTGCAGACTCTCAACTATCGAAGAGAAACGCATCACAACAACGGCCTCGGGCAATTCCCAAATGCAGAAAGCGCCTATGCAGGCAATCACCATGAGAGTATTTTCATTGAAATAATCGCCGCTGCCTATACCCTCGGCGGCTTCCTTCATCACCGGTATTCCCACGGGAAGAAATGCCACGATATACCATGCGAGTTCAACCCATCGGTTGGCGAAAAACTGCACGCCGAAGTGGCTCATCAGCAATCCGCCGACAAGCATTAGACCTGATATTACCGGAGCTGTCCATGCCGATGCTCCGCCACCGTGATGTGCGTGACAGCATGCTCCGTCATGATCGCATCCGTGGTCATGATGGTGATGATTATGAGTGTGGTTATGTTCCATAATTTTGCAGTTTTATGATTACGATGCAAAGTTACGGCAATAAAAATGCAACCCGGTAGCAAAAAATCCGTGAACAAATTGCGGCAGACATTTGTTGTACTTACACCAAACGTTAAAAACTATTTTTTGTTATGAAAGAACTTAAAGGCTCAAAGACTGAAGAAAATCTTCGTATCGCGTTTGCCGGCGAATCGCAGGCTTATGTAAAATATTCCTACTATGCCAAGAAGGCTAAAGAGGACGGCTATGTACAGTTCTCACAGATATTCACCGAGACCGCTTCTAACGAGAAAGCTCATGCCAAGATATGGTTCAAGCTTCTCCACGGCGGCGAAGTGCCCGGCACCGAGGCTAATCTTGTAGATGCAGCCGCCGGCGAGCATTTCGAGTGGACCGATATGTATTATGATTTCGCAAAGGTTGCCGATGAGGAAGGTTACACTGATATTGCCAAGCTTTTCAGACTTGTAGGCGATATCGAAAAGACCCACGAGGAGCGCTACCTCAAGCTGCTCGGCAACATGAAAGAAGGCATCGTATTCTCGCGCGATGATGACCGCGTATGGCAGTGCCAGGAGTGCGGCCACATCCACGTGGGCAAGAAAGCTCCCGAAATCTGCCCCGTGTGCAAGCATCCTCAGGCATATTTCGAAATCGAAGCCAAGAATTACTAATCAACTTCCGTCATATCTTTACGAGGCTGTGCCGTCAATCGTCGGCGCAGCCTTTTCCATATTCATTACGGAATACATCGAGAGCCGATTCGTGTTTGGCGACCAACCGGTCGTATCCCATCCGTCGGCCGCGATCGAGATTGTGGGAGAGATCGTTGAGTTTCACGGCAATGGCGAGCTCATTACCCGAGCGGGCGATACGCCTTACATAGTCGAGAAACTCTTCCCTTTTGTCGTGTGTGAGCAACCTTAAAGCATCGACGATATTCGGGGCTACGCCTTCAGCCAGCAGATCATCGAAAGTAACATCGGTATCCTCCACGACATCATGGAGAAATCCCGCGCATATCTCATCGGGCGTTGAGCCTTTGAGTCCTACGGTGAGAGGGTGGAGTATTACCGGATTACCGTCAGGGTACTTCTGACCCCTGTGTGCCCTGACAGCTATGCCAAGGCAGAGGTCTATCATTTCGTTGTTCATAAGTTGGGTGATTTATTGACCTCAAGTTACGGAATTTTCGTGAAAAAGACAAAAAATAATCGTCGGTAGCCAAGGAAAATACAGGCTAAATGTTTGGAAAATTACGAAAAATAGCGATTTAAATGTTTGGAAAATTACGAAAAACGGCGATTTAAATGTTTGGAAAATTACGAAAATGAATGGAACCAGTTGAAAATCAATCACGCGGCAAAGAGATATTTTCCCTATGTCGCGTGACAGTATTTTTTAGTGGATACAGAGTCAATCCTCCTTGCGGAATTGGTCTTTGCCGACACCGCAGATGGGGCATACCCAGTCTTCGGGGAGGTCTTCAAATTTTGTGCCGGGAGCTACACCATTGTCGGGGTCACCTGTTGCGGGGTCATATACCCAATCACACACTTCGCATACGTATTTGTCCATAATTCGTTTTGTTTTTAGTTTGTTCAGTAATCTGTAACTATAACATTTGTCATGGGAATGTTGTTTAAGAAATATAGCATAAATACCAACGAAATATGAAACAGACTATTCAGATAAAACGTGCTTATGAACCGGCCGACGCCTCCGACGGATTCAGAGTGTATATTGACCGTTTATGGCCGCGCGGACTGTCGCACGAGACATTTCATTATGATCTATGGGATAAGGATATAGCCCCCTCTACAGAATTACGCGAATGGTTTCACACTGACCCTGACGGGCTCTGGCCTCAGTTTGTGGAAAAATATAAAGCCGAACTGGAATCCAATCCGGCTTTTGTGAAACTGAAAGAGACAGTTGCGTCTCAACCTGCGGTCACGCTACTGTATTCGTCGCATGACCGTGAGTATAATAATGCAGTGGTGGTAGAGCAGATGCTCAAGGCTTGAGCTGCTGCTCGATCCAGTCGGCAATCAGAGTCGTGGCGTAGGGCAGATTCTCAGTGAGTCCGTGGTTTTCACCCGGAATCAACTGAAGGCTGCTTTGCGGCATGAGTTTATGGTACAGTTCTCCATAGGTGTATGGAACCACCACATCAGCCATGCCGTTGAGCACGAGGGTAGGACCCGCGTAACGCGACGTAGTCTCATAAATGGGAAGCGTCATGGCTGTCTGGATATATGCGCGGCCGAGCTTGAGATTTCTGCCGGGAATCATATAGTAGGGTTTGTCGAGATGCCAGGGATTATATTTCGCACCCTGAGTGCTGCCGCGCAATGCGTCTTCACGAAGTACGGCGGCAGCTGAAAGCAATGCAAGACATTTCACCTGCGTGTCACCAACAGTTCCGGCTGCCATTCCGCTCACCACGCCTCCCTGCGAGTGACCTGCGAGCGAAATGCTGCCCGTGCGCGGTTGAAGTCTTGTCCACGCAATTACTGCCAGCAAGTCCTCTATTTCGTTAGGCACGGTCATATTCTGAAATTCACCGTCGCTTTTACCGCAACCGTTGAAATCAAAACGCACCACGCCTATGCCTCTCGCGGGAAGTTCCTTAGCCAGCGACGCAATAATGGGAGAGTTCATGTCGGACCCGAAGCCGTGTGAAAGAATCACCATCGGGCACTTGGAATCGCCGTCGGGCAGGGAGATACATGTATAAAGCCTGCCTTGCGATCCGTCGATATAAAGAGTAGAATCAGATTGAGCCATAGAAACGAGTGTGGCTATTGAGGCCACTATAAGGGTAAGGATATATTTTTTCATTTTAATGTCACATCGCAAATATATTGAAACCGCCGTCGACCACGGCCACGGTGCCGGTCACGAAAGCCGAGGCCTCGGAGATGAGGTACTGAATAGTGCCGCACAGCTCCTCGGGCTTTCCGAACCGGCCGAAAGGAGTCTGACGTATCACGTCGGCACCACGCTCGGTCAGTGAGCCGTCGGGATTAGTGAGCAGCGAGCGGTTTTGATTGGTCAGGAAGAATCCCGGAGCGATGGCATTTACGCGAATCGAAGGCGAAAACTTCTTGGCGACCTCGGTGGCGAGAAATGCCGTGAAATTGCTGATGCCGGCCTTTGCCGCGGCATATCCGGCCACTCGTGTCATCGGTCGGAATGCTGCCATCGACGAGAAATTGACTATCGAGCCGCCGCCGGCCTCAACCATCGGTTTCAGGAATATCTGCGTGGGCAATACTGTGCCGGTAAGATTGATGTCGACCACTTTTCGGAAGTCGGAAATATCGAGGTCGAAAATATTGCCCGAGGGTGAAATCGTAGCGCCGGGCATATTGCCTCCGGCTGCGTTGAGCAGAGCATCGATGCGTCCGTATCGGGCGAGAATATCGTCGCGGTTCTTTTCGAGCACCGAGGCGTCGAGCACGTCGGTGGTGAGGAATACGGCCTCTCCGCCGTCGGCCTTGATTTCGGTAACTATGGCATTGCCTTCGTCGGCACGTCGGCCCAGCACGGCCACTTTTGCACCCTGCGATGCGACGTAACGGGAAATGCAGTGACCGAGCACACCGGTACCCCCGGTGATCACCACCACTTTATCTTTGATTGAAAACAGTTCGTTCATAGTAAGGAGGGATAAAATTTTTTTATTTTTCAGTATTCACGGTCGCCATGATTCCCGAAACCATTCCGAGAGCGAGCATGCGTCCGTGGAACGAGTATCCGGCGTTGTAACCCATTTTCTCGTCGCCGAGCATGAGCGGAGCATGGTCGACACGCATGGGGACGTCAGGACGCTCCCTCTCAAACGTGCGCACCACTTCGATTAACCGCGGATCGAGATGGCTCGACTCCTTGAAATCTCCGTCGGGCATCACGCGGCATATGCGTGCATGCACGAAATGGGTGCGCGGAGCATATTTCTTAGCAAGCTCCACCACATCGTTGTGTGCTCCCGCGCTGAGCGATCCGGCACAAAATGTCAGTCCGTTGTGAGGATTGTCTACAGCCTTGAGGAAAGCATCAATGTCGGCATCGCAGGTGACTATGCGCGGCAGTCCGAACAGAGGCATGGGTGGATCGTCGGGATGGACGCACATGTTGATATCATATTCCTCGCACACCGGCATTATCCTCTCGAGAAAATATTTCATATTCTCGCGCAGCTTGTCGGCGTCAATGTCTTTGTACAGGTCGAGCAACTGCCTGAATTTGGCCACAGGGTCATTATCGCTTTCCGAAATATTCCCACCTACGAATCCCTGGGTCTTTACGATTATATTCTCCACGAGGCGCTTTTCATCCTCGGGAGTCATTTTCTCGCGGAGTTGCTCCACGCGGGCAAGGGTAGCGGCGTCCCATGACTTGGCGGCATCCTTCCTCTTGAGGATATATATATCGAAATAAGCCATTTCGGCTTTATTGAAATAGAGACTTGAAGTCCCGTCGGGGTTGGGATTTTCAAGGTCGGTTCGGGCCCAGTCGAGCACCGGCATGAAGTTGTAGCACACGGTCTTTACCCCGGCTTTGCCGAGATTGCGAAGGCTTTCGATGTAATTGTCGATAAGCTTGTCGCGGTCAGCACCGCCGTACTTTATGCTTTCGCTAACCGGCAGACTCTCCACTACGCTCCAGCGCAAGCCGCCGTCGGCTATATAATCACGCATTTTTATTACTTCATCCTCGGTCCACACCTCGCCGGCGGGCAGGTGGTGAAGCGATGTTACGATACCTTCCACGCCTATCTGCTTGAGCATGGAAAGGGTGATGGGATCTTTCGGCCCAAACCATCTCCAGGTTTTTTCCATAGTCAGTGTTGAAAATATTATTGTATATTTTCAACGCTTCAGACCTGTGGATGGTTTACCTACCCCAGCAGATCGGCAATGAGAAAATTGCTGCCGCCAATAAATATCAGGTCTTCTTTTCAGGCATTAATCCGAGCGGCCTCAAGAGCCGACTTGACATCGGGATATGCCGTGGCCG
>JAIDSW010000295.1 GCA_029061025.1 Duncaniella sp.
AAAAATCAAGCATCGAGACTAAAATAATCGTCTGGATGCTCTGATATTACGCCTTTATATGGGATTTTATAGATTAATTGCGCCAAATTACATCGCACGCAATTTGACAACGAGAATCGGGTGCTTGAAGTTGAGATAGTAAAGCAACTCAATCACCCCAATATTGTAAAATACCGCGACAGCGGCGAAACAATTTTGAACGGCAGGAAATATGCCTACATTGTTTTTGACTTTATTAGTGGTGAAACTACCGCTCAATTCCTTACTCGCGAAGGTGATTGTTCGGTATATGATGCCAAAAATATCACCCTCGGAGTACTAAACGGACTGAAGTTCCTTCACTCACTTGCAGAACCAATCATTCACAATGAAATTTCCATCCAGAATGTAATGCTTGATGTTTCATCCGGAACTCAAGTAGCCCGCATTATAGATTTTGGTTATGCCCGTTATCTCTCGCAAGGAAGCTCTTCATTTAATAAGAACGGTTTATCTCCGTTTTATTTAGCCCCGGAGGCTCTAAATGGAGTATTCTCGGTTAAATCAGACATATTCTCAGCTGGGGCAGTGCTGTATAATCTAATATATGGTATGCCTCCATATTTTGTTGAATTGGCTGACTGCAAAGGCGATGTTAATTTGATGCGTGATAAAATTGACTCACAACGTGAGCTGCCTCTTCATTTCCCAAGGCTTGAAAAGTTTGAGCTTGACGAGAATCTCCAAAACATCATGCGCAAGGCTCTCGCTTCTGACATTGAAGAGCGATTTGAGTCAACCGATGATTTTATCAAGGCACTAAATGGTGATATCAAAGTAGAGCGCGTAGATAACCAGCGCAAATCAAAAAGCGATGATTCTAAGCCCAAGCGCACGAAAGTGTCAGTTCCTAAAGGTAATGGATTTTCAGCCATAGCAGGTATGCAAGAGCTGAAGGACCAGATGCAAGTCGAGGTTATAGATGCGCTTAATTCGCCCGATGAATACGCTAAGTATGGCTTGACAATACCTAATGGAATGTTACTATATGGACCTCCAGGCTGTGGGAAAACCTTCTTTGCAAAGCATTTTGCAGAAGAAGTCGGTTTTAACTTTATGCATATAAAGTCAGGTAGTTCTCTGAAAAGCCGATGGGTTAATGCCACTCAGGAAAACATAGCACAGATGTTTAGGGACGCTGAAGAAAATGCTCCTACGATAATTTTCTTCGAAGAGATGAACGAACTCGTTCCCAATCGAGATAGCGATGTTCATGAGATGTCACGAAGCGCAGTAAATGAAATGCTTGCTCTAATGGATCACACGGGAGATAAGGGTATCTTTATTATAGGAGCCACTAATACTCCTGACACGATAGACCCTGCGATTATGCGATCAGGTCGTCTTGATAAGAAATATTATGTAGGTCCACCCGATTTTGAAGCCCGAAAGTTAATGTTTGAACTCTATCTTAAGGCTCGTCCTTATGATTTTGGGTTAGATTATGAAAAACTTTCAAATCTAACGGATGGTTACGTGTCTTCCGACATCGAAATGATAATCAATGACGCTTCAAGAATCGCTTTAAAAGCCAAATCAAAAATCACAATGGCAATTCTTGAAGAAGTGATTGCAAGAACAAAGTCGTCATTATCTAAGAGCGATCGTCAAAAATATGAATCAATTAAGGCGAAAATGGAAAGTGATGACGCCAAGCCTTCACGTCCTCGCGTAGGGTTTAATATTGAATGATCTGTTCTTTTAGATAAAATCTGCTCTAAGGAGAATGTATGGCCCGGCGGCTGATAATTAGCTACCGGGCCAATATTAATTGATGTCCAATAATGTGATGGGGTTAATCGGTGACTCGCTCGAGCCATTTTACCATGGCGAGCATTATGCCCATGGAGATGAGGCAGACGGCGAGGAATACGGTCCATGCGATCCAGATGGGGCAGGCGTTGTAGATGAGCGGGCCGATCCACAGCAGGAGGTTGCCGACGGCGGTGGCGCCGAGCCAGAGGCCTTGGCAGAGGCCTTGCATGTGTCGGGGTGCTACTTTTGATACGAATGATAGTCCGAGGGGTGAGATGAAGAGCTCGGCTACGGTGAGGAAGAAGTAGAGCACGAAGAGTACCCACGGGCCGGTCTTGAGGGCTGCGGCTTCGGCGGGGGGGAGGGCTTTGAATACTTCGGCTGAGGGGTAGCCGCTTGCGGCGCAGAAGATTGCGAGGAATACGTAGGCGAGGCCGGCGAGTCCCATGCCGATGGCGATTTTGCGGGGGGTGGAGATGACTTTGCCTCGCTTGGCGAGTGCGCCGAAGAGCCACATTACGAGGGGTGTGAGGATGATGACGTAGAAGGGGTTGAGGGCTTGCCAGATTTCGGGCTGAACGGAGTCAGTGCGTACGAAGTCGCGGGCGAAGAGTGAGAGTGAGGTGCCGTTCTGATGGAATGAGAACCAGAAGAAGATGGCGATGCCGAGCACGGCGAAGAGGGCTGCCATGCGCTGCTTGATTTCGCTTGCCATGGCGGCTTTTTCTTCGGGTGTGATCTTTACGGTCTCTGTTTCCTGCTTTTTGGCGGGTGAGGGTAGGCCTTTTTTAGTGAAGAAGAATATGGTGAGCGAGATGAGCATTGCGGCTACGGAGGCGATGAATGAGTAGTGGATGCCGGTGTTGAATACGTTGAGGTAGCGGGAGCAGAATTCGCTGATGTTCTGGGCTTGCTGTCCGCCTACTTCGGTGATGAGCGCGTAGAGGTTGTTGAGGTTCTGGGTGCTCATGTTGTCGGTAACGCTCAGGTATTCGTGGCAGAGTGCGGGGAGTGATGCGTTGTAGGCCAGGCCGTTTTCACCGAGCCACCATGAGCGGAGCATGGGTGCTACGAAGGGGGCGACTACGCCGCCGATGTTGATGAATACGTAGAAGATCTGGAAGCCTGAGTCGCGCTGGGCGGCGTAGCGGGGGTTGTCGTAGAGCTGGCCTACGATTGCCTGGAGGTTGCCTTTGAAGAGGCCGTTGCCGAAGGCGATGAAAAAGAGGGCGATGCAGGTGAGGGTGAGGAGCCAAATGTGGTTTTCGGCGGTGGCGAAAATGGGGATCGAGAGGACGATGTATCCTATCGTCATGACGATGAGGCCTGAGATGATGGTGCCTTTGTAGTTTTGGGTTTTGTCGGCGATCACGCCGCCTACGAGGCTGAGCACGTAGATTCCGGCGTAGAAGAATGAGTAGATGAGTGCTGAGGTTTCTTCGGAGAGGCCGAATTTAGAGCATAGAAAGAGCACGAGCACGGCGTTCATGATGTAGTAGCCGAATCGCTCTCCCATGTTGCTTAACGCTGCGGGAAGCAGTCCTTTGGGTTGGTCTTTAAACATGTATTGATCGGTTTATGGGTTTTCGTGGGGCTAAGATACGAAAAATAACGGGAACAACGGTGCGTTGTGGGCCGTTTTCCCGTTAAATTTTTTTGGATGGTGTTGTGGATGTAATTATTTTTGCTCGTTTTTGGCTTTGAAGGCGAGGGCATACATGCGCATCTGCTTTATCATGGCCAGCAGTCCGTTGGAGCGTGTGGGTGAGAGGTGCTGCGACAGGCCGATGTCGTCGATGAAGTGGAGGGGTGTGTCGAGTATCTCGTCGGGTGTGTGATTGTTGAGCACGGAGATGAGAAGCGATATGATGCCTTTGACGATTATGGCGTCGGAGTCGGCCGTGAACGATAGGGTGCCGTCGGGGTTTTGCTCGGCGTCGAGCCACACCCGGCTCTGGCATCCTTCGATGATGCGGTCGGGGGTCTTGAGCTTTTCGTCGATTGGTGGGAGGGAGTTGCCGAGATCGATGATCATGGCGTAGCGGTCCATCCAGTCGTCGACTTCGGAAAATTCTTCTACTATCTGATCCTGTGCCTGGTTGATTGTCATTATATTATTTTTCGAGTTGGATGAGGTTGAGAACTGTCTGACCTACGGCATTGAGCGACGACTTGTCGATATTCTGGATGTTGTCGTTGTTGCGATGCCATGTGGGAGGGAACGAGCGGGTCTCCTCGTTGCGCGACTCGATGATGTCGATTGCGGGGATACCTATGCGGTTGATATACACGTGGCAGTCGATGATGTTTCCTCCGGTGGAGTTGACGAACCGGTCGGCAAATCCGCTGCGCTCGGCGACGGACCATATTTTGTCGACGACGCCTGATGCTATCTGGTCAGAATAATATTCGCGGTGGAAGCGGGCGTTGATGCCGCCCACCATGTCGAGCACCACGCAGTAGCGGGGCTTGTTTTCTTCGGTGTAGGGGGTGTGGCGTATCCAGTATTGGGTGCCGAGACACCATGATTCGTCGTTGGTGGAGAATCCTTCGCTCGTGCCGTAGTCTTCGGCGTCGACGAAGAGCATGTCCACGCCTATGTTTTGCGGGGGATTGTTGCGAAGCTGGCGGGCGATCTCGAGGAGCACGGCCACGCCGCTGGCGCCGTCGTTGGCACCGGGCACGGGCACGGGTACCTTGGCCGGATCGGTTTCATTGTCGCTCCAGGGGCGGGTGTCGTAGTGGGCGAGGAGGAGGATGCGGTTGTTGCATTCGGGGTTGAAAGAGCCGAGGATGTTGCATATCGGCAGGCGGTCGCCATTGAAAGCCTTGACTTCGGCGGATTGCACCGTCACCACGGCGCTGTCGGCCTTGAGGGCGTCGATGATGTATTTTTGGCATGCCGAATTGCCTTCCGAGCCTGAAACGCGAGGCCCGAATTTTACCTGGTCGCGAATATATGAGTAGGCTGAATCGGCGCAGAATACGCGCGTGGGTTTGATGTAATTTGTGGCTGTGGAGCCGGCGGCTTCAGAGCTCGATGCGCATCGGTTGCAGCTTGCCGTGGCGAGCATGGCAAGGGAGGAAAGGACAGCAATGGAGATGCGCTTGAGATGTTTCATGTGGTTAGGTTATGGTTAATGTTTGGCAAAGTTACAATATTGTTACAAACCAGCAAAGCAATTAACATTCATTAACCTATTTATTTTTGACGCAAAAAAAAATCGCGGGTCGGGGGAGACTCGCGATTGAAAACTGCTTTTGACTTTTGCTTTGGTCGGGGTGACTAGACTCGAACTAGCGACCTCACGCCCCCCAGACGCGTACTCTAACCAACTGAGCTACACCCCGAG
>JAIDSW010000296.1 GCA_029061025.1 Duncaniella sp.
GCGCTTTGTGCTGACGCTGCAGCTCGGACATCTTGAGGGGCAGATCGCTGCAATGCTCGATGCCGCCGACAACCGCGTCATCCGCATCGGTAAGAGCCTGATTGTTAACCGCGATTTCATTGTCTTTATCAATCCGCAGCGGCAGAAGCTTATTCTGTCGGACTGCCGCACGTTCCGCCACGAGGTTTCGGCTTCAAAGGAGGCGCTGAAGGCACTGAAAGAGCTAATTGAAAAGGAGGAAACGCTATGAGCATTGACCTGCATGACGAAATCAATGATGACGAAATACGCATAATCACGCCCCGGGAGTCGCGATCAGAGTCCGCCCCTGAGCCTGAGGCGTCGTCGGGTATGGCTCCTGTAAGTCACAGGCAGTTCAGCAAAGCATCGCTCCGAGCAGTATTCTCGCACGATTGCGACGAGGATGATGAGGAGGATGGTGATGATTCTGTCACGGCTGTAGAGCCCTCTGAAAGGAGTCGTTTTCCATGGTTTACGGTGGGATTGCTGCTCGCTGTAAGTATCGCGATATTGGCATGCCTGCTTACGTGTTCGCCCGACGACCGATTGCCTGTGGAGTCTGTGGCGCATGGACAGGTTGCGGTGGCCGACTCCATAGCCGCCGAGGTGTCTGAGCCGCTGAAAGAGGCGGCGTTTGTCACCGCCCGTGATACGGTGGTAGGGGGGATAGCGCTGCGCATACTCACCCCCACGGGCGCTACGCCGCGGCTGGTGATAGGCAAGGAGGCGCTGGCCGACTCTACGGCGGTGCTTGTGGCGCAGGCTGCCGATGTGCGCGGCGACAACGGGCAGATTGCAGGGGCCTATGTGATGAAAGGCGACCTGCTGAGCCGTGGCGAGGCCAAGGCGGGATTCTGCGCGATAATCGACGGCGAGATTACCGTGGGCGTTGCCGACGCCACTCCGATGCTTGAGAAAGCTATCGAATCGGAGGGATATTTCTTCCGCCAGTTTCCGCTCGTGGTGGGCGGTCAGGTGGTGGAAAACAAGCCCAAAGGGAGGTCGCTCCGCAAGGCTCTTGCTGAAATCGACTGAAAAGTGAGCGTGGTGCTGAGTCTCGACCGACTGACATTTCACGACTTCTCGCAGG
>JAIDSW010000297.1 GCA_029061025.1 Duncaniella sp.
CTACCTAATTAATTCAGCCAGCAGTTCAGAGCCGGTCATCACCTCCATTTTGGAGAAGGCGAAAAGTTTCTACCGAGATCCTTGAGTGATGCCCCGATGTGATATACCGTCTCGTCAATCACGAGGAAACGATCGTGAGCCTTGGTGTAATGATGCAGCGTGACGCCTGGATATTGCTCATTATGCCTGTCGACATCAAGCCGCAGCTGTCGGGAGATATGTCCGTCATAAATATCAACGCTCACTCCGGGAGTGCGCTTCGACAACTGAACAAGCACGGTGTCATCCACATAATTATCAATCAACACGATCCTTTGCCGTGCCTGCCTGATCAATTCCGACACCAGCGCGTGGGCATCGAATATCTGCCCGTTGAAGAATACCCCTTCGCGGGGCTGGAGCGATGTGCGCACGAAGAAATCTATCTTTTCATCAATCTGCAGCAGGTGGCGGTCATATTCCGAAAATCGGCGGTCCATCTTATCTTCAAGCTGAAGCAGTCGCTGATTAACTGAATAGCCCCTCAACAGGTATTCTTTGAGTATCTTATTGGCCCACTGGCGAAACCGGGTACCCCGCACAGATTTCACCCGATATCCTACGGAGATAATCACATCAAGATTAAAGTATTTCGTCTTATAGCGTTTACCGTCGGATGCAGTTGTCAAGGATTCCTTGACAACTGAATTTGAATCGAGTTCTCCTTCTCTAAATATGTTGTTTACATGAAGACTTATATTCTGCTTTGATGTCTGAAACAGCTCAGCCATCTGCATTTGATTCAGCCACACGGTCTCATCCTCAACCCTGACGTCGAGTTTCAGAGTATCGTCGGGCTGATACAATATTATCTCATTATTATGTGTCGGTTCCATTTCCATACAGTCTATTCGCGGATATAGTGGGGCATTTCGTCGGGGATTACCATCGACAGCTCCACGAGGCCGCCAAGCGCGCCGTCGGGCTTGCGCCATACGGTCTGGTATATCATTTTTCTCACTCCGTTCTTGAGTATGGTATAGGCGTTGGAGCCGCACTCGTCGAGAAGCCGGCGTATAATACCGCGCGACCGATCGTTGTGGTACTCCATGATATTGTGTCCAATAAGTTCCGCACCACCGCGACCGGCGAAGGTCTGCCGTGAACGCTCATTCATGTATATGATGCGGCAATCGGTATCTACTACCGTCACTGCGCAGTTCATTCCGTAGGCCCACTCGGGCAAAATGTCTTTTTCCATACAGCAAAAATACTCAATAATTATGATTGTCAACGATAAAATAACAAAGAATAAATCACCGGGTATCAGTAAACTGACGACTTAGGTATGATAAAGACTTCACTTGAATGCAAATATCATACTTGAGTCATCTTCATTAATCTACCTAATTAACTCAGCCAACATTTCAGAGCCGGTCATTACCTCCATCTTGGAGAACGCAAACAATTTCTTACCCAAATCTTTTAGCGAAGCTCCTATGTGGTACACATCTTCATCGATTATCAAGAAACGATCATGAGCCCTGGTATATTTATGAACTGTTACGCCCGGATACTGCTCATTGTGCTTCTCGATGTCCTGATGAAGTTGCTTCGAGACTTGGCCATCATAGATATCCACCTTCACTCCCTCCCTACGCTTGGATAACTGCACCAATACTGAATCATCAATATAATTATCTATTACAACAATCCGAGTTTTAGCTTGTCTGATAAGATCTGCAATAAGGGCATAAGCATCAAAAATCTGGCCATTGAAGAAAATCCCCTCTTTTGGTTTATCATTGTCGCTCAATCTGTCAAGAATCGCGTCAACCTTCTCGTCAGTCTTTAATTGCTTCATCTCAAGCTGATCCATGCGTTGAAATAATGCAGCGTTATTCATCAGGAAATTACGCATCGCTGAGAACGCACGCATAATGTTAATGTTGACTTCAATAGCTTTATCTGAACGCAATACACTGCTGAGCATTGCCACTCCATTTTCCGTGAAAACATGAGGCAAATATTTGAGATGTTTGCCGCGTGCTTCGTTTAAGGTCACAATCTGTGACCTTAAACATTCTTCCTTAGACAACTGAAACATAAAGTCTTCGGGAAAGCGTTGGATATTGCGCTTTACTGCCTGATTCAATGCTTTCGTTTCAACACCATAGAGTCTCGCCAAATCCGAGTCAAGCATAACCTGCTGCTCCCTGATAACATATATCAATGATTCAATACGAACAGGAATTATTGCCCCGTCATACTTTACAACCGGCTCTATATCAGGTAGAATTTTCTTCAGTTCTATTTCCATACAGCAAAAATAAGCATTATCGCCGTAATTTCGGCAAAATCATCGTATCTTTGCGATAAGTAAGTTTAAGCAAAATATCTACCGCCATGATCAATCCGCCCTACTATGCCTCCGACAGCCGCTATGACAGCGGCATGAAATACGAACGCTGCGGCCGCAGCGGCCTGCTGCTACCGCGCATATCACTGGGTCTGTGGCACAATTTCGGAGATGTCAACACACTCGCCGATAGCCGTGACATGCTCCATTTCGCATTTGATCACGGTATCACCTGCTTTGATCTGGCCAATAATTACGGTCCCTCCTACGGCTCGGCCGAGGATACTTTCGGGCGCGTGATGCAGTCATCGTTCCGCCCCTACCGCGACGAGATGGTCATCACCACCAAAGCGGGCTACGACATGTGGCCCGGCCCTTACGGCGACCGTGGCTCCCGCAAATATCTTTTCGCATCGCTGCATCAGAGTCTGCGGCGCATGAATCTCGAATATGTTGACATTTTCTACAGCCACCGGTTTGACCCCGATACCCCTATGGAAGAGACACTTCAGGCACTCGTGGATATAGTGCGCCAAGGCAAAGCGCTGTATGTGGGAATTTCCAAATGGCCGCACGAAGCATCGCAATTTGCCTACGACTATCTGCGAAACCACGACGTACCGTGCCTCATATATCAAGGGCGCTATAACATGATGGACCGCGAGGTGGAATCATCGGGCATACTGGAGCAAGCCGCAGCCAACGGCGTGGGCTTCACCGCCTTCTCTCCGCTTGAGCAAGGAATACTGACCGACCGCTATCTCAACGGCATACCCTCGGGATCGAGGGCATCGATAGGTAAATTCCTCAAATCCGAAATGATTACGCCCGCACTGGTGGAGAAGTTGAAAAAGCTCAATGCCATAGCCGGTCGCCGCGGGCAGACGCTTGCCGAGATGTCGCTCGCATGGCTGCTCAAAGACAATCGCGTCACATCGGTAATCGTGGGCAGCAGCTCAGTCGCCCAGCTCGCCGACACCATCCGCTGCCTCGACAACCTCACCTTCACCCCCGACGAACTCACCGAAATTGACCTGATTATCGGAAATTTAACAATCTCAAAATTATAAATTGTAATAGAATTAGATGAGCTCATAATACTAAAAAGCCGATCCAACAGTGGGACCGGCTTTTTATTTAGAAGTGAATTTTTTATTTTACCACAACCTTTGCGGGCGATGCACCTCCGGTGATGATGTATACACCGGGCTGTACAGCAATATTGACATTGCCTTCAACCTTCCCGCGCCATACCTGCATACCGGCCGGAGTTACCACAACGGCATTTTTGGCTGATCCTGAGAGTTGAATGACACCATTGAGCACCTTGACCTCAAGAACTGAGGAGGCAGAAACATTTTCAAGCCCCGACATTCCGAGAACAACCTGGTTAGACATGCGTGATTCACCTTGTTCGTATACGGCGGTGACGCCATAGCGGCGTGGACTATTATCCGACTTCAAGGAATATGAGGTTGCAGTGACAGGCGAGGGAGTCACCTTAGTACCATCCACATACACGTTATATCCTTTTAGCGTGGCCGGTGCCGGCTGAGCACCTACTGTGGCGAATGTGATGTCGTCAATCATCAGAGCGAATTGGTTGCGAGAAACTCCCCTTACAGCAATGTAGCGAGTTCCTTGCGGCACCACGTATGCAACGGTTTTCCAGGTCATTCCAACAGTATAGCGACCAACACACTCAAAATCTTCGGGTGCGTTGCCGGAGTCGGAAAGCAGAAGCTCAAAAGTTTCCGGATAGATGTTGAGGATGCTACGGGCATAGAACTTGATGAGTTGAAGATCGCCCGAGAGTTCGGGTGAAATCAGCCAGTCGTCACACGCTCCCGTCTTGGCTGAGAACGAGCCCAGCATCTGAGAGCCGGAACGTGGACGCCAGTCGGGAATCATTGTTCCGGAAGGATCCTGAGCAGAGCTGTAGTCTATAGAAAGTCCGGCCTTTACGGGATTGAACACCTGCCATGCCATAGCTTCACCGGCATGTGGATATTGCAGAATCTGACCCGAGACACCGCTGGAGATACCCCATGTGGGTTGTTGGTCAGCATCCACCACAGTCCATGAACCGAAATTATTAATTGCGAAAGATTCGTAAGTGTCGAATCCATCAGTCTCAGGCTCGGGTTGAGCGGTGGCCGGGTTGGGAGCAGACCATTTGAGGTCTACATTTCCATTCTGATCCAACGTGCCCGATAAGCCGTCAACATATGCCAGGCGTGGAAGATCCACAAACATTGACACAATCCCTGAGTAATTGTCGGCAACCTTGCCATCCTGGGCATAGGCGATTTCAGCACGGAGGTCGTTCTGCTGTTCACAGTCGATACCGGCCTTGAAATCCAGTTTGACCGATGTGGACATTCCGGGAGCGAGACGTGGCCCGGCTACTTCCCCGAACGGGAGGTCATTACGGAAGAACACCACCTTATAGTTATCGGCATCATTAAGACCGCGGTTTGTAACGATGGTCTTGACTTCTACAGTCTGTCCGGTCTCAACTATTGCAGGGGCATCGATTGACACCATCTGAAGATTATAGGGGATCATATCATCAAAGAGAATATTATCCAGGAAGATATATCCTCCATCATGCCCCACACCACGGAATCCTATCTGGATAAATTTGCATCCCACATAATTATCAAGGGAAACAGTTACCTTTTTCCATCCAGAAGCGCTTGTCTCTTCAACAACGTTGGATTCCTGCTCCTGCCATCCATCCGACTCCGGGTTGACCATGAGTTTCATCTCGTTGGTGGTGCCGGGCGTGGGGTAGATGTAGTAAGTAACCCCGGGTTTTGTGGCTCCTTCGAGAGAGAAGCGATCAGTATAAAGCATTGACGAATAACCTTCTGCCGGAATATTTGTATCATCTTCCAGATAGAATACGGCCATACCGCCATCGTTGTCGTAAGGAGCGATACCCAGGCTTTCCTCGGCCGCCATCACACCCCATCCAGCCACTTCTCCGCGGCTGAGATAAGCGAGCGTGGAAGTGGAATAGCACTGCGGGAAACTCTCTCTCAACGGAAGTTCGCTGAGATCATCGCCCACGAATACTGAGTTAGAGTACACCGGTTCACCTTTACCGAGGTGATTGGAGGCTGTGATAATATAGGTCACAGGAGCCTGTCCGGGACGAGATAGATTCTTGTCTTCAAATTTCAGATCCGTTAAGTCCTCGGCAACCACTGATTGCTCACGGGCGCTGAAGTAGCGCACCACGGTGTAGGTGAGGGCTTCAGGATCCACATAATGTCCCTGAGGACCGATTTCAGCCGGAGCCTCCCATGTCACCGTGGGTATACCATCCAAGTCACGAAGTACTACATTCTGCGGCTCACCGGGCAAGTCGAATCCTACAAACACACTGCGGGAATCCGAGAGTCCCTTGTCACCATCGGCGTAGGCCACTACGGTATAACGGTTCACGCCCTGCACGGCGGAATTATCCGTATAGGTCAGCATCTCTCCCGGGGCAGGATTTTCAAAAGTGTGGATGAGGGCATCATCTCTCAGTATCTCAATTTTATCCAATGAAGAGAGCGGATCATTATTGATCATACGCGAGGGTGCCTTGAAAGAAATTTCAGCACCAAGCTTCCCTTTGGGAAGAGCTGATATTTCAAGATCGGATACTCGAGCCGGGCCTTTGGAATAGGGTCCTGCGGTGATTTCTACATCATCAATATTGAGCATCCACATCAGATCAGCGGCAGGAGTAGTGGCATGGAATCCGATATAATAGTCACCCTCTTCCGCCACATGGATCACAGCCTGATAATCCTTGAAGAAACCATACTGGCTAAGCACCGGGCCATTTTCCACGAGCATCATATTCATGTTGCCGGCATCCGGAGCAGTCCCCATCATCACCTCCATATATTCAGTGAAACTCGGCACAAACTGATAATTACCTTGACTCATAGCCTTGTAGGTGAGATTATAAGTGCGCGTGGGTTCCAGATGGACGGGCGGGGTGAAAAGCCACTCATCCTTGGCATACATATCTACAGCACTACATTGCGCAACGCCACCTTTATAACCGGTGTAATTCCATGTGCCGGTGGCATTGACGGGAGAGAGCGTACCCTGACCGAGATGTTGCACGGTATAGGTGCTGAAATCTACGTCGGTATCGAAATTCTCCACATAGGGCACCTGGGCGATATGACCGACAATCACCTTGTTTGTCGCGGCCGGAACACCTGCTATTCCCTGATGTTTCGGGGTGATGATATAATAGTAGGCATGAAGGTCGGGATTAGTCACCTTGTCATTGAATATGGTGTCAGTAAGAGCGGTCGCTACGGTCACGTTGTCAGGCATACGGACAAGGTCGTAGGTTACTTTGAGCGTATCGACATAGCCTCCGTTTACACCCCGGCGCGATTTGCCCCAACTCACTGTTATGTCACCCTGACGATCCTTGTTCACAGCTTTTGGTGAGACACATGCTACGGGAGCATCATTGCCTATGAAAGTACGCAGAGATTTGTTCACGCTGCGACCGGCTGCATTTGAAGTGTAGACGGAGAAAGTATACCATCCGTTTTCGGGGAGGGTCATCTCCACTTCCTCATTGCGCTTGCCTGCACGGACTTCTCCTGTGAATTTCTCCTCGCCATTTATGCTCATCACATAGCCGAGATTGCCCGAAAGATTGCTTCCGCCCACTGAGAGCTTGGGGGCATCGAATGCCACGAGTCCCGAGAGAGAGCCATCCACGAAGTCAGGGTAGAGTTCCTCTACAGCCTTAGGAGCACCATCAGCCACCACCTCAGGCATATAGATGCCTACAAATTCCTCGTTTTCAGGGAAGTCATCGACCTTAGTGGCTTTTCCCGTGGCAGGATCAACCGTATAGAGGGCTGAAGAGCCATCCGTGAACAGGGCGGCCCAGTAGAATTTGCCGGATATGAGATCTATTGTTGCCGACTGGGGATACTGTATGTCAATGTTCTTAACCCCGGTGGCACCGATTTTTACAAGCGTGCGGGTGGATTTATCAAATCTATACAGATTCCCATCCACACCTATAGTAAAGATATTGCCTTTTGCATCGGAGGCTATGGCCACCTGGTTAGTAGTCTCGTCAAGGGGCAGCAACTCGGAAACGGCGAAATCGTTGTGAGCCGTATCAAGTTTCATGCGTCCTATCATGTATTTCGCCTCAAGATTACCCACGGAGAATATACCATATACCACACGCTCTATGGGGTCGAATGTCATATCGCGGGCAATGTGATACATTCCTACGCTATAAGAGTTCACATACTTGAAGGGGTTGGTGTCACACTCATATAAAGTGGTATAGACATATTCTTCACCATCGAAAGTCCGGACCTCATAGTTTATGAAGTAATACTTCCCTTCAGTGTAGAATCCACCACCCTGAACGGTAAACATTTCGCCGATATAATAGCTGTTTACCTCTACGGGTGCGGAGGTTGTTGCCGTATATATACCATATGGCTGCCGTGAAGCTGACCAGGTATCGGCATAGATCACGCCGCCATATAGGAGATCACTGCCATCTCCGCTTAGGGTGACGGGAGCTGATTGTCGGACATTTTTCGAGGCGGGTCGATCCACACCCGTGACGGGTCTGACCATCTTTCTTACATTGGAAACGAAAGTTGCTATGGAATCGCTGTTGTCGCCTTTGATGCTTTTCGGGCGATTCAGCGGTGCAGGCTCGGGAGTGAAGGCCGAAGCCATCACTCCACAAGTCAGAGCCGCCGATAAGAGATATATCTTAAACGGTTTCATATTATAGTTATCTGATTACAATCTTTGTCGCAGTATTTGTTCCCGACAGACTGACGATGTAAATGCCCTTCACGAGCATAAGAGCCTCGCCGTCGTGAGCCACACCCGCTACCTTACCATCTACGCTGTAGACAATCGCTTCAGAACCGGCAACTGTTAATGCCGAACCGGAAACAGAGATCATTACCTGAGAGGCTTCAACGGATGAGATTGAGGTGACGACATCAGAAATTTCTAAATCTTTCAAGTCTATATGGTCAGTGGGTTTCACCGTGGTGGGATGGACATATGTGTCGTCAGCGGATTCTACGGTAAGCTGATAAGCGCGGTCGTTCTTCACTACAGGAATAGAGAATCGTCCTTCAGAATCAGTCACTCCCGAGTAAGCAACTTTTGAGGCATTGGCATCAACCTGAGCCTGGACTCTTGCGCGAGAGTAGGCAGGAGTATCTTCGGCCTCGGTTTCGGTCAGAACCACATTGGCACCTTCCTGAGCCACACCCTTGCTGATAACTCTACCGGAAACTGTAGCGGCTTCAAGAGCGTAGCGTAAGGTGACTGCAGGGGTATATTGCCATACCTTACCACCGGGGAAAGTTCCTGTCTCGAAGTTTTTTCCATAATACCGGCACATATTGGAGTCATAGTTATGAGTTCCAACGTAGAATGAATATGTTGTGGAGGTAAGATTCATTTCCATTGTGATCAACAAATCTTTGCCGGTATATTCAAGAGCTTTTGCAAGAGGAATTATACATTTTGTGGGATTTGACGCCGAAGAGGTGCCTGACCCGAGAATGTACGTTCCTGTGGTTGCCTCAGACTCATCGGGCAACTCGAAATCACTCTTATCATCTCCAAACGGAGTAACATTTTCTACTTCCTGAATCCATAATGAATACGGCATTTCCACTTGCCCGTAAGACGAGGAGTTGTATACCGAGAACTCAATCTCACTGATTTCCTTTCCGGCAGGCAGATCAATCATATCGGCAGGCACATAGAACTGAACTTTATTAAATTTAGCGCCCAGCAATACGTCGCTCTTATATCCATCGACAGTCATTTCCGACTTGCCTACACATTCCTCCTCGGCAATATTGACGATTATATCCGAGGACGTCATTTCCTTATATCCTTCAGCCACATCTAACACGGCGTGGAGAGTGGCTTCTCCGGCAGTGTGGGGCATATAGCTCAGTTGGACTGATGCTTTACCATAACCATCAATAGTCACACCCTTAGACTGCGCAACCGGAGTTTCACCCTCGAAGAGGGTAACCACGTATTCATCATCGCCGGTGGCTCGCATGTTGGTGATTTCCACGCTCGCTGAAAAGAGTTTGTTAACTTCGCCCGAAGCGGGAGCGGATAATGACTCAAGGATAAGGTCGTGAGCCGGTTCTACGGGAGTTACTCCGAATATATTGTCGAAGCTGAAAGGCGCCGCTTCAAATTTGATATAGTAATTTCCGGTCTCTACATTCTTGAAGCTGAAGTTATACCACCGCATATCATTTGCTTTAGCGGGAGCTTCAAATGTGTTGAAAGGAATGCGGCCTGTGCCTGCTTTAGCCACTATACCACCCAGTTCGGTCCAGTTATCGCGGTCGGTGGAAACAGATATTATTAATACTTTGTCCTGACTGTCGCTCACATACTGTCGGCCGCCAAGGAATGAGAGTTGTCCTCCCTTTTCAATTTTCACCATCGGGGTGATAATGGTGGAGGTATTATACTGTGTGCTGTTCAGCTGCACATTATTGCCGGTTTTATTGGCCATGAAGTATTGGCTTTCTACGCGCCAGCCGGCAAGAGGCATAGTTCCGGGTTCGAGTTTGGTGTTAGCTGCCAATGAATTGAAATCTTCGATCCATCCGTCTTCAGCGACGGTTGCACCTCCGAGCGAGAATGTGAATTTACAATCATCATTAATTCCATTGGAATAAGTGAAGGTAACGTTGCCGGTTTTGGCACCGGGGATGTTATCAAACAGGAAGGTCATCGCCTCTGCTGTGGCACCCTTGGCCAAAGTGAAAGGAGTGGCGAATGTTACGTGGCCGTCAAGCGACCCATCAAATTCTGCGTCGGTGATGATAATATCGGATTCACCTGTATTTGAACCACTGAGGGTGAGAGTGTATTCTCCGGAATGATAGCCGGCCTCGACATAATTATCAGCTTTAACTTCCGTTGAGCCGTTTTTAAGGGTGAAAACACCGGCCAGTGATGAAACTTTAACGGAGCCTATTTTGGTGACAGCGCCATTCAATCCATTCTTGACGCCGAGGGTGACACTCGATTCCGTGACAGCGTGATCGGCGAGTGTGTAAGGCACTTCAAACGAAAGTTGGGCTGCTTCTCCCGGCGCAAGAGCACCTACTCCCGACGCAAAAGTGCCCAAGTCAGAAGTGAGAGCGTCGCCAAGATAATTGGTATTTCCAAAAGAGAATTCTACGTCAGTAAAGTCGACACTTTCGGTGCCTTTATTTGTGAGTGAGAATGCAACATTGATTTTTGCCACCCCGTCAACATCAGCAACCACATTACTATCGAATGATATATTTGATATGCTCGTGAATACCAATGGATCGCAATCGGCAAACTCGGCATGGAAATCGTCCAGACCACCCTCTCCCTGACGGAAAAGAATACCTATGCGGGTATAATCAGCAACATCAATAGTGACCTTCTGCCACTCGGTCTGATTGACAGAGAATCCGGCAGGAAGTGATATGGATGTCCCCTTGGATAACTTAGTGCCGTCAAAAGTCATCTTGTATAGACTAAGAGTCTTTCCTTTAACCCAGAAACTCACCTGACCTTTCACCGGGAGTGTGGCCAAGAGGTCGTCGGTCATAAAGAATGGATTGCATTTATCGGTGATGCGGAGATATGCGCCGTCATCATGACCGCCCGTAGCTTCGGCTGCATACCAGGGATCGGTAGAGGAGCCTTTGTCTACGTAGTGCAGCCAATAGGCGGGCGCGAAATCCGGTGCGCCGGCATCGGTTATGCCGTCGAAGGTTTCGGAATAGTCTGCTGTCTCGGTCACTGCTAACGCAGCCACGGGAGAAAGAAGACTGCCTACTGCCAGGATCGTAACGGCAATCAGGTAGTAAAATTTTCTCATTGTGTTATAGTTATAAATTTTTTAGCCCCATAATGGTTAATTATTTTGGAATGTAGACAGGGAGCTATATTCTGTCTACAGTTTGAAATGATTGGTTTTAAATTTAATCGTGAAATAAGTCTTAATCGAATCCTGTTTAGATATGGATGCAACTCCATAGTAAAGTGTCAGATATTTGGCAAAAATAGTTACTTTTTGTCATATACCATCAAAAATGTCTTATTTTTTTTAAAAAATAGAGACTATTTGAATATTTTTTGATAATTTTTATGAGAAGTGATTACTTTTTCCGGAGGCGGTGGCGGAAATTGGAGTTGCGGGTGATGGCGGGGTTGTTGGTGACGGCGTAGCGCAGGGCGGCTTTTTCGCCTACGAGCACACACAGGCGGGTGGCGCGGCTCACGGCCGTGTAGAGCAGGTTGCGATACAGCATGGGCTTGTGGGTCATGGTGATGGGAAATACCATGTAGCGCGTTTCCGATCCCTGGAGTTTATGCACGGTAGTGGCGTAGGCCAGAGTCAGTTCGCCAAGTTCGCCTGAGCCGTACACTGACGTGCGGCCGTCGGCAAATGTCACTTCGAGTGTGCGCGAATCAGGATCGACGGCCGTGATGCGCCCTACCTCGCCGTTATACAGCCCGCGATCGCGCGAGTTTTTTATCTGCATCACCGGGTCGCCGAGCCTTAGAGCCGTCGAGCCACGCATTATCTCGGGGCTGCCGGGATTGAGCCGCTGCTGCAACTCGGTATTGAGCTGTCGCGCACCAAGCGGTCCTATCTGTTGCGGGGTGACCACGAGTATATCCGCGGGGTCAATTCCCCGCTCGGCAGGGAGCTCGGTCGACACGAGGCTGAGAATGCGGTCGCGTATGGCGCGGGGGCCGTTTTCTTCGATAATCATGAAGTCGCGCGCCGGATCAGATGGCGGCATCTCGCCCGAGCGGATCGCACGGACGCCCGAAGCAATCAGGCTGCCGTCGGATTGACGGAAATTATTATCGAGGCTCGCCACCGGCACTGCACCTGAAGCGATCATATCGCGGAGCACGTCGCCCGCACCTATGGCAGGCAACTGGTCGACATCGCCCACGAGTATTATCTGCGTGCCCGGACTCACGGCATCGAGAAGATGATTCAACAGCACCTGCTCCATCATCGAGCCTTCGTCGATTATGAGCGCGTCGGCCTCGATATGTCGCCGGCGGTAACCCTCGCCCTGACGGTAGCCGAGCAGACGGTGGATAGTAGTGGCCTCGTGTCCTGTGAGCGCCGTCATGCGCTTGGCGGCGCGGCCGGTAGGCGCCGCAAGCACCACCCTCTTGCCCTGCCGCTCAAGAGCCTCGATTACACCGCTGAGCACGGTGGTCTTGCCCGTTCCCGGGCCTCCGGTGAGTATCATTACGGGAGAACTGACCGTGCGCTTTATCGCTTCGGCCTGCTCGGGGCTGTAGGGTTGATCGGCGCGTGTGCGGTCAGGAATCGCATCGGCATCGGGCGAGGATATTTTATGAGCATTCAATTCGAGTATCTTGCGCGCGCCATCTTTTTCGGCATGATAAAATACGGGCAGATACAATCCTCCGCGGCTTTCCACCAGTCGTCCCGAGGCCACGGCTTGTGGTATCTGCCTTCTCACCCTATCCTCATCCACGCCCGCCATTTCAGCCGCCCGCTTCACGGCCTGCTCGGGCGTGGCAAAAAGATGCCCCTGCTCGGCATAATGCTTCACCGCTCCCACGAGCGCAGACTGAAGCCGCTGCGGATCGTCACATGCGATGCCGAGCGCACGCCCTATCTTATCGGCCACGAAGAAAGACAGCTGCCACACATCCTCGACCATCGTGTAAGGATCACAGGTCACCACCTCAGCCGTCTTTTTCCTGTATTTCGAGAAAACACGCTCGATCAATACGTCGGACAGTCCGCACGAATACAAAAACACCAGCAGATCAATCGGATAGCTTATTGCAGCCAACGCCTCGGAAGCCGCACGGATTTTTGATTCACCAAGTCCCGGGATCTCCGCCGCTTTTCCAGGCTCATCGGCAAGGACATGAATGGCGTCGACGCCAAAGCGCTCCACGAGCTTGCGGGCAAACGTCGGACCTATCCCCGACACCCACCGTCCCGACAGAAACCGCTCCACGCCCTCCGCCGTCGGTTTAATCCTATATTCTTGAGAGTCATTGTCCATACCATTACAACGACTTCCCTCCCCGCGGGGTTCACTCTTTCACCAGCTCGGTAGCCCAGCGCCTGAAATGCGTGGCTATCACCGACAGGATTCTGTAGCCCAACGAGATAATCATGTCGAGGTTGTAGAATGGTATCTCGCGTGATACCTCCGGAGAGCCTTCCCGGCACGATATTACATGGATATGAGATACCCGCACCCACCACCGCGTAACACATGTCTACTATGTTTCCCAATTAGGAGACAGAGATTTGTAAGTATCTAAATAATTACTGCTTGATGGCAGACAGATAGTATCGATAAAGAAAATATTTCCATCTATTCCGTGAAGCACATTATTGGGAAGTGCGTCAAAGATGTCAACTTTTCCGTTGGTGAAGTATTCCCCATCACACATCGGGATAAACCCCATCAGGGCTAATGCTCCCGCTATTTCTTCGATAGATGCTTCCCGATCAGCGCGAATAAACGGTTGCTCAAGCACAGCACATATTTTACCCTCACGGTTCTCCGTAAATCCTCTGAGTATATAGGCGCAATCAGAAAATAAAACGTTATGGATGTTAATTCTTTGAAAAAAGGATTCCAAATTGTCGTCAGCATATCTAAAATCGTTTAGTTTGTTGACTACCTGATGAATTGAATCCATATAGACTTCGTTTTCTGATCCACGATCAGAAAACTCTCCCAATTCGGTTATATCATTTAACCAAACATGATTCTTAATTGCCCACTGTTTCAGTCCGTGGATTTGGACTCCCTTGCAAGACGTTGTTCCCGCAATCGCTTGAATTGCATGCGATATTCTTCGGGACTCAGCGGCTGCTTCTTCCAGCAATCTATTGACGCCTTTTTCTTGGCTATTGTTTCCTGATGATATTTTGTCATGACTCATTTTTATTTAGTAACAAATGGAAGTGGGAGGTTGCTGATGTCCGTGAAGTTTTTTTCGGTATAAAGATAACGAAATTATTTGAAAAATAGTATTTTTATTTACCCGCCGAAGTCACCTTAACTTGCACTACATAGGAAATTTTCATACAACGAAAACTATATCTTTCAATCGCTCGGTAGCCCAGCGCCTGAAATGCGTGGCTATCACCGACCGGATTCTGTAACCCAGCGAGATAATCATATCGAGGTTGTAGAATGGAATCTCGCGTGATACCTGTCGGGTGCCTTCAGTTTGAACCTGTCGGAATTTCCGACAAGTTGAAATATCATCAAGCTCACCATCCTCATATATATGCTTTATGTGTTCAACGACATTACTTCTTGAGGTTTGATACAGCTCCGCCATCTGCTGCTGCGAGAGCCACAAGGTTTCGTCGGTAAACTTCACATCAATGCGGGTCTCGCCATCGTCGCTCTGATATATGATTATCTGATTATTTTCCTGATTTTCCATACGCAAATATACTCATATAATCTAATATCCCGTATATTCTACCGGCAAATTTGATTATGGACTGGCAAGAATTTCTGCTCACCGTTCATCGCCGAAGTCACTACCCGACCCTCCCGAATATTTCGCCCTTCTCAAAAAAAGTAAGCACTTGAATATTAACACTGTAGGGACGCTCACTCGGGAGCGTCCGGCAGAGCAAAAGGGTAATTTCCACCTTATCTATATCTATCATCTATATCTATCGCCGTAGTCGCAGCCGGACGCACCCGAGTGTGCGTCCCTACCGGGCTACCGGTCAACTTTTAATTAAGATTAATCAGGAACGTTTTCTTGATTATTCTCCCCTCTCTTGAAAACCAACGGGGCGGGTGGTGGGTTATAAGTTTATCAATAGTCCTCACCCTCTAATTTCGCCCGCGATGAAATACGTATCAAATGGCCGTGGATCACTCCCGCTGATCACCCTGATAGCCCTGCTGTCGGTATCGCTCACTGTCAATCTGCCCGGTCTGGCAGTGTCGCCAATTTTAGGCAAGCTCGCCGACCTGTTTCCTCATGCAAGTCAGCTCGAACTGCAGTTGCTCACCTTGCTGCCCAACCTTGTCATAATCCCCATGATACTCGTATCGGGCAAAATATCGAGCGTGAAGTATCAGACCGGCGTACTGGCCGCGGGCATGGGTATATTCCTGCTCGCCGGCGTGCTGTATCTGTTTGCCGACTCGATGCCGATGCTCATAGGGCTGGGCGCACTTTTGGGTATAGGCTGCGGACTTATCGTGCCTATCGCCGCCGGACAGTTGGGCGAATGGTTTTACGGTAATCAGAAAGTAAAGGTGCTCGGTTTCAAGTCAGGTACCTCCAACGGCATAGTGATTCTGGCCACGATATTCGTGGGCTGGGCGGCCGACATCAGCTGGCACACGTCGTTCTGCGTGTATCTCGTGCCTATAATCCCGCTGCTGCTTCTGCCGTTCATGACCAACACCTACATACGCAAGCACCTCCGCCCCGCCGCTGAAACTGACAGCACCCATACTCCCGCCCCGACAGAACCCCGCCGCCAGTTCGCCCGGCCGATAGTGACGCTCTGCGGGGTGATAGGCCTCTACATCGCTCTTACAGCCACGTCGATGGTGTTCACCTACTATCTGCCCTTCACCATGAAGCACTACGGGCTGACCTCATCACAGGTGGGCGTAGCGACGGCGATGTTTTACGTCACGGCCATGATAGGAGGATTCTCGCTCACGCCTTACCTGCGCATCGCCGGTCGCACGGCTCTCTACGTGTGCATCATCATAATGAGTGCGGGATTGCTTTGCCTCGGATTCTTCCACACTATGACCGCCTACGTCATAGGCGTGCTGCTCATCGGCTTGGGCTACGGCCTGTTTCAGCCTATCATCTACGACAAGACTACCCGCATCGCACCCGACAATGCGCTCTCGACCAAATATTTCTCCTACACTCTCGCGGGCAACTACATAGCCGTGTCGATAGTGCCCCTGATGGTAGAGCTTTTCCAGCGCATTCTTGACAACCACACCCCCGATTTCCCCTACTATCTCAGCGCCGCAATATTAGGAATTGTCTTTATAGTAGGGCTGATAATGCACCGCTCCTTCGTGTGGACCACCCGAACCGGCTCCGATTCGTGAGCTGCCGTTTTGCCAATGCGGCGGGTGTCAGCGCCCCCCGCTCCATATATGGCATAATACTCTTTACCGTTTTGACCCTTTGCCAAACAGTTCGGAATGAGACCCGAGCCTGACAAGGTCAATCTGATTTGTCTCCTGATCTATCCATATCAGAAGAAAATCGCCCAGAATATGACACTCCATGCATCCGTCGTAATCTCCGGTCAAAATATGAGGCTTATATTCGGCGGGAATATCCTGTTCCCGCTCCAATAGCCGAAGTACTTTGAGTAATTCGGCGGCTTTTCTGGGATTATTACGGATTCGTTTCAGATCCTTCTTGTATTGCGTAGAAGGCTTTAACGTTTTCATAAACCGACGGACTTAAACATTGCATCAACAGAGGAGGTATCGACCGACGGCTCTTCGCGCAGTTTCCCACTACGCGCCTCATTTATGGCTGCTATAGTCTCTTCGTTAGGCTCGTTATAGGCCACGCCGAGCAACACACACTCTACGAAATTATTAAGACTCCGGTGTTCACGCTTTGCCATTTCCTTGAGCCTGTCGAGAAGATCAACGCTCAATCTGAACATCGTGGCTTTCTTTTGAATTGCTGCTTCCATAGTGATATCATTTCGTTTGCAAATATAATATAAATATATAACATACTCAAATCATAATAGTTCTTTTTACGTAACTATTCGACATAAATCGCTTGCTGACTGATCATGGTAATTTTTTACCGGCAGTCCCTTTCAGTCCCTTTGGCTGATGATGGATGGTATTAGGGATATTTTCAGTATTTTTGCGGGCGGCTTCTATATATTCAAGCATGAGTAACGGAAATATACATGAAAATGATGTCATGGAGCGACTGCGCTGCGATGTCGAGCAGCGTATAGGGCGCACACTCGCCTCTCCTGCCGACTTCGTATTTCTCAGCGACCTGATGCGTCGCGAGGGGCTCGGCTATATCAGTCCCACCACCCTCAAGCGCGTATGGGGATACATCTCCGACAAGGGTGAGGGTTACACTCCAAGCAACTTCACGCTGCGCGCTCTGAGCCGGCTGCTGGGCTTCGGCGACTGGCAGGAATATTGTGTGGGCGGATGCTCGTTGCAATCGCAGGAATACACGGGTGAATATGTCGAGACCCGCTTCATGCCGCTTGATACCGAAATTTCACTCGTGTGGCAGCCCAACCGACGGGTGCGCCTGCGACATATCCGTCCCTCGCTTTTCGAGGTGATCGAAAATGAAAATTCCCGTCTGCGGGTAGGCGACACCGTGGAATGCAGCTGCTTCACACAACATGCTCCGGCATTTTTCAGAGTATTCAGAGCCAACGTGGCACCGCTGTCCTACGTCGCCGGCTCGGCCCGTGGGATTTTTTATGTGATTCATTCGGGCACTGACGGAACGGTATAATTCTTAATTATACTGTCGCGAATCTTGTCGGCGCCGTCAATTCTGTTGGTCTCCATTACTATATGAGTCCACAGTATATGCTTGGCTTCATCGCGCTGCCGCTCACCCGCGCCCAAAGCCTGCAGTTCACGCTCCATCCTGTCGGCAAGTTTATTTTGCTCATCACCGCGGGCAAGCCTGCGCCCGGTCTTTTCCTTCTGTAACTCCGGATTCCACTCGCGATCATACTCTATCGCGCCATAGCGGGAGTTGATTTCATCGGATTCCCTGATGTATTTCCGCACCACGGCGTCGAAGTCATCCTCTCCGGCTGCGGCATTGGCCTCCGGATTATTCCTTACCGGAACAACATTCTCGCGCTCGGGTTCTTCTGCAACGCCATCGTGCTCGGGCAACTCCGGAGTATTATTGATAATGACAGGGGGCGGCGCGGGTGTGTCGGCGGGGGTGCGGCGCAGATAGCCTGATATTACCGCCACGATGACACACAACGCAATTACCGCCGCTATAACCGCAGCGGTGCGGTGTGAGGCGGCAGTCTTTTCAAGCCGTCGCACCACCTGCTCCATATCGGGACGCCGGACGGGATCGTGAGCCTTACAGGCGCTCCTCAACCGGCGGTAACCGCGCTCAGGCAGGAGTTCATCGAGGATTTTCCCGAAAGAATACACATCGCTTGCCATGTCGCCCCTCGAAGGCGATTGCTGCTCGGGCGCACCATACTGCTCTGTCGCCGCCGAATGCTTGTATATCACAAATTCGCCGGCATCGCCGTGGCTGAAGTCGATTATCTTGGGCTGCATGCCGACGGGCGTGACAAGGATATTGTCAGGTTTCAGGTCGCGATGCGAAACACCCGCTCTGTGCACGGCAGCCAGAGCTTGAGCGATTTTGCGGGCAATGCCGAGGCGCTCGGGCAATCCGGGATATTCGCCTGAGGCGAGATATTCGTTGAGCCGCTTGCCGTCGATATACTCCATCTCTATCACCGGTCCCAGGAGCGGATGATCATGATAACCGTAGACTCTCACCACGCCCTCGGCCTCGACACGCAGTCCAAGCAGATACTCCTTGCGCAGCGACGCCACCTCCTCAGGGTGCGACCGCAGATGTTCGGGCAGACCTTTCAGCACCAGCCTTCGGCCATCCCTGACGGTGAGCCATATCATCCGATGCGACCGACGACTGATAAGTTCTACGCCGCTTTCGCCGGAATATACTTCACCTTCGGTCATCAGTGATTCGGGTATATCTGCTGTTGGCACCATGATTCGATAGATTTCACGGCAAAATTAATCATTCCCGGCCAAAATCGAGTAGGTCGGGAAACGAAAGTTTTCTGACCTACTTTCGTTTCCTTTCCTCTCACACCACCGTACGTGCCG
>JAIDSW010000298.1 GCA_029061025.1 Duncaniella sp.
CCGTGATCATCTCGCGCACGGGAGTTGAAGCCGACAAGGCCGATTTCCTCAAGGAGCTCGAAGCGAAACTCAAAGCCAAGGGCATCACCCCCGTGACGATAGAATTTGACAACCGCCTTTCAGCCTCGGCGCTCTCCGCTCTCGACGCTACGGGCGACTATATGTTTATCCCTGTCACAGGCAAGCAGGCCGAAGTCAACAGGATACTTCCCGGTCTCATCGACTGGCACCGCAGCGCGCCCGCAGCGCGGGTAAAGGTGTGGGGCTATCCGGAGTGGATCGCATTCCGCGGCGAGACTCTTCAGAATATGCACGCGCTCTCCACCACCATCTACTCACGCTTCGCCCCCGACGAAGACCACTACCGCAACAAGAAATTCGATGCCGCATTCAAGCGCTGGTATGGCTCAGAGATGGAAAACGCCACCCCGCGCCAGGGTCTGCTCGGATTTGACACGGGCATGTACCTGCTCAGGCTGGGACTGCTCGACAAGCCCGCCCCCTCGGGTGTGCGCTACTCGGGCATACAGACCGACTATGATTTCCGTCAGGTGCCCGACGGTGGATGGGTCAACAACTCCTTTATACTGGTGACCTATCTGCCCGGCGGTGAAATCAGCAAAACGTCGAAATGATGAAGCCTCTGTTACGACTGATACTTATACTGCTCATTGCGGCGGCTCCGGCTGCAGTCAAGGCGCAATATGTCTACTCCCCCAATCTCGCGGTGGGAGCCAAAGCGGGTGCCACCATATCGCGCATGACATTCTCGCCCGAAGTAACGCAGAAGTTCCTGCCCGGCTTCATGGCGGGTGTCACCGTGCGCTACACCGAGGAAAATCACTTCGGCCTCATAGGCGAAATCAACATAGAGCAGCGCGGATGGGTGGAAGACTTCGAGGAACACAGCTCGCGGTTCAGCTACCGCCGCACTCTCACCTACATTCAGGTTCCGCTGCTCACACATATATATTTCGGCAGCCGCAAGTGCAAGTTTTTCATCAACCTCGGCCCCGAGTTCGGCTACATGCTCTCCGATAATATCAGTGCCGATTTCGATTACAACGACATAGCCTCCATACCCGAATTTCCCCGCGGCTACCGCACCAACGAGCAGCTCGCCATGAAAGTTTCCAACCGGTTTGACTACGGCATATCGGGCGGCTTGGGCGTGGAACTTATAGCCCGCAAGCGCAACTCATTCATGCTTGAAGGCCGTTTTTACTACGGACTGGGCAACATATACCCGTCGTCGAAACGCGACTTCTTCTCGGCATCGCGCGGAATGTCGATCGAAGTGACGCTGGGTTACATGTTTCGCATAAAATAACACGCAACCTGACATCTCTCTTACCATGGAACTATGGATTAATATCGTGGGCTTCGCCGCAGCCCTCAGCATGATAGGCGGCTATCTCCCTCAGGCAATACACACCATACGCACCCGCGACACCGACGGCATCGCCCTGCCCACGTTCCTTTTGCTCGGGCTCGGGAGCATCCTGTTTGTGGTGCAGGGTATCATGATAAGCAACTGGCCGCTCATAATCACCAACGCCATCACCACCGTGTCGTCGCTCATCGTATTCTGCATAAAGATGAAAAACGACCATTTCTCAGGCAAATAATACCGGTCAGGGCAGACGGTATCTGTTAAAAAGTGTTTCACTTTGAATGAAAACGGTGATTAAATTTTAACTATCCGAGAAAAATTGGCTATCTTTGTGGAAATTTGGAAAGAATGGACCAGAATACTCTGAGAGAAAGCGCCAACCGCATCAAGGTCAAAACCCGCATGCTCATGACTCTCTTTGCCAACGAGAAGGAGCAGCACCGTCAGGCCCGCGAGCGCATTGCCGCCCTCGAAGAGGAGTTGAGGCAGCAACAGCGCCGCAACGCAGGTCTCGAGCAGGAAATCATGACCCTGAAGATGGCATCGGTGCTTTCGCCTGACCATCGCGATGTCGAGGCCACACGCGCTCATCTTTCCGGTTTAGTGCGAGAAATCGATAAGTGCATCACCTTGTTAAGCCACTGATGCAATGAAGGATAAACTCAGAATAAAGATACGCATCGCCAATCTTCCGGATATTCCCGTATCCGTATCCCCCGAGGAGGAAGAATATGCAAGAGAGGCTCAGAAAAATATCAACCTGCTCTGGCAGCGATGGAGCGAGCGTTTCTCTGAAAATAAACCCGGTGAGATTCTGGGAATGATAGCATTCCGCTTCGCCCAGATGTATTTCACCGCCATGGGGGGCGAAAAAGATGCGGCGGTTGCGATCGACGATCTTGAAAAAGCCCTGGACAACGCTCTGCTTGAAGCGGGTTCCGAGAGCTGAAGAGTCAGCCACCCGCCCTGCAAGTTATTATCCGCATCCGCGGTCGCTGCCCGGATGCACCGCAAGCGATTCACCCGCACTTCTTCACGACATGGCCGCGCCGCCGGCTGCGTCGCAAGTGAGAAGCTGCGGCATTTTTATTTGTTAACCATCTGATATTCATCCATATAAACTAAACAAAACTTACCCGATATCAACAATATGGAATTTGCAATTTATATCATCGTAGCCCTGGTGTGCATCGCCATCGGTTACTTCATCGGCCAGGCCATACAGAAGTCTATGGCCACATCCAAGGCCCACTCCATCATCGAAAACGCCGAGCGCGAGGCCGACAGCATCCTAAAAGACAAGATTCTCGAAGCCAAGACCGAGAGCATGCGCATACAGAACGAGGCCGAGCGCGCCGCCAACCAGCGCATGCAGCGTGTGCAGAACGAGGAAAACAAAGTGAAGCAGCGCCAGCAGCAACTCAATCAGCAGCAGAGCGAAAACGCACGCGCACGCAACGAAATCGATGCCGCCCGACAGCAGCTCGACAATCAGGCCGCACGTCTTGAGCATGAGCACAACGAACTCGAGCGCATGACTCATCAGGCCCGCGAGACCCTCGAGCACATCTCGGGTCTTTCGAGCGAGGAAGCTAAGGAAAAGCTCATCGAATCGCTCAAAGACGAGGCCAAGACTCAGGCCGCTTCGTATATCAACGACATAATGGACGAGGCCAAGATGACCGCCAACAAGGAGGCCAAGCGCATCGTGGTACAGTCGATACAGCGCCTCGCCACCGAAACCGCCATCGAAAACTCGGTGACCGTGTTCCACATCGACAGCGATGAAATCAAGGGTCGCATCATAGGCCGCGAGGGTCGCAACATACGCGCTCTCGAAGCTGCCACCGGTATTGAAATCATCGTCGACGACACCCCCGAGGCCATCGTTCTCTCGGGCTTCGACCCCGTGCGTCGCGAAATAGCCCGCCTTGCCCTTCACCAGCTTGTGGCCGACGGCCGCATCCACCCCGCCCGCATCGAGGAAGTGGTAGCCAAGGTGCGCAAGCAGATCGAGGAAGAAATCGTGGAGACCGGAAAGCGCACCGCCATCGACCTCGGTATCCACGGTCTGCACCCCGACCTGATTCGCCTCGTAGGTAAAATGAAATACCGCTCAAGCTACGGCCAGAACCTGCTCCAGCACTCGCGCGAGACGGCCAACCTCTGCGCCATCATGGCATCGGAACTCGGCCTTAACCCCAAGAAAGCCCGCCGCGCCGGCTTGCTCCACGATATAGGCAAGGTGCCTGATGAGGAACCCGAACTCCCCCACGCTCTCCTCGGCATGAAACTGGCTGAGAAATATAAGGAGAAACCCGATATATGCAACGCCATAGGCGCCCACCACGATGAAATCGAGCAGACTTCGCTGCTGGCTCCCATCGTGCAGGTGTGCGACGCCATCTCAGGCGCCCGTCCCGGCGCCCGCCGCGAAATAGTCGAGGCCTACATCAAGCGCCTCAACGACCTTGAGCAGCTCGCCCTCTCCTACCCCGGCGTAATCAAGACCTATGCTATCCAGGCCGGTCGTGAGCTCCGCGTGATTGTAGGCGCCGACAAGATTGACGACAACGAGACCGAAAAGCTCTCTACCGAAATAGCACGCCGCATTCAGGATGAGATGACCTATCCCGGACAGGTGAAGATCACCGTGATCCGCGAGACCCGCTCCGTAAGCTTCGCAAAATAACAGCCGCCCATGGACAATATCGACGAAATCAACAGCATGCCCGATCCGTCGGCCGACGATGTGCGCAACGACATCGCTCCCGGTGTGGCCGGCGCAGGCTGCCGGTGCCGGCGATGCGACGAGCCCGATGCCCCGCGTGGCAATCTGCACTCGTTCAACTGGCTTGAGGACATCCCCGATGCCGACCCCGAATGGGACATTATCGAGGTGCAGTTCAAGAATACCCGCAAGGGTTTCTACCACAATTCAGCCCACATTCCCCTCGAGACCGGCGACATGGTGGCCGTGGAGGCTTCGCCCGGACACGACATAGGCATGGTGACTCTCATGGGACCGCTCGTGAGAATCCACATGCGCAAGGCCAACGTAAAGCCCGATTCGCCCGACATACGCAAGGTGTTCCGCAAAGCGCGTCCCGCCGACATCGACAAATACGAGGAAGCCAAAGCCCGCGAAAACGACACCATGATACAGTCGCGTAAAATCGCCGAGCAACTTCAGCTCAACATGAAGATAGGCGACGTGGAATATCAGGGCGACGGCAACAAGGCCATATTCTATTATATCGCCGACGAGCGCGTGGACTTCCGCCAGCTCATCAAGGTGCTCGCCGACACTTTCAAGGTGCGTATAGAGATGAAGCAGATAGGTGCCCGTCAGGAAGCCGGACGCATAGGAGGTATAGGCTCATGCGGCCGACCGCTGTGCTGCGCAAGCTGGATGACCAACTTCATTTCGGTAGGCACCGCTGCCGCACGCTATCAGGATATATCGCTCAATCCGCAGAAACTCGCCGGACAGTGCGCCAAGCTCAAGTGCTGTCTTAACTTCGAGGTTGACACCTACGTGGAATCAGCCCGCCAGCTCCCGCCGCGCGACGTAAGACTCGAGACCGCCGACGCCACATATTTCCACTTCAAGACCGACATATTCAAGAAGGAAATCACCTACTCGACCGACAAGAATATGGCGGCCAATCTCGTGACGCTCGACGCTCAGCGCGTATTCGAGATAATCGAGATGAACCGCAATGGCGAGAAGCCGCTCACTCTCCATCGTGAGGGCGAGGAAAAGCCGGCCAAGAAATCGGAATTTGTGGAGCTCGTGGGTCAGGACAACATCAACCGCTTTGACAAGAAGAAAAAGAAAAAGAAAAAATCAGGCAACCAGCCCAAAGCCGAAAAGCCCGACCGGTCTGACAAGTCTGACAAGTCCGACAGGTCTGACAGGTCTGAGAAATCCGACAAGCAGCGGCCCCGCCCCCAGCGCCGCAAGAAAAACGGCGGCGAAGGCAAGCCGGCGCAACCCGATAAAAAGCCCGATAAAGAGCAATGAAACACCATCTCTCCCTGCTGCTCACTGCAATCACCATAATCCTCGCCGGATGCGATACATCGGGCGAGGATACACTTTTCACCAATCTTCCCGATGATGGGTGGGCGTATACCGACGCCCTCTCGTTTTCTCCCCGACCCGGGAAGGGTGAGTTGAGCATAGCCGTGCGTCACGATGCCTCCTATCCTTATTCTAATCTGTGGCTTGAAGTGGCCGTGGTAAGCGGAGGGAAAAATATTTCCACCGACACCGTCAACCTCACGCTTTGCGACCCCTACGGCCACTGGCTCGGTAAAGGTTTCGGCGGAAGCTACCAGATAGAGGTGCCTGTGGCGCCATCGGTCACCATCGACTCGCTCACTACCCTGCGTGTGCGCCACATAATGCGCTGCGACACCATCCGCGGCATCGATCAGGTAGGCATAAGCCACCGCCTGACCAGGATATAGAAGATACACCTAAAAAATTCCGGCGGCACCGGCAGGACTATTCCCTCTGATGCCGCCGGCATTTTATACCTCAGCATGAATTATTTTGCCTGAAATATCTTGCTGACTATCTTCCAGTCATCGCCGTCCTTCACGAGAGCAAACATATCGGAAAACTCTGCGTCGCCAAACACTGACTCGATGCGTATCATGGCCACGTCACCGGCCACACTGCACTCGGCCACTTCGTAGGATGCCGGCTGCTTGCCTGTGGTATCATAATAATCATAGAGCGCCTGAATAGGCAGGCATATCAGCTTGCCATTCTCGGCATGGGAAATGGTGGCTCCTTCGGCAAAAGCGGATCGCGCTACCTTGCTGTCGCCTTCCACGGCCGCATTGACATACATATCCATTGCCTTGCAAATACCGGCAAGGTCCTCGGGAGAAACATTTTTACACATATTTTCTTCAGTTTTAGGTTGTTCGTTACATTCTGCCGTGCAGTCTGAGCCTTTCTTTCCGCAACATCCTGAAAGAGTCATCACTCCCGCCAGGAGTGCGGGCAATATATATTTTTTCATGCCTTTATCGTATTGGAGTTCTGATTATAGGCTTTTGCCACACATTTCCACTCTCCGTCGAGTTTCAGCAGCAGTAGGAAATCGGTAAAGTCGATGCGACCACCCCATTTCTCTTCAAGCACGCGCACCACGGCCACGGTCTCCTCCACGGCAAGCACGTCGATACGGGCCCTGAAATTCTCACCGGCGGCAACGGTGTCGACATTGTGATAAAACTGCTCGATCGGACCATGCTCCAGCACCCCGTCGAGAATACCGAACAATACTGCATCGTCGGTAAACAGCGTGCGGGCATATTTGCTGTCGCCCTCGGCCACGCTCTTCACAAATTTCTCAGCAGCCTTCGCTACAGCTTCATATTCCTTGATTTCGTCTCTCATATATTTATGTATTAATGATTTATTTTTCCTCTGCAAAGTTATAATGATATTACTCATTAATCAAGTACCGAAAAATTATTCATATACTGAAAAATTTTTCGGTATACTCATTTTCAACGATATTGACTAACTTTGCAGTACCAAACAAATACTGATATGCCTTACGAAAGAAAAATACCCGTGGATCTCGACTGCCCCCTGCGGCTGACGATGAGCCTGATAGAATCAAAATGGAAATCATGCCTCCTCGACGAGTTGCGTAGCGGCAATGAGATGCGACCGAGCGAGTTACACAAATGTCTGCCCGAAGCCGCCCCACGAGTTCTCGACATCCAGCTCAAGGAGATGGTGGAGGACGGCCTGGTGGAAAAGACCATCTTTCCCGAGTTGCCTCCGCGCTCTGTCTACCGCATCACGCCGCTCGGAGCATCACTGCTTCCCATCATAGACTCGATGCTGCAATGGGGCACCGACCACATCGACCTCTTCGAGCGCAAATATGGCAGGCGGCAATAATTTTCACCGTTTTCTTGCATTTGGCGCGGGGTTGTTGTAACTTTGCACTTTAAATCATCAATGACCATAATTCATTTAATACCTCCCATATCATATCACACATGAAACAGCTTGACATTATTCTTGCAGAAAAACTACTTAAGATCAGCGCGATTAAGCTTCAGCCCGAAAATCCTTTCACTTGGGCATCGGGTTGGAACTCACCTATTTACACCGACAACCGCAAGACTCTCTCGTTTCCCGACGTGAGAAACTTCATCAAGGTGGAGCTGTGTCGTGTGATACTTGAAAACTTCCCCGAATTCGACGCCATAGCCGGCGTGGCTACCGGTGCCATCGCTCAGGGCGCGCTCGTGGCCAACTCTCTCGGCGCTCCCTACGTATATGTGCGTTCCACACCCAAGGATCACGGTCTTGAAAACCTTATCGAAGGCAACCTCATGCCCGGCCAGAAAGTAGTGGTGATCGAAGACCTCATCTCCACCGGCGGAAGCTCCCTCAAGGCAGTGGAAGCTATCCGCAAAGCCGGTTGCGAGGTGATGGGTATGGCAGCCATCTTCTCTTATCAGTTCCCCGTCGCTACCCGCAACTTCAAGGAAGCCGGCGTGAAACTCATCACCCTCTCCAACTATACCGCCCTCGTCACCGCCGCTCTCGAGACAGGCTTCATACGCGAGCACGACGTAGAGACCCTGCGCAAGTGGCGCGAGAACCCCGCTGAATGGACCCCCTCTAAAGCTATCGACTGATAAGTAAGGCATAATCATGGCTAAATATACAGGAAAATCCGTCGCCCTCCCCCGCGATATCGACTTCATCTACAGCCGCATCTCCGACCTCTCGGGCTATGAGGCAATGCTCGACGAGCTGCCGGCCGACCAGCGCGAGCGCATCCACGGCATCACGTTCGGCACCGATACCGTATCGTTTGACGCTCCCGGCGTGGGTCGCCTGAGTTTCAAACTCGCCGAGGCCGTGCCCCCTACACATGTATCGTTCAGGGCCGAGCAGTCACCCATACCCCTCAACCTGTGCGTTGACCTCAAGGCCGAAGGCGATGACAAGACTCAGATAACCCCTTCGATCGACATAGAGCTGCCGGCTATGCTGCGCTCTTTCGTAGGTCCCAAACTTCAGGAAGCTGCCGACAAATTCGGCGAAGTCTTTTCCACCCTCATTAAATGAAACCGCTCAACCTCATAAAAATGGCCGTCGTTGCAGCGACGGCCATTTTCACATTACCGGCTTGCGACTCGCTCAACGACGAGCGCATCCCCTACGCACCCGTACGCCTAACATTCACTACCGAAGGTATGTGGAACATCTACGGCGTGGCCGGCGCCACATCGTCGAAAAGATATATCAAGTCAGAGCATATCCCTGCCAACTTCCCCTACACGGCGCTTGATGAGACAGGGTTCGGCGGCCTGCTCGTGGTGAGCGACATAATGGGCGATACCCAGGTATATGACCTCTCGTGCCCGGTGGAAGTGCGCCCGAGTGTGCGCGTGTACATTCCGGCCGACGAGATACATGCCCGTTGCCCGCAATGCGGAAGCACATACGAGGTATTTTCCAACTACGGCGTACCCCTCAGCGGCCCCGCCGCCCAGCATGGCTACGCCCTCCAGCACTACCACGTAGTCTACGGCGGCGCCACCGAATACCTCGTCATAACCCGCTGAGGAGAGTATTCCTTCCTGCCGTGTAATCTAATTAAGGATTCATAAGTATGCGGTCCAGTTTTTCTTTTTGTTAAAATTCGCAAAATACAAACAATATAAAAACATAGTAATCAACAGCTTAACTATGTCGTTTAAACAATTCCTTTTCTCATTCTTTTTTTTTATGCCAATGAATAGCGTCGATTCGTCTTGCTACCGGTAGTTTTCACACGGTTTTGACGCACCATATTATACACGTGACGTTGTATATCTGTCCGGGCTATATCCGGAAGTCGATTGGCAATTTCGCTTATCATACTATCAGGATGCAACCTTAGATCTTCCTCAATCAGAGCATTAAGCCTATGAGGTTCTATTGTCTTAAGAGTGGTGGGAATATTCAATTGAGCATTACTAATCAGTCGGGGATTAATAACGTATTGCGTACCTTTTTTCACGCCTCTTGTCACAATTATTCCAAGATTCACAAGATTTTCCACATAACTGCGCAGACGATCGTTTTCCGAAAGTTGAAGTATCTTTGACAAATCGATCGATGAAATCTTTTCGTTCACCGCTATCAACCCCAACGCAATAAGATTTTTCTGAGATAAAGTGGGATAGTTACGATTAACGAAATCAAATAGAGGCAATAATGCCTGATTCTGAATAGCCGAATACTGTATAATTGTCACATTATTAAAGTCTGATTCAGGTATAGGCATCTGTTTCGCATCCATGGCATTGAGCTCATATATCAGGTCATATCCCGAACCTTCGCCCTCCATCAGACACAGATCACTCATTAATCGTATCAGATGCGGATTTCTTCTTATACGTTGGTGCAAAATATTATTTTTTGTCACACCAAGCGGAAAACTGCCTGGATTAGATATTTCCAGTCTGTCAGGATATACTGCTATCATCACATCTCCTGATATGGTATAACTCTTATGAGCAAACGCATTAATCAAAAGCTCTCGGATAACTTTATGATTATATTGCCTGACGGATTTTCTGAAAAGTCCGATCTGAACCTCAAATGAATATTTAAGTTCGGTTGCTTCAGCTTCTATCTCATGTAATAGTTGCTCGGGATTTAGAGTATTATCGTGCCAATCAATTTTCCTTATTTTCTGTTCCTGAGCATCATAGACAATATACTGCACGGTTATGGGATAATTAAGCCGACTTCGCTGGCGCGAATCTCCGAGCCAAAGCACGCCGAGATTCGTTAATCGCCCCTCGTCAACAAGCATATAATTCTCAAGCACCTCATAATCCGCCATTTGCTTTATGTGAGTTTTTACTCTATCCGAAGTCCTGATGGCTTCACACAAAGAATGAATTCGATCTTCCGGTATTTCACTGATTACATACTTTGTCTTGACCGATTCCCATTGATATGATTCTTTTTCGTATGCAACTCGCTGAAAATCTTCGCTTCGCATAGGAATATTTTGATCTCCCACCCGTATATAATACCTTCCATCAGAGGTTGATGCATAAGATTTCACCGACGGATATACCGTAATTATAAAATATTGCTCTCCATCTTCTGTTTCGAGTATGTCCGATGACTCCAGTGCGACATTGTAGCAATTACTTTTTAATTTTTTAATAGCCTCATTATGCTTTTCATTACTTATGGTCTGACCCGATAGAGGCTTATGGGTCTTATCTTCAAAACCTATATATAGTTCCCCTCCGTTGGAATTAGCAAAAGACACGCAACTTATAGCCAAATCTTTAATCCCTTTGTCAGAATCAATTTTGCGAATTGACTTTAAATCAAGAGTCTGACTTTCACAAAATTCCATCATTTTCTCCATTTTTTCGTTGTCTTATTCTATTAATAAATAATCGTACAAATATAACTAATTTTTCTAAGAACAGTCTTTCCAATGATTATCATTAACATAATTCCCGAAAAAATGGCGGAGGAATGTTACCTTGTTAAATGCTTTGTCCCGTTTTTGTCCCGATAGTTTTGAGAAATCGCCCGTAAATTATTAATTTACAGGCGATTAGTGAAATTTTGTCGGGGTGGCGGGATTCGAACTCGCGACCCCCTGCTCCCAAAGCAGGTGCGCTAACCGGGCTGCGCTACGCCCCGAATACTCTGCAAAGGTAAGCTATTTTTTCGGCTTCTGCAAATCTTTTTTATATCGCCCGCCGGTTGAACTCTTGGCGGCTCTGTGGCGTTATTAAGAAAAATGTCACATTCTCAACTTTTATCATTATGAAACTGAAACTCCTCGCCGGACTGATGGCCGTAGCCGCCGTAGCCGGTACTCCCGAAAGCAACGCTTGCTCACGTATATTATATAAAGGTACTGACAGCCTCATGATTGTCGGTCGCTCGCTCGACTGGCGCACTCCTATTCCCACGAATGTCTACGTATATCCCGCCGGTATCGCCAAAAAGGGTCATGACCTTCCCGGAGCCGTTACGTGGACGTCGAAATACGGCGCCGTTTATGCCGTGGGTTACGACGGCGGTGTCACCGAGGGTATGAATGAAAAGGGTCTCGTGGTCAACGGTCTGTTCTGCAAAGGCTCGATCTACTCCAACGACACCAACGATAAACGCCCGCCCATGTCGCTGGCTATGTTCCCGGCGTGGCTTCTTGATATGAATGCCACTACCGACGAAGCCGTGGCCGTGCTCCACAAGCATGATTTCACCATCTCGGGCGCTACATTCGACGGTGGTACCGTCTCTGCACTCCATTTCGGCATCACCGATGCTTCGGGTAAATCGGCCGTGGTGGAATTTGTCGACGGCAACATCAACATCTACGAAGGCGACGATATTATCGCCATGACCAATGATCCTACTTTCCCTGCCATGAACGCTATCAACGATTATTGGGAAAAGAAAGGTGGCACTCACACTCTGCCCGGTACCGTGTCGAGCCCTGACCGCTTCGTGCGCGGCGTGTTCTTTGACAAAAACGTATCCAAGACCGGCGATGCCGATTTAGGCCTGTCGATCATTCGCTCGATATTGTTCAACGTATCTGTTCCCTACACCTACACAGTGCAGGGCGAGGGTAATGTATCGTCTACCCAGTGGCGCTCTTTTGCCAACCTGCGCGATCTCCGCTACTATTTCGACGTAGTGACCAACCCCGGCATTTTCTATGTTGACCTCAACGAAATCAATCTCAAGCCGGGTGCTCCCATCCTCAAGATCGACACCTCGAAATCAGGCGACTTCGTAGGCAACTGCACAGGCAAGTTATTCCCCGTCAAGGGATTCACGCCCATGTATTAATCTCGCCGAAGGGTGAGTGAGCATCACCACCGCCGAAGCGGCCTCGATCGCATCATTCACCATGACTGACGCCCTGAATCCGTCAGTGATATTCTCAACAGAAATTCCATCCCCATCACGGGCGGCCATGACTAAGATGTCGAGGCCGCCCCAATGTTTATGCAGGTCGGCTACGACTTCTTCCTTACGGTCGGCTACGAACGGATAACATCTCGCGCCGGTGGCCTGCGCAAGTGCAGTCCCGGCAGGATCGATTATCGCCACCTTGTGCCCTGCCGCTCTCAGAGCCGTCACGACCTGAGCCTGCCAGCCTAATCCCGTGGCCGACACAAGCACGCGACGCACGGGAAATACAAGCGCGCTTCCCTGCGGGGATGGCTGCCGGCGAGTGCGCGACACCGCTCCCGCAGCCATGCGGCTGCGGTGTTCCTCCATCTTTTTTTCGAGATAATTATCGGCCATAATTCGTCAATAGCTCGGGCGTTCGCGCCTCGCGGCATCGATGCGCAGCAATATGAAAAGCAGAAACGTAAAGCCCCAGAGAGATGAACCGCCATAGCTGAAAAACGGCAACGGAATACCGATCACCGGACACAATCCTATCACCATGCCTATATTGATAGCCAGGTGCATTATGAAATATGACGCGACACAGTAGGCATAGACGCGCCCGAATATTCCGGGCTGACGCTCGGCAATGGAAATGATGCGCAATATCAGGATAAGAAACAGCGCAAGCACCACCGTGGAGCCCACGAATCCTTCCTCCTCGCCTATGGTGCAGAAAATGAAGTCGGTATGCTGCTCGGGCACATATTTCAGCTTGGTCTGGGTGCCGTTGAGAAATCCTTTTCCCGTAAGACCGCCCGAACCAATGGCGATCTTTGACTGATTGACATTATAGCCCATGCCCTTGGGGTCGTCCATGATGCCGAGCGTCACCATGATTCGCTCTTTCTGATATGATTTGAGCGATTTATTGAATACATAGTCGATCGATAGCAGAAATCCCAGGCTCAGCACGGCGGCCAGGGCACTGACAAGTATGCGCATCGAATAGCCGTGAAGCATTACGAAGATACAGTAGAGCACTCCGCCGCCTATCGCGCAGAGGAAGTATACATTGCCGGGCACGGGCACTCCCAGCAGCGCAAGCGTCATCACCACCACTCCCGTGCCGGCGTAGGCGAGGAAAAGGTTGCGAGCCTCGCGGGGACAGCGGGCATAGAGCGCGAGCATGAGCACCAGAATCGCCATGATCATCGAGTAGACGATCACTCGCCCCGTAGTGATGCCGAGTGTCTCCGTTCCCGAATATTTCAGCGCCACCACAAAGAAAGTCACCGCACAGGCACCCGCCAGCAACACCAGGCCGCTCATGCCTTCACGGTAGAGCACGAAAAACAGCGACAGATACACGAGCGCCGATCCGGTCTCCTTCTGAAGGATAATGAGCACAAACGGCAGCAGGATTATCGTGAGAGCCTTGAAGTAATTGTTGCGCGAGGCGTTGAGATTGAAATTGTAGCTGCTGAAGAGCTTTGCCAGCGCGAGCGCCGTGGCAAATTTTCCAAATTCGGCCGGTTGCAGACTCATCGGCCCGAGCACGAGCCACGATCGCGAGCCTTTGATGTCGGGCGCAATCCCTATGGTGACTATCAGCAGCAATATCACCGCTCCGTAGATCACATAGGCATAGTTTTCATAAAATCTCACGTCGATCAGTATCAGGAACAGACCGAGCACAAGCGACAGGCCTATCCAGCGCAACTGCTTGCCCGAGAACTGCGAGAAATCCCATATCGACGCGTCGTCAAACTTGTAGCTGGCCGCATAGATGCTGAACGCACCCGCTATCACGAGCACGAGATAGAGTATCACCGTGAACCAGTCGATGTCGCGGAACACCGAGCGCGATTCGCCGGGAGCGGAATTGCCGAGTGGTGAGTTGAACATATCCGTTATCAGTGTTTTTTAGTTCCGGAAAACTGTATTGTATTGGATTGCAGCATGCGCTCCTCAAGATACTTGCGATCGTCGGCGATATGGCCGTTGAGATATTTCTCAATCACGAGCGAGCCGATAGGGACACCGAAGGCGGCGCCGAAACCGGCGTTTTCCACATACACGGCCACAGCAATCTTCGGGTCATCGTAGGGCGCGAATCCCATAAATGCCGAGTGGTCGCGGCCGTGGGGATTCTGAGCCGTACCGGTCTTGCCCGCCACCTCTATGCCGGGAAGATTGGCAAGACGGCACGTACCGCCCGTGACGGCCATGCGCATGCCTTCGGCCACGTCGGGATAAAACCGTGCGTCGACTGTCGGATAACGCCGCTCGGTATACTGTGGATCTATTACCGTGTCCTGAATCTCCTTGACTACATGCGGAGTTATGAACCATCCGCGGTTGGCGATCGTGGCCGAGAGGTTGGCGATCTGGAGCGGAGTGGCGAGAATCTCGCCCTGGCCTATCGATACTGAAATGATGGTATTGGCGCTCCAATGACCCTCGCCGTACACCTTGTCGTAGACCTTGGAGTTAGGTATATAGGCGCGGCTTTCACCGGGCAGGTCTACTCCGAGACGATAGCCGTAGCCCATCGACACGAGGTGGTTTTTCCATGTCTCGAAAGCCTCGGCATGAGAGCCGTAGCGGCTCTTGCGGTCGATCATTGCCTTGAATCCCCAGCAGAAATAGGCGTTACACGAGGTCTGCAACGCAGGCTTCAGCGGCAGCGGAGAGCCGTGGGCATGGCATCCGAGACGTAATCGTCCCGATATGAAACCGCGGCTGCAAGGGTAGGCCGTCGACGGGCTGATGATACCCTCGTGGAGCAGGATAAGGCCGTTGGCGGGCTTGAATGTAGAGCCGGGAGGATAAGCGGCCTGAATTGCTCGGTCGAAAAGCGGGCGGTCGAGATCCTTTGTAAGCGCTATGTAATTGGCGCCGCGCTGGCGACCCACGAGCAGCGACGGCTTGAACGACGGCGCCGATACCAGGCAGAGTATTTCGCCCGTCTTGGGCTCGATAGCCACCACGGCACCCTTCTTGTTGACCATGAGCGACTCGGCATATTGCTGCAGCTCGATGTCGATGCTCAGCTTTAGATTCTTTCCCGATATGGCGGGGCGGTCATGGGCTCCGTCGTCATATCGGCCCTGAATCTTGCCGTAGGCATCGCGTATCAGCACCTCGGCGCCCTTGATACCGCGCAGAAATTCCTCATAGCTGCGCTCCACGCCCATATCGCCCGTGTAGTCGCCGCGGGAATAGTAATCGTCACGCTCTATATCTTTGGGCGATACCTCGCGGATGTTGCCCAGCACATTGGCCGCACAGTCATAGTTATATTCGCGGAGGATTCGCTTCTGTATATAGAATCCCGGGAAGCGGTAGAGCTTTTCCTGCAACCGGCCATATTCCTCGGCCGAGAGATGAGTGATGAGCGACTGCGGCGAATAAGACGAATAGCCCGGATTCAGGCGCTTGTCTTTCATGTCGGCGAATCGCTTGCGGAGCTGCTCGGGGGTGATGTTGATGGTATTGCAGAAGTCGATGGTGTCGAAACTCTTTACGTCGCGCGGTATGAGCATCACGTCATAGGCCGGCTGATTGTAGACCACGAGACGCCCCTCACGGTCATAGATGATACCACGCGAGGGGTAGACGGCTTTACGCAGGAAAGCGTTGGAGTCGGCATACTCCTTGTAGCGGGAGTCGGTGACCTGAAGGCAAAACAGGCGTATGATATATATTATTACGATAGCCACCACTATGCCGCCTATGATGTAGCGGCGTGGCTCGAGATTATAGTCTTTTCTCACTTCGGGGTGTAAGTAGGCTGTCAATGCCCACCATCACGAGCATGGACAGAGCCGTGCTGCAGACGATGCGCAGGATGAGACGGAGAGGATTGAAGAAAGTGAATGCTTCGATAGTGAAGATCATTATGCAGTAAAGCAGCGTCAGCGTCAGCAGGTATTTGAGATATGTGCCTGTGCCGAGCGAGTGCATCGAGGGGACGGGATCGGGCAGATCCTCCTCGCGGTTGACATAAAGGCGGAGCACAGGCCGGCGCAGCGCAGCCAGAATCGTGCATGCCAGCGCGTTCATGCCATAGGTATCGGAAAACACATCCACCGTCAGGCCGAGGAAGAACCCCACGGTCATCACGGCGTTGGCCGACATAGTGACCGGCAGACGGCCTATGAGGTAAATGAACACCATAGGCACCGCCACGTTGAACAGACAGATATTGTTGAACACCATCACCTGGGCAAGCACCAGCACGATGGCGAGGACTATGAAGCGAAGAGCGGTCTTGGTCATTTTCGGGCAGGTTATCTTGACGGGGTGGGATCTATATCCTTCTCCACGATGCGGAGTTCGTTGCTGAGAGAGTCGACGATGACGCGCACGGTGGACAGGGTGGTGAAGTCAGTGAAAAGATTCACGCGCAGGGCGAAGAAGTTATCGTCGTCGCGGTCGCGGCGTCCCTCTACGACCGTGCCCACGGGCACGCCCTCGGGAAACATCGACGAGTAGCCGCTGGTCACGATGGTATCGCCGGGATTGAACACGGCATGCGACGGCAGCTCCTCGAGCAGTGCCTCGCCGGGATTGCGGCCGTCCCACGTCAGCGATCCCACGTGTTCCTGTCCCTTCACCTTGCACGATATACGCAGGTAAGGATTGAGCAGCGAGATGAGACGCGCCGAGTGGTCGCCCACGATATTCACCACGCCCACGATGCCGTTCTGATCCATCACGCCCATCTCGGGACGAATGCCGTCGAGCGCTCCCTTGTTGATGGTGATGTAGTTGTGGGGGTGAGTGGTGGAATTATTTATCACGTGGGCTATGATGAAGCTGTAGCGCGAGAGCGAGGGGTCGACGGTCATGGTGTCGAGCAGAGTCTGCTCGTCGTGGCGCCGAAGCATCTCCTTGAGGCGATAAATCTCCAGCTCGAGATCGGAATTGCGGCGCTGCAGGTCGTCGTTTATGTCGCGCAGGGCGAAATATCCGGTGACCTCGCGCTCGGCGTCATACACGGCTGCACTCACAGCCGATGCCGACGAAAGATACACGTGATGCTGATACGGATTGGTCGTGAACAGCAGCACGCACGAGGCTGCCACATATACGGCAAAGAGCAGCCACGAGCTGTATTTCTGGAGAAATTTTAGGAGTTCGCTCACTTTAAATCTTAACAATGACGGCAGAGACCCCTTGTTGACGGCCTCTGCCTGTGATGTTCATTTACTCTGTAACTCGGTTTGAGCGGGTATCAGCGTATCAGGAACGAGAAGTGCTCGATATTTTTCAGAGCCACACCCGTACCCTTGGCCACCGCCAGCAGCGGATCTTCGGCCACGTGGAACTTGATGCCGATCTTATCGGTAAGACGCTTGTCAAGACCGCGCAGCAGCGCGCCGCCGCCTGCGAGATAGATACCGTTCATCACGATATCGGAGTAGAGTTCGGGGGGAGTCTCGTCGAGCGCCTGAAGCACGGCTGCCTCGATGCGCGAGATCGATTTCTCGATGCAGTGAGATATTTCCTGATAGCTCACGGGCACCTCCATAGGCAGGGCGGTCATCTTGTTGGGGCCGCGCACTATGAAGTCTTCGGGCGGATTCTCGAGCTCGGTGAGAGCCGATCCTACGTTGATCTTGATTTCCTCGGCGGTACGCTCGCCCACCTTTACATTGTGCACGCGGCTCATGTGTTCCATGATGTCCTCCGTAAGGTCGTCGCCGGCTACCTGGATACTCTTGTTGGACACGATACCGCCCAGCGAGATCACGGCGATTTCAGTAGTACCGCCGCCTATGTCCACTATCATGTTGCCCTGAGGCGCGAGCACGTCGATACCGATACCTAAGGCGGCAGCCATAGGCTCGTAGATCATATAAACGTCGCGGCCGCCGGCCACCTCGGTGGAGTCGCGCACGGCACGGATCTCAACCTCGGTAGAGCCCGAAGGAATGCCCACCACCATCTTGAGCGAGGTCTGAAACCAGTTGCTCTTGGCGCTTGCCTTCTTTATGAGGCCGCGTATCATCATCTCGGCGGCATGGAAGTCGGCTATCACACCTTTGCGCAGGGGGCGCACGGTCTCTATATTAGGATTCTCGCGACCCTGCATCAGCTTGGCCTCGCGGCCCACGGCAGCGAGCTTCTTGGAGTCGCGCTTGTCGATAGCCACTATCGAGGGCTCGTCGACTACTATTTTGTCGTTGTGAATAATGATCGTATTGGCCGTTCCGAGGTCAATAGCGATCTCTTTGGTGAATGAAAAAAATCCCATTTATAAAAATATTGAGGAGTGAATTAATGCTTGAAGTGGCGGAAACCGGTTGTAACCATGGCCAGACCGAGACGGTTGGCGGCTTCGATGCTCTCATTGTCGCGGATGGAGCCTCCGGGGTGTATCACAGCCTTGATGCCGGCCTCGGCGGCAATCTCCACGCAATCGGGGAAGGGGAAGAATGCATCTGAAGCCATCACGGCGCCGTTGAGATCGAAGCCGAATGAGTGAGCCTTCTCGATAGCCTGCTTCAGTGCGTCGACACGCGAGGTCTGACCCACGCCGCTTGCTATCAGCTGGCCGCCGCGGGCAAGCACGATGGCGTTGCTCTTGGAATTTTTCACTATGCGGTTGGCGAAGAGCAGGTCGGCCACCTGAGCTTCGGTGGGCGCGAGAGTGGTGACTGTGGTAAGCTCGTCGGGAGTCTCTATCTTCAGGTCGCGATCCTGAACGAGAGCGCCGTTGAGTATCGAGCGGAACTGACGCTTGGTGTCGAGCGGAGCTTTCTGCAGAAGGATGATGCGGTTTTTCTTCGATTTCAGTATCTCGAGAGCATCGTGGCTGTAGTCGGTAGCTATGATTACCTCGAAGAAAATCTTGTTGAGTTCCTCGGCGGCAGCGGCGTCGACGAGGCGGTTGGTGA
>JAIDSW010000299.1 GCA_029061025.1 Duncaniella sp.
CTCCTATATTAATCATACCCGGTATGCCGCGCAAGGTCACACCTCCCGATCCGAATACACGTCCGTACCACGGGTCGGTGGTCATGCGCTCGCTGATGTCGTAGCATAGCAGATCGCGCGCGTCAGTAACATCAAACCTGAACGAGGCATCATGAAAATTATCATGCGTGAGTTCACCCGAAAGCAATGCCGTCTTGCCATATCGGTCCCGCAGAACAATATTATCAAAGCCTATTCTTCCGGGAACTATGTGGACTGAATCTCGGGCTACCGTGTACTCGGTATTAGTAAACTTGATCAGAAGGCTGAAATCCTCGGCAAGAAGTTCGCCCGAAAGATTTATATCATGAAATGTGCCGAACAACCGCGCGCTACCCGACGCATTACCTTTCACATCACTTGCAAATGCGTCCATAAAAGGCGCGAGGAATCCCACCGGCAGACGGGCTGCCCGGATATCGAAATCGAGTTCTGACGCTACAGGTCTTATCTCTCCGTCGACTATGGAATGCTTTCCATCCTCACCCGTGATGTCGGCAAAAATCGCTATGCCCTGTGTCTCGGGAATCCATCGGCTCTTTATTTCGGCATCGCCCAGTCGGCCGCCGTTATAGCTGAAATCCTTTACGCTGAGCCGGGGTGTATACATGCGTCGGGAATCCTGAAACAGCTGCGAAGCGTAGAAATCACCCGTAGCTATGCCGCCGAATGTGACGTGGTTTATACCAAGTGTCTCGAAAACATATCCGAGATCGATGTTCCGCAGTTTTACGGTGAGGCAGTCGGTAGAGTCAGGGGTGACGAGTCCGTTGACCGACAATTCCTGCCCGTGGCGTCCTATGTGGAAATTGTTGACCTCGATGCGTCCCGGCGTGAGCGAAATGCGCGAAGGGTTGACCTGCCATACGGTATCGTTGAACACGATGCGCGAATCAAGCACGTCGAAATTTCCGCAGAGCTGATGCTCCTCATTTACCGAATCACGGTAGACGGTTGTATTCACCCTCAAAGCGCCGTCGTAAGAGCCCGGGGCATCGATATGCCAGCCTATTCCGGTAAGAAGATTGTTGATGCCTCCGGAGGATTTGAGCGACAGCGTCATAGGGCCGTATTTTGAAGGCATCACTGCCGAGGCCGACAATTTTGACTGCTCCTCCGACGCATCGAGCACCGCTGCTACAGTGGTATTCTCGATTAGCTTCCCTTTCTGCCACAGATACGGGGCAGAAATATTGAAATCAATTCGGCGACTGTCATTGTCGATACCACCCCACATGCGTGCTTCAGCGATAAACTCTACTGGTATCTTGAAATAGCGGCAAAGCGCAGAATCGGGTTTGAGATTAAATCCGAATCCGAGCGCTCCCGGCCGATATGACAATTCCTTATGAGATGTCCCTGACACAAGCGCCGGATAAAGGTCGGAGAATATCTCTTTTACAGCAGGGACTATGGCCGATAGGGGAAGTTCGCCCGTCACGTTTCCTTTCAAAAAATCACTGTTGATATTTAGTGATGTGATGCTATCAGCTCGCGTCAGGTCAGCGGCAATCAGATCGACATGAACACGTCGAACCCGTTCTGCATCGGCCATATATATATCGCTGAGCTTTACCATTCCCGCCATGTTGTCGGGATTGTTTCCGCTTAAGTCGGCTACGAGAGTCATACCGCAGGTGGTCGAAGCAAGGAGTCCGCGGGAAATGAATGCCGAGAGGTCGATATTGTCAAACTGTCCCACAAGTTTTATCGACGGCAACTCTCCCGATAGGTCACAATCGGCACTCAATCGTGTGGCGAAATCCACATCGGAGGAGACTACATCAGCCCTGATACGGGCCGCTGACATGCGGGCATCAACATTAAGGCCGGAAATTTCGTGGCCGTTTATACCGATATTGCTGAAAGAGGCCTCCACGTTTCCTTCGGTATCAAGGCCGGCAATGGATACGTTACCATCCACAGTGCCCGACACATGTGACAGCGAAATCGAGCGTGACGCCAGCAACACATCAGGCGATAGATCTCTGAAAGAAATGGTTCCGTCGACCGTATTCGTCCCATCAGCCTTCGCATAGTCAGCGACAATATCCAGCACTCCGGCCTCACACGACAGCGAGCCGTCAAAACCCGCGCTCAATGGCCGCGGTGACATCGATCCCCGGCCGAGGAGATCGACCGTTCCCGCCCGCTCCAATATATTGCGATTACTTTCCGAAAGCTCGGTAAACGCTGATATTAATGATGAAGTAAACTCGGGCGCCGCCATGAGATTTATTCTGTCAAGTTCGATATGCAGCCCGTCGGGGGCAGGTATCAGGTCGTAGACCGAGCCGGAAGTGTTAAGAGCCACGCTACCGTCACGAGCTTCAAGCGAGAGGCGTTTAACCCTCATGTCATCAAGCGAGCCATCGACATCCAGTGTCAGTTCCATATCCCTGTTAAGCCCTTCGAGGCCGGGCAAAAATGGAGCGAAATCCGACGGACGTATCACTGTACCCGGAAGTGAGACAATCTCCACACCGGCAGCCGGACGGAATGAATTTTTGAGATCAAGCAGTGAAATATCGCCCGAGATGGTGCTGAAGAGCAGTCGCGAGGCTCCGTAATCGAGACGGAAATCATTGAGGCTCGTACCGTTACGGTCAGTACGGAAATTAAATCTCATGTTTGATATTGCCGCGCCACTCTTTTCTTCCACCGCAAACCGCTTCACCTCCACATCAATGGCATCGGCACTGATTTCGGGAATCGTAACGTCGGCTCTGAAACCATGCAGACTGATATGATTTCTATCAAACCGTCCGTAATCACTCTCGGG
>JAIDSW010000003.1 GCA_029061025.1 Duncaniella sp.
GTGTCGGGGCGCATCTTCATTCGGAGCAGGGCACAATGTGTCTGAAGGGTGCAGTTGCGCACGGTGATGTCAGTTGCATGCAGACACTCGCTACCGAGGGTGAGAATACCGTGATTGTTGGGACCGAAAGTACAATCCTCAACGAGCACTTTTTCTACCGAGCCACCCTCGTAGCTACGGTTGGCGTATACACCTTTGCCTCCCTTGATGGTAACACCGTCGTCATTTACGCTGATGTAGCATCCGCGTATGGTGATGTTGCGGCATACATCGAAGTCCATGGCATCACTGCTGGGAGCTTTGACCGGCTTGGTGGGAGCGAGAAATTCACAATTCTCTATCAGAATATTCTCACATTGATACAGGTGCATGGTCCAGAATGCCGAGTTGCAGAATCGGGTACCTGAAATCTTAAGGTTGTCACAGCCCCAAAGGAATACGAGCCTCGGGCGTGATACTTCGAGATTGGTGCATACACGACCCTCTTTTTCGGCTTGATCGCGACGTTCCCAGAAAGCTACCCAGTAGTTATAGGCTGCGCCGTCAACCACACCCTTTCCTGAAATCTCGAAATCATCAACGAAATAAGCGTTGATCAGTGCAGCGTAATACATCAGACTTCTGCCTTCCATGCGGGAGGGAATGAGGGGATAGTTGGCTATGTCATCTGACCCCTTAATCACGCCGCCTTCTTCAATATGGAGTCTTGTGCCCGGCTTGAAGAAAAGCGCCCCCGAGAGGTAAGTTCCACGGGGTATAACTATTATACCACCACCTTCAGCTTCGGCTCTGTCGATTACTGACTGGATTACAGACGTCTGAAGTACAGTACTGTCGTTTACCGCGCCGAAATCAGTGATAACATAACGCTTGTCGCTCCGAACGGGAGTGCCTTTGTCAACAAAACCAATACCCTCAGCCTCAGCTTTATCAGGGTCAGCGTCATCGGCACGCATTGCGGGAGCGCAAAATATCGCCGCAATCAACGACGCCGCGCATATCGCACTTCTGAATTTTAAGCTCATTGTATTTTTTAATATGTGTAATTATATTCGGTAACTATATATTTACGGAGTGAAGGTACGGCCTCGGCCATGGCACGGGCTGCTATGCCTGACACTATAGTGGCGCCCTTAATGTTCAGGTGGGTATTGTCAACTTTTCCTTTGGGGCAGAAAGCATATTTTCCTTCGGGAATCCACATGAAAAGCTCTCTTGACTTTTCAGCACCCAATCCTTGAACGAGGTTATGGGTGAGGGTATTCATCTCTACGAAAGGAACTGCCAGCTCGCGGGCAACCCTTCGGGGGGCATCAAGGTAAGCTTTATGGGTATCGATGAGAAGTGTTCCTTCGGGAGCATGCTTCACATTCTCGAATCCTACGGGAGGATTGTCGTCGCGGTCAACATGTACGGCGGCTGTATCTACGGGAAAGTTACGCCTTACTATGGAGTTCATCAATATGGGCTGCGCACCTTTGGATCTTGCTTCGGTGACGAATTTACGAAGGTTTTCGTCAAAAGTTCCTCCGGGTACGGTGTATTTCTTGGGCTTTCCGGCTTTTTCGTCGTTGTGGCCGAACTGAATTACCACGTAGTCACCCGGCTTGATAAGTGACATGACCTTATCCCATCTCCCTTCGTCGATGAAGCTTTTGGTAGAGCTGCCGTTGACAGCGTGATTGTCCACTTTTACCGGTCCCTGAAGCATGAGGGGCAGCATCTGACCCCAGCCACGTTCTTGATTTTCATCGGCAAGCGGTTTGTTTGCCATGGTGGAATCGCCTATCATGAAGATAGTTACGGAGTCGGCGGGCTCGGCCGCATTGACCGCGAAGGCTGCCGCGGCTGCCAAAAAGAATGTTGAAAGTATTTTCATGGTTATTCAGAAATTTTCAGCATGTGATTTTTCAATTTACAAAATTATGAAAATAACCTGAAATTTCAGTTGAAATTTGGCTTAAAAAGTATGAAAATGGAATCAAAATCGTATCAAATACCGGCTCAATCTGTTGAAATCGGGTGTATTCGAGTCGCTCAGGAAATTATTCCTATGTTCATCACGTCGTTGTCGAAAGTGTCTCTGTTGACGGCACGTGAGCGGATCTTGTTGCGGTAGGTATAGATAGTGTTGAGCGACAGTCCGAGGAAGCGGGCTACTTTAGCCGCATCGTCTATCCCGAGGCGCTGGAAGGCGAGAATGCGCAGCTCGGTGGTGAGAGCGTTTCCGGTTACCGAAATCCTCTTGTCGGGATACATCAGTGCGTTAACTTCGTTGACAAAGGTAGGGTAGATATGGATGAATGTATCGTCGAATATCTCATAAAATTACTTGCGCTGCTAATCGATGGTCTTGCCTGACTTTACAAACGAAAGCAGATCCTCGATCTGCCCGGCAGTGATTTTTCTGCGGCATGTCTTGGCGAAACCTTCAAGGCGCTCAAGAAATGTGGAGCACAGGCTAAGATATTGACTGATATAGGCTTCTTTAGCGGCATTGGCGTTGCTAAGCCGTTGCTTCATTTCTTTCAGCGAGTTCATTTCCCTGCGGAGCGACAGCTGAATCTTCAGGATCACAACAAGCGCTATCACAAGGATGCCCGCCATGATGGCGAGAAGCAGCATGCGTCTTTCCTCCATGTGGCGGAAATCGTCGGCCACAGGTTTGAGTTCGGTAGAAATCGCCGTCTGATTAGTTTTTGACCCGACGCGGATTGACCGGTCAAGTGCATTAATAAGATAATCATATGACCGGCTTATATCGCCGCTCTCGTAGAGTTCTTTGGCAAGCAATATCTGAGTGTCGCCATGGAAATTGGCGTTGCGGATGTCGGCTATGGTACCGAGAGCGTAGATGCGGATGGCTTCTTTCTGATTTCCGATTTCGCTGTAATGTTTTCCCAGCATGCTTGCCGCCAGTGAGTAGCGGGGATCGCTCATGGAGGCGCTGTCCATGATTTCGTTGAGCAAGCCTACCATTTCGGCAATATTTCCGTTTTCCTTGGCAAGAAAAGCGGGAGCTATTTTTATAAGATTGGTGTCATAGAGTTTGTTGGCCGAAAGTTCATTGACCTTGTGGGCATGACTTATGGCCTTTTTTCTGTATTCCTGCCTTCTGGCGCTCTGTGGATACATCTCATAAAGAGCGGCGTTGACCGAGAGTGCAGCCTGATTATATTCCAGAAGATTTTCGGAAGTGACTCCTGAAGCGTTCACATGGTCGAGAAGCTGCACACTCTCGAGATCGAGTCCGAGCGCGTGATTCTGCATAGCGGTCCTGATTAGGAATTTCTGAGCCATGGTGGAGTCACTGTTGAGCCTGGCTTCCTCAAAGCCCCTGCGGTAAACGGTGATAGCTGAATCACTGTAGACATTTCTGTAAAGATCACCCAGCCGCAAAAGAGATTGCATGCGGTCATGGGCGTTTTCGATAGTGTCAAGACTGCCGGCGATCGAATCGGCTTTCATGAGAATCGAAGCCGAGAATCGATCAAGCCTCTGGCTTTCGGTGTCGATAAGTTTAAGTAGATCAGCAGTATTAGATGGTAGGGAATCATGTCGCGCAGCCGAAATTATTATTCCGGCCAGCAGCATGGTAAATGTGCATATTTTACGTAGCATTGATACGTGATGAATGTTAGGTGGTACAAAGGTAATATTATTCCTGTCAATTACCAAACTATGATTGTTGAAAAAAATGCGGTATACAGGGTGGTATGTCACTACTTTTCGCTAATTTTGTCAAAAATTTCAGTATCACGCGATATGGCAACCGTAAAAATTGACGGTCAGGAACTGGCCTATACCGATAATGGCGACTCTGAGCGAGTAATTGTGCTCATGCACGGCTGGGGTTGCTCGAGTGCTACACTTCTTTCGATAGAAAAAGTGGCGCTCGAAGCCGGTTACAGGGTGATAAATATTGACTTTCCCGGATTTGGTCTTTCTCCCGAGCCTGCCGGTGTATGGGGCGTGGAGGAATATACATCGTTGATGGAAAAATTTCTTGACACGCTAGGCATAGTCCGACCTGTGTTGTTGGGTCATTCTTTCGGAGGACGTGTGGGCATATTGTTATCTTCCCGCAGGGAAGTTTCAAAGCTTGTGCTTGTAGACGCTGCCGGAGTCAAGCCGAAGCGGTCGCTTAAGTATCATCTCAAAGTAGGATGGTTTAAATTTTGCAAGCGCGTGGTGAATGCCGTAATGAGCAAGGAGGCGGCCGCGCGCGTGATTGACAGAATGCGCAGCAGTCGCGGCTCAAGTGATTATGCTGCGGCCTCGCCGGTGATGCGCATGATTCTGTCGAAGGTTGTCAACGAGGATCTGTGTGACGTAATGCCTCTAATCAAAGCTCCCACATTACTTATATGGGGCTCAAATGACACAGCTACTCCTGTGGCGGATGCTATGAAAATGGAAAAACTGATACCCGATGCCGGACTGGTGACGTTTGACGGCTGCGGACACTATAGTTTTCTTGATAACCCTACCGGATTCAGCCGGGTATTAACTTCATTCTTAAATTCTTGATTATGACAGCTCTTTTTATAGCGGCAACTATCTTGTCACTGATTAACGTAGGGGCGGAGTTTGCCCGCGACGTGATGATGATGCAGCAGAATTCCTACCGCATCGACCGTTATCGCCGATGGCTCAGCCAGTCGGGCGACACTACGTCAATCATGCGGTTGATCTCTCTGGTGATAATATTTGTGGCAGCATCGATATTCAGTATTGATATTGTGTGGATGTCACTTGTAGCGGTGGATTCACTGGTAAATTCGGTGATACTTCTACGCAGAAAGTATAAAAAGCCGCTGGTTTACACTCCCAGGGTAAAGCGTATACTTGCCGTGATGTGGCTGCTTGCTCTCGCAGTGTTATGTCTGTCGATGGCTTTTGGCGAAGATTGGTGGATGGTAATCCCTGCGATAGCGCTCGCCGAGTATGTAGCATCTCATAATTTCGCAATAGCAGCCGTGTGGGTGTTGAAGCCTGTGGAAAAGGCAATAAACAACCGTTACTACCGCGACGCGCAGCGTATACTACAATCCATGCCTGATCTAAAGGTAATAGGTATTACAGGTTCATATGGTAAAACGAGTACCAAGCATTATCTTTATCGCATCCTTCAGGAAAAGTATGATACCGTGATGACTCCGGGCAGTTTCAATACCACACTCGGAGTAGTACGCACGATCCGCGAATACATGAAACCCTACAATCAGGTGTTTATCTGCGAGATGGGTGCCAAGCAGCCGGGTGACATCAAGGAGATCTGTGACCTCGTGCACCCTTCTATCGGTATAATTACGGCTGTAGGGGAGCAGCACCTCGAATCGTTCAAGTCTATAGAGAATGTACAGCGCACCAAGTTTGAGCTCATCGATTCTCTGCCTGCCGACGGATTTGCTGTGGTCAACAATGATTTTGAATGGGCTGCCCGTCGCGAAGTGAAAAATGTGGAAGTTGCCCGTTACGCAGTCTGCTCAACTGAAGATGCAAAATTTGTGGCCGAAGATATACGCTATACACCATCGGGAACAGAGTTTACTCTGAAATGTCCCGACGGCAGCAAGATAATATTTAAGACCCGCCTGGTGGGAGCATGCAATGTATCCAATCTTATGGCTGCCATTATTGTGGCCATGCACCTGGGCGTAGAAACAGAAAAAATCAAGTATGCCGTGGAGCATATAGAGCAGGTTGAGCACCGGTTGAATATGAAACGTACGCCCGGAGGCATAACTATAATCGATGATGCTTTCAATTCCAATCCCACAGGCTCGGCAATGGCGCTCGATGTTCTCGCTTCCATGACCGGAGGCAAGCGCATTGTAGTCACTCCCGGTATGATTGAGCTTGGTGACCGTCAGGCCGAGCTTAATAGGGAATTCGGAAAAAAAATCTCGTCGTCGGCCGATGTGGCAATAATAGTGGGTCGTTATAACCGTGAAGCTATCACCGAAGGTATCGCTGAAGCGGGAAATTCGGAAGTAAAGGTGCTGGAAGTCGATACCTTTGATGACGCCCGCCGCGAGCTTGCAACTCTTATGACCTCGGGTGATACCGTGCTTTACGAGAACGACCTGCCCGATACATTCAAGTAAATTAACATTTTAAATTAAGCATAAACCGCGATTTTACACCGAGAATTACTAAATTTGCACTTTAAAATCGCAAAATCCGAAAATCAAGCTAAAAATTATATATGGCAACTCAGGACGAAGTATTCAAGAAGATCGTAAGCCACGCCAAGGAGTATGGCTTTGTGTTTCAGTCAAGTGAAATTTACGACGGCCTCTCGGCAGTCTATGACTACGGCCAGAATGGTGTGGAACTTAAAAACAATATCAAGCGCTACTGGTGGGATGCGATGACTCTGCTTCACGAGAATA
>JAIDSW010000030.1 GCA_029061025.1 Duncaniella sp.
ACAATGGTAGACATGAACGTGGGCACCTACGAGCAGCTTGATCAGCTCAACACCGCCCGTCCGCTCGTGAAAGCCGCTTTCCGTTGCTCTCACGCCAAAGATATTCCCGCTGCAGTGGCACGCGCTTACCGCGCAGCCGTGAGCGGCCGTCCCGGTGGTGTATATATCGACATGACCACTCCCGCCCTCGGTGAGATCATGAACCGCGAGGATGCCGAGAAACTTTTCTACCAGCCCGTAGATGTAGCTTCACCCGTAGCTCCCAACGCTGACTCCGTGGCCCGCGCCGTAGAAATCATCGCCAATGCCAAGCGTCCCGCCATCCTTCTCGGTAAGGGTGCAGCCTACGCTCAGGCCGAGGACAAGATCAAGACTCTCGTCGAGACCTACAAGATTCCTTACCTCGCCATGTCAATGGCCAAGGGTGTGCTTCCCGATGATGGTGAACTCAGCGCCCTCTCCTGCCGAAGCACTATCATGGAGCAGGCCGACGTGACTATCGTGATCGGTGCCCGTATCAACTGGATGCTCTCTTTCGGTCGCGGCAAGTGGAATCCCGACATGAAATTTGTGCAGCTCGATGTTGAGCCTACCGAAATTGACCGCAACGTGCCTATCGCCGCACCTGTAGTGGGTGATATGAACCTCTCTCTCGACGCTATCCTCGAAGGACTTGCCAAGACAAAGACTCAGGCCGATCCCACATGGGTACCCTCACTTCAGGCCGAGGCCAAGGAGAAAAACGCCAAGTTCGCAGCCCGTCTCGCCGACGCTGCCAAACTTCAGCCTATGACTCACTGGAGTGCACTGAGCGTGGTTAAACCTATCCTCGAATCCAACCCCGATATTATCCTCATCAACGAAGGCGCTAATACCCTCGATGATACCCGCGATACTGTAAATATGTCGCTTCCCCGCCACCGCGTCGACTGCGCATCCTGGTCAATCATGGGTATGGGTATCGGTTCTACAATCGGTGCAGCCGTATCGACCGGCAAGAGCGTCGTAGCCGTGATGGGTGACTCGGCATTCGGATTCTCAGGCATGGATGTCGCTACAATCTGCCGCTACAAACTCCCTGTGACCGTAGTGATCTTCAACAATGGCGGTATCTACAACGGTATCGGTGTTGACCCCTCAGGCAAGGATGCTCCCGCTCCTACCACCCTCGATATCAACGCACGCTACGAGAAGATCGCGGAGACATTCGGAGGCAAGGGATACTACGTATCGACCACTGACGAACTCGATGCCGCACTCAAGGAAGCGATCGCGTCCAAGGCTCCTGCCATCATCAACGTGCAGCTTGCCGCTGACTCAGGTAAGGAATCAGGCCACATCGGTTACCTCAACCCCGCACCTCTTATCGACTACACCGTCTGATAATCAGGCTCACTCAATAATATCCCTGCCGGGCGCAATGCCCGGCAGTCTACCTCATAATTTTAACTATTAATTCTCCTTTTTATGGAACATGTGATATTATATGCAATCGTCCCGATTATCGTGGTGATGCTTGCCGGTTTCATTGCCGGAAAGAAAGGTGCCTTCTCAGGTGACGATGCCAAGAAATTCAATAAGGTCGTGCTTGACTTCGCACTTCCTGCAGCCCTTTTCGTATCTATCGTGCAGGCTTCGCGCGAGGATCTCGTGAAAGACCTCAAGCTTACTTTGGTTTCCACCATCGGTATCATGGCCTGCTTCATGCTTGTATATTTCGTATTCAAGTATTGCTTCAAGAAAAATACCGGTGCTGATGCAGCTATCTCAGCCCTTATCAGCGGTTCGCCTACAATCGGCTTCCTCGGATTCGCCGTGCTGGAGCCTATCTTCCTCGCTTCGCCTTATAATTACAACATTACCGCAGTAGCCCTTGTGGTAGCGATCGTAGGTATCGTGGTAAATGCCATCGGTATCCCTGTAGGCCTTTCACTGATGAATGCATCGCTTGCCAAGCAGAATCCCAATGCCGCCAAGCAGAGCGCATGGAAGCCTGTATGGAATGCACTTAAGCAGCCTGTGGCATGGGCTCCTATCCTTGCCGTTGTATGGGTACTCGTTGGTATACCCTGGTCAAAATCGCTCAGTCCTTCATTTGACCTTATTGCCAAAGCCAACGCATCAATGGCCGTATTCTCGGCCGGTATCACCCTCTCGGCTATCAAGGTACAGATCAACTGGCAGGCTATCCTCGGTTCGATCATGAAGATGGTGGTAATGCCCGCAGTGGTTCTCGCACTCGGTCTTCTCTTCCACATGGATGAGCCCAACCTCCGCATGCTTGTAGTGGCAGCCGCCCTTCCCCCTGCATTCTCAGGCATCATCATCGCCGACGAATATGACACTTATGTTGCAACCGGTACTTCGTCGCTTACCCTGAGTGTGATCCTCTTCGTAGGATTCTGCCCGCTGTGGATATGGCTCACAGATGTTGCAATCCACGCATTTGCATAACGAACTATTTGCTATAAAAAAATCCTTTTTACGGCTCGAAAATAACAATAGTTTTGACGTTGATTTTACCGGGGACGGTGCCGTACCGCCCCCGGTATTTATTTTGCGGTTTCATCGTAACCATCCGAAATAAGCCGTCTTTTACATGGTTTTTTTGAGAGCGAACTTTGCGATCAAAAAGGCCATGTTTAA
>JAIDSW010000300.1 GCA_029061025.1 Duncaniella sp.
CCCCAGTAGGCCGTGGTCGAGCTGTACCATATCACGGAGTTGAGCGTATGCCCGTTGGCTGCGGCATAGGCAGCCAGGCGGGGATTCAGGCCTTCGAGCATCGAGTCACCGATAATGAGGATGCGTTGAGCCGCGGAGTCAATCTCATGCTTCTCCTCGATGAGTGGTGACACCGGCAGAGTATCGCGACTCTCCACAATCGGCTCGCGGGTGAGCCTCGAAGTGATACCCGAAGTCTTGATTTCGAAATCGCCCACCATTATAGGTTCAAAAGCCGAAGCGCCGGCTACTACGGCAAAAGCCACAAGCAGCAGACACCACAAGCCTATATATTCATTTCTACGTTTCATATTCAGAAGGTCGAAACATTCATTCCGCCCACAAAATTAATCAAAAAATCCCGTTCCCGCCGCAATTATCACCCGCAATGTATGAAATCCTCCCGTCTGAGTATAAAATCCCTCCATCTCCTCCCCTCCCGCCTCTCTCTGATTAGCAAGTGAGTGCCGCAGGCACATATTTGAAAAAGCCCCGAACTTCAGTTCGGCTAATTCTATTGACAAATTTTAACACAAATAACCCTCCCCGCCCTTGCTTATTCCAAAAATAGTTTCTACCTTTGCACTACCAAAACATCGCGGGGTGGAGCAGTGGTAGCTCGTTGGGCTCATAACCCAAAGGTCGCAGGTTCGAGTCCTGCTCCCGCCACCAATTGACAGGTCTGAAACTAAAAGTTTCGGGCCTGTTTTTCTTTTATATATGTATAGATGATATTTTTCCTTCCCTTGCGGCGGGAAGTTTTGGGATTTCGGTTGTTTATATTGAAAACGACTGTTTATTTATAGTAAATCCCTTATTGTTATGAATCAAAATATCTCCAACCGACTGCTGCATTTCTGGCACGTGGTGTCAAATGTGCGCCCTATCTACTGGATTACTCTATATGTAGCTGTAGTCCCTGTGTTCGCAATCGTTTACTGGGCGTTGCCCGACGGTCAGTTCCGCATCCCCGACGGTGCCACGACCGACTACGGCTCATGGCTCTACTATAGCATCGTGACCATCACTACCCTCGGCTTCGGCGACTACACTCCGGCTCACGGCTGGGCGCAGGGCGTCACGGCTATAGAGGTGATGTGCGGATTGATTTTCTTAGGGTTATTCCTGAATGCCGTGGGGTCGATGAAATCGGAAATCGACGTCACCTCCGAGGTGGAACGCCGCCGACTGCTCTATGAGGCCGAGCAGAAACAGAAACTGGGCCGACAGGTGCCCCGTATCATCAACATGCTCAATGTGTTTCTTGCCTATTGCTACGCTGTGACCACTCCCACCGCCAAGCGCGACAAGGACGGCGCAGGCAAGTATAACCCCGATTTCACTTTCAACGACATGAGCGACATGTTCAAGCCGTCGGGCCTGGAGATGGACAACAGCACTCTGCCGGCTGTGGAGCGCATGCTCACTGCGGCGCGAAATGCTTCTCTGCTGCTTGACTCGGTGCAAAACTCCGTAGACCTTCGCCAGTGGCCGCAGTTGCTTGAGGATAGCTTCTCGTTTGTCGCCGAGGTGCAGATGCTCAGCATGACCGACTCACTCTCTCGATCATTGCCCGTGGATACTGAAGGTGCTCCTTCCAAAGCTGCCGCCGAGCGCGAATCAACTCTCTCGGCCGAGATTGCAGCATGGAAAGGTGGCTCGGATTCCGGCAGCGACCCTGCGCTGAAGCCCGCAGTGGAACTTGAAAAATTCATCCGCCGTAATGCCTCCCTCGCCCTCGATATCGAGCAGCAACTCTCATCGATTAACGATTAATCATTAATCAAGAAAGTATCATTAATCAAAAAAAGGTGGATACGACGCAATGCAGTGTCGTATCCACCTTTTTTATAGGGATTCCTGTGATCAGATCCAGCGCACGAATGCGAAGTCCTGACGGTGGGGAAGTGCGGGGTTGTAGGGATAGAGGCGGTAGCTGTAGCGGAACACACCTGCATCCTTATACTTATCTTTGATCGAGAAGGTCACTACCTGTCCGTCGCGCGATACTTCCTTCATGGGACGACGGTCAACGAAAGTGGTGTTACCATCCTGAACACGGTTGATCACGAGCTCTACAGCTACATCACCCGCAAGACCGTTGGCATCAATCTTAACGGTAGAGTTGAACTCTTCACCGGTAGAGTGACCGGGAGTGCCGTCCTGAGTAGTCTGAACGTCGAGCACCTTGATACCGTCCCAAGCTGCGGCAACTTTTTCCTTCCAAGCGGCGATTTCGCGGGCAACAGCGTAGTTGTCGGCAGCGAGGCGGGAGAAGCGGGCCGATTCGGGGGCATAGAAACGCTCGATGTAATCCTCGATCATGCGCTGCATGGTGTACTGAGGAGCGATATGACCGATCGAACGCTTGATATACTGAATCCATTCAGGCGAGTAGCCGAGGGAGTTCTTGGCGAAATAGAGGGGGATAATCTCGTTTTCGAGCATCGAGTAGATGGTAGCGGCATCGAGTTTGTCCTGCTGAGCCTGGTCGGTGAATGTGCGCTTGTCGGTAAGAGCCCATCCGGCCTGCTCGTCGAGACGATAGCCTTCATACCACCAACCGTCGAGCACCGAGAAGTTGAGCACACCGTTCATCTCGGCCTTTTCGCCTGATGTACCGGATGCTTCGAGGGGACGGGTGGGTGTGTTGAGCCAGATGTCGACACCGGTCACGAGGCGCTTGGCAACTACCATGTTGTAGTCCTCGAGGAAGATGATCTTACCCTGGAACTGAGGCATGCGCGAGATTTCCATGATGCGCTTGATCAGACCCTGACCGGCACCGTCGGCAGGGTGAGCCTTACCCTAGAATAAGAA
>JAIDSW010000301.1 GCA_029061025.1 Duncaniella sp.
GTGAGAATCCTACATTCCGCGCCAATATGATGAAACTCGGAGTGACCTCTATGAGCGCCGGCAGCAAGACCGAGCCGGGCGGATATGTATCAACTCCTGACGCACTCGAACAATTTGAGGTATCAGATTCCCGTTCTCCTAAAGCCGTGGCTTCCGAAATACGCGCTCTCGGTTATGAAGCCGTGTGGAAAGACTGGGACAAAATATTTGACTGAAACCGTTATGACACCTGACCGTACAATTCCGCCTGAGATACAGCCGATGCCAATGCTCACCATGCCCGAGCCCGAAGTAACACTTTTGCCCTCGGGAGCGACACTCTACAGCTACAGCGGCGGCGATTCGCCTGTAACCCGCATCTCCGTCGCCCTTGCGGGCGGAGTGGTTTTCCGTCCTTCGCCTGAGGCCGGCGCCTTGATCGCGCCCCTGTGGATCGAGGGCTCGCGCGGCATGGATGCCGAAGCGATTGCCGATTTCATCGATTACCGAGGCGCATGGATCAATGCCGACATGGGCATACGCTCCATGAATCTCACCGTAAGCGCGCTCAACAATAGTGTTGCTGAAATCATTCCCGTAATCGGCGGCATAGTCTCGGCTCCGGCTTTTGAGGAATCGCGACTGCAACAAATGGCGCGACGCACGGCGGCATCTCTCGGAGTGGAACAATCGACTACGGCGTGGAATGCCGGATCGGCACTCCGCACCCTGGTGTACGGCGCGGGACATTCGCTTCAGAGCGAACCTGACCCTTCGCGACTCGATTCCGTAACATCCGGCCAACTCACCGATTACTACCGCTCCCTCCTGTCGCCGGCTAACCTGAGCGTGTTTCTTTCAGGTAAGCTCAGCGACGATACAATCGTCGCAGTCAGCCGAATGCTGGAAGAAATTCCGTCGACGGGGCCTCGACGGACAATCGACGTACCCGCTTTTAATCCCTCAGCCGAGCGCCGCACCCACATCTCCATGCCGCAGTCACAGCAGAGTGCGGTAAGGATGGGATTAGTGCTGCCGGGCAGGGAGAATCCCGACTTTGTGATGCTGAGGCTTCTCGTGCTTGCACTCGGCGGTTATTTCGGCAGCCGCCTTATGCTCAACGTGCGCGAGGACAAGGGATATACCTATGGTATAAATGCCGTCACAATCGGCTATCCCCGGCAGGCTTACATGTCGATTTCGGCTGAAGCCGACGCCGCCTATGTGGAGCCGCTCATCACCGAAACCATCGCCGAGATGGAGCGGATGAAAGATGAATCGTCGTATACCGCCGACGAAATCGACCGTCTGCGCCGCATTTCGCTGTCAAATCTCGCCGCGATGATCGACACTCCCTTTACCATCATGGATCATCACCGCTCTTCGATACTCGCCGGTGCTCCGGCCGGGTATTTCGGGCAACAGCAGCATGCGGTACTCAACCTGTCGGCTGAGCGTCTGGCCGCGCTGGCTCGCAAATATTTCGACACTTCCCGCCTCTACATTGCAACAGCGGGAGCTTAAACCGAATCAAAAATAATTGTCCAACCATAAAAATTTCAACCACCATGAAAAGTGATCCCAAAGACTGCCTTTACTGCACCAACAATGACACCCTCCACAATCTCATGATCGAGATTGCACCCCTGAGTGTATCACGCGCTTTCCTCTTCAAGGAGCAGACTTACCGCGGCCGCTGCCTCGTGGCCTACAACGGTCATGTCAACGACCTCAACGAACTTTCTCCCGAAGAGCTCCACGCCTTTATGGACGACGTAGCCCGCGTGACCCGCGCTATGCAGAAAGTGTTTAACCCCGAGAAGATTAACTACGGCGCTTATTCCGACAAGCTCTCCCATCTCCACTTCCACCTCGCCCCAAAGTACGTCGACGGTCCCGACTACGGCGGCACTTTCCGCATGAATCCCGGCGAAGTGTATCTCTCCGACGAGGAATATGCCCGCATGATCGACGACATCCGCAAGGAACTCTGATTCTCCCCCCCGGCAAGTATAAATGTGAAAAGGCGTTATCTCCTCAGAGATAACGCCTCCTCACGTTTCAACTATTTATTTATGAGAGCCTAAGAGCCCGGTTTCACAACTCGACCCTTAGGACGAGGGATGCAAAAACTACATTGTATGTTTTAATTAAATGCGTTCCTGTTATGTGTTTTGAAGCTCTTCTTCATAAATTACACTATTATAACACGCGAGCCGGCATTTTGTCGCGTCACATTACGCTAAAAATGGTTTAATTGTGTTAACTTTGCAACCATGAACAGGAATATTTACGAACTCCGCCGCTACGGCTTCATAATATTCATCGTGGTCTCGGCTGCGGTGGTGGCCGGATTTCTGTATTATTCCAATCTTCTGGTAAAGGATCTGTCGGAGCAGGAGCGCGCCCGCATGCAGATATGGGCCGATGCCACAAAGGAGATCATCAACATAACCTCGGTCGACGCTCCCGACGATACCCCTACGGGCAATATCGATTTCCTCCTGAATATCATCGAGGAAAACCGCAGCATCCCCGTGCTCCTCACCGACGATGAGGGCAATATCCTCAACCACCGTAATTTCGATCTGCCCGAGCCGATCGACTCCACGATGCCCTACTCCTATCTGAGCGACATCAACTATGCTTTCCTCATGGGCAAGCTGGAGCGGCTGCGTCACACTTCCAATGTGATCAACATCATCATCACGCCCACTAACTGCCAGCATCTCTACTACGAAGACTCAAAGCTGCTCAAGAGCCTCAGTCTGTACCCCTACGTTCAGGTGATAGTGCTCCTCGCATTCGTGCTCATAGTGTACTATGCCGTGTCGTCGACCAAGCGCGCCGAGCAAAACAAAGTGTGGGTGGGACTATCCAAGGAGACAGCCCATCAGCTCGGCACCCCTATCTCGTCGCTCATGGCATGGATGGAACTCCTTGAGGGCATGGGGGTGGAGAAAGACGTGGTGAAGGAGATGGACAAGGATGTGAAACGGCTTTCCACCATAGCTTCGCGATTTTCCAAGATAGGCTCGCGGCCGCAGATGGAACTCGAGAATCTCAATGAAGTGGTGGAAGCGTCGGCATCCTACATGAAGACCCGCATTTCAAGCCGCATACGTCTAACCACCGATCTGTATCAGGGCACAATCGACGTCAGCCTCTCGCGCCCGCTCATGGAATGGGTGCTTGAAAATCTAATCAAGAACGCCGTCGACGCCATGGAAGGATCGGGCGCGATACACATAATCACGGGCATCGACAAGTCGCGTGCATTTGTGGAAGTGAGCGATACCGGCAAGGGTATACAGAGCCGCAATTTCGACACCGTATTCAATCCCGTCTATACCCCCAAGAAGCGTGGCTGGGGTCTCGGGCTCGCACTCGCACGCCGCATAGTGGCCGAATACCACGGAGGGCGCATATT
>JAIDSW010000302.1 GCA_029061025.1 Duncaniella sp.
CGTTTGACGTTCTTCCCCAGAAGTTGAAAGTTATGGACAACGCGCTTGCTTATACCCAGTATCAGTATGAGCTTATCGCTCTCCGCAACAACTATGGTCTGTTCACCCAGTATTACGACGATAACTTCGACTACGCCAACGATCCCGAGTTCTACACCGGCGTTTACGACCGTATGTACAACCGCTATGGCGATTCTTACGCTCTCGATATGCAGGGTGAGGGATTCGGCGGTTCGGCAGTGACGCAGAATCACAGCCTCTCTATCTCGGGCGGTAGCGAAAAGACCAAATACCTCGTGTCATACAACTTCGTAGGCAACGACGGTCTTCTTGCCAACCACGATTACACCCGTAACTCTCTCCGTGCCAAAATCAACACCGAGCTTTACAAGGGTGTGAAATTTGACTTCTCGTCGTTCTTCTACAATGCATCAACCCACGGCGGTGGTAAATTCGACGGTCTCGATGACCTCGTGAAATACCCCATCAACGGTGGTACGATGTTCACCCGCGACGAACTTCTCAATACCCAGACTCTCGGCGAACTTCGCGGCATGACTTCGCTCTATTCATCGACAAACCAGCTCGTTCAGAACCGCGCCGCTACAAGCAAAAAGCGTGAGCGCCGCCTCGAACTTAATGCCGGTGTTACCGTAGATTTCCTTGACGCTTTCACATGGCGCACCGCAGGTAACTATGTATCGAAATGGGGCAAGTCTACTTCATTTGCAGGTCCCGAAGGTACAGGTTATCTTCTCGACCCCCTCAATACCGGTCAATCAGGTTCTATCGGTACTTCCGAAGGTTACAACTGGCATATTGCCAATACCCTTACCTATGCCAAGACATTCAATCAGAAGCATGATCTTACTGTGATGCTCGGTCAGGAATACAGCTACAGTGAAAGCGAAGGCACTTCACTCAGCCTCAAGAAATTCCCCAATCCCAACCACGGACTTGATGAAATAGCGACAGCAGAAGTATCTGCAAAATCTACCAGCCACTCCCACAGCAATATGCTGTCGTTCTTCGGCCGTGCCTCGTATACCTACGACAACCGTTACCTCCTCACCGCTACTATGCGTGCCGACGGTAGTTCGAAGTTTGCCAAAGGTAACAAGTGGGGCTACTTCCCCTCGGCTTCTGCCGCATGGCGTATCTCTCAGGAGCGCTTCTTCCAGGAGAGCAATATTATTAATGTGATCAACAACCTCAAGCTCCGCGTGGGTTACGGTGTGACCGGTAACAACGGTATCGGCGACAACCTCTATACAACAGCAGTTACCATAGGCTCATACCCTATGGATAACAACGAGCAGAATCCTTCGATGGCACTTTCAGCAGAGCTCGGTAACCCGAAACTGAAATGGGAGACTCTCCACGCTACCAACGTAGGTCTTGACCTCGGTATGTTCAACAACCGCCTGAGCATCGGCGTTGACTGGTATAACAACCAGATCTCCGACATGCTTCTCTCCTGTACCATTCCCTCTACTCTCGGTTATACCAAGCAGATGCAGAATGTAGGTAAGATGCGCAACCGCGGTTGGGAAATCTCTCTTAATACCGTCAACATCACCAACCGCAACTTCCAGTGGACTACCTCACTGAACCTTTCGTTCAACCGCTCGAAGGTGATTTCGCTTAACAACGACCTCGAATATAAGGAATTCAGCGCAGGTAAGTCGCTCGAAGGTCAGGTTACTTACTACGCAGCAGTAGGACAGGGTCTCGGTGATATGTACGGTTACAAATATGAAGGTATTTATACCACCGACGATTTCATCGAAAGCGAAGACGGCACATTCACCCTCAAAGATGGCGTTGTGAAGCCCTTCGGCGGAAATGCCAAGCCCGGTGATATGAAATTTGCCGCTGACAACGATGATCCCGAGAATCCTCAGTTTACCAAGGTTATGCAAAAGATTGGTAACGGTACTCCCACATGTGTAGGTGGTTTCGGCAACCAGTTCACATTCAAGGGCTTCGACCTCAATATCTTCATGAACTTCTCTATCGGCAACGATATTTATAACGCTACCGCCCAGGCTCTCAGCCCTTATGGTCCGTTCCAGAATACCCTTAAGGACTTCGGTGATAACTTCTACCGTCTGATAGATCCCGCTACCGGTCGCGAAGCTACTACTCTCGCCCGCCTGAAGGAGGTTAACCCCGATGAGAACAGCCGCCTGTGGTCACTCACCGAAGGCAACTCGGGTAACATCATCTATCCTTCTTCTTACTTCGTTGAAGACGGTTCGTTCCTGCGCATCTCGCAGATCACTTTTGGTTACACTTTCCCCTCCACGTGGAAGTAGAAGGCATGCATCAGCAACCACCGACTCTACTTTACCGCCAACAATGTA
>JAIDSW010000303.1 GCA_029061025.1 Duncaniella sp.
GAACCATTCCCGATCCCGCGTGTTATTAAAGTATAGTTACAATATTTGCACTGTGTTTTCATGGTATTAGATTTAAGGTTAAGCACCAAACGGGCTGTCGCGACGACAGCCCGTTGGTGTTTTTTATCCGGAAGTAATTAAAGATGTAACGTGCCCGAGCATGTCGCTAAACAAAGCATTCATCCCTTTCCCCTTCGGTAGTCTCCTTAATAAATCCGGCCAATAGTGGTCGGCGCCGCTATAATACTTAGCAAATCTTAAAAATTTCTCAAGCGACGGTGAACCTTTTCTCATGCGACGTGTTATTAAAGTATAGTTACAATATTTGCACTGTGTTTTCATGGTATTAGATTTAAGGTTAAAGCATCAACGGGCTGTCGCGACGACAGCCCGTTGATGTTTTCTGTAACCTGAGGAAACTAAGAAAGGCCGATTCGCTGCGAATGGCCTTTCTTCTTAATGCTGACGCGCACGTGAATCGCGGAATTATTTGCGGTGTGTGAGGATGTATTGGGCGATCTGGACGGCATTGAGGGCGGCGCCTTTCTTGATCTGGTCGCCTACGAGCCAGAATGCCACGCCGCCTTTCTGCGAAAGGTCTTCGCGCAATCGGCCTACAAAGACGGGATCTTGTCCGGTTACGTCCTTGGGCATGGGGTAGAGCATCTCGCCGGGGTTGTCGACCACAACGAGACCGGGAGCGGCGTTGAAAGCCTGGCGCACCGCATTGACCGTAAGGGGCTTTTCGGCCTCGACCCACACGGCTTCGCTGTGGGCGCGCATCACGGGCACACGTACGCAGGTAGCGCTGACGTCGAGCCCGGGGGCATGCATGATCTTCTTGGTTTCGTTATACATCTTCATCTCCTCCTTGGTGTAGTCATTGTCGGTAAACACGTCGATGTGGGGGATGAGATTGAAGGCAAGGCGGTGGGCGAATTTCTCAACCTTGGGCTCTTCGCCGGCCTGCATGGCGCGGTGCTGCTCAATAAGCTCGTCCATCGCGGCAGCTCCGGCGCCGCTGGCTGCCTGATAGGTGGCTACATGCACGCGGGTGAGGGGCGCGATGTCGGCGATGGGCTTGAGCGCTACTACGAGGATAATAGTGGTGCAGTTGGGGTTGGCGATTATGCCGCGGGGAGCGTTGAAAGCATCGTCGCCGTTAACTTCGGGCACTACCAGAGGCACGTCATCGTCCATGCGGAATGCGCTGGAGTTGTCGATCATCAGAGCGCCGTGACGGGTGATGACGTCGGCAAAGCGGCGCGATGTGCCGGCACCTGCCGAAGTGAATGCGAAATCGATGCCCGAGAAGTCGCTCTCCTCGGTGAGTTCCTCAATCACGTATTGGCGTCCACGGAATTCGATCGATGAGCCTGCGCTGCGTTTCGAGCCGAAGAGGCGCAGACCGCCTTCGGCATCGATGGGGAAATTCTGCTCGTCGAGCACACGGAGAAACTCGTGTCCTACGGCGCCGCTGGCGCCTACTATTGCTACTTTCATATGTAAAATTCTTCGATAATGTCGTTGAAATGTTCGTGGATGATCTTGCGGCGCATCTTGAGGGTATTGGTCAGCTCGCCGAGTTCCATGGAAAATTCGCGGGGAAGGATGGCGAATTTCTTGATCTTTTCGTAACCGGCAAATCCTTTCTGAAGCTCCTCGATGCGGGCGGCAATCATGTTGTTGACCGAGTTGTCGAGCACAAGCTCATTGTCGTCGGCATACTTCACGCTGTTTTTGTCGGCCCACTCGCGCAGGGCGGGGAAGTTGGGGACAATGAGGGCGCTGACAAACTTGCGCTCGTCGCCTATCACAGCGATCTGCTCTATGTATTTGTCCTCGGTAAGACGTGTCTCGATGGCCTGCGGGGCGATATACTTGCCGTTGGAGGTCTTGAAAAGGTCCTTTATGCGCTCGGTGAGGGTGATGGCGCCTGTAGCGTCGATAAAGCCGGCGTCGCCGGTGCGAAACCATCCGTCGGGCGTGAAAGCCTCGGCTGTGGCCTCGGGCTTGTTGTAATAGCCGCGCATCACTGTGGGTCCCTTGATGAGAATTTCGCTGTTGTCGCCTATCTTCACCTCCACGCGCGGTATGGGCGTGCCCACGGTGCCTATCTCATAGTCGACGTCGGGATAGCAGCTCACGGTGGCGGTGGTCTCCGACAGTCCGTAGCCCACAACGATATTTATGCCGCACGATATGAAAAATTCGGCTATCGTGGCCGAAACGGGAGCTCCGGCCGTGGGGAAAATCTTGCCGTTGTCGATGCCGATGGCGGCGCGGAGCTTGGCGAAGATGGTGCGGTTGAAGAAATCATATTGCCATCTCAGCAGCGCGGGAGCTTCGAGGCCGCGGCGGCGGTAGTCGAGATTGTAGCGGCGTCCTACCTTGAGCGCATGGCGGGTGAGGGCGCGCACCACCGGATTCATCCCGGCGATCTTTTCCTGAACCGCCGTGTAGACCTTCTCCCAGAAGCGGGGCACCGAGCACATGCACGTGGGGCGCACTTTCTGTATGGCAGCCTGTATCTCCTTGGGATCGCGGTTTACGCTCACCTTTATGCCCGAGTAGAGGCAGAAGTAGCTCCAGGCTTTTTCAAATATGTGGCTCAGAGGCAGAAAAGCCATCGAGGTGTCGTCGGTGTCGAGCATCGTCAGGCGCTCCACATGGCTTTGGAAGCATGCGTTGAAGCATGAGTGGGGGAGTATTGCGCCCTTGGGCTCGCCCGTGGTTCCCGAGGTGTAGACGAGCGTGGCGATATCGTCGGGCGACGATGCGGCGGTAAGTTCCTTTACCCGGGTCTTCACCTCGTCGGTCGCTTTCAGTCCTTCGGCCATAAAGTCGTCCCAGAGCATGGTGATGGTGTCGTCGGGCTCGGGCGTGATATTCTTGATCACTACGATATGACGCAGGGTAGGGCACTGCCGCGCAGCCTCGCGGGCGATGCGGTATTGGGTGTAGTTGCCTGCGAAAAGCACCTCGCAACCGGCATCGTTGACTATATAGGCAACCTGATCGAGACTGCTGGTGGCGTAGATTGATACCGACACGGCGCGGATGTCGTAGCACGCCATATCGGTGACGATGTTCTGCGGGCGGTTGGCCGAGAATGTGGCCACGCGGTCGCCGGCTTTCACGCCGAGTGCTACCAGAGCGCAGGCGGCCGTGTCGACGTCGTCGGCAAAAGTATTCCAGGTTATGTCGTGCCACTCGCCGTGATTGTCGGGGGCGGCGAGTGCCGCGCGGTCGCCACCGAACTTCGAGGCGCCGCGTCGGGCAAGACCTGTGAGGACATTGGTCATAGTTAAGTGTTTTTTATTAGTTGCGTGCAAAGTTAGCTCTTTTTCATCGGGGGGAGGGTAAAATGACGGGCGAATTGTCCTTTTGTTAACATATATTATTAAATTTGTCGGGAAAATGAACCCTCGGGCACGCCGCGGCGTTGAAATTTCATGGATAATACTGCTCAGAATCAAGTCGTAACATGGGCGCGAAATCATGTCCCGGAGCGCGTCTACATATTGCTGGTGCTCTTCGCTGTGGGCGTGGTGACCGGTGTGGGTGCTTTTGTGCTCAAGTGGCTCGTCATCACCGTCAACCATCTGCTTACCCGGCATCTGCTTCCCGCGCTCCCCGACTTCACGCTGATACTGATTCCCGTGGCAGGACTTCTCATCACCGTGGCTTACATGCGCTACGTGATCCGGCAGGATATTACCCACGGGTCTGACCTCGTGCGCCGTCGTCTGGTCGAGGGGCAGTTTGATCTCCGGCCGTCGCTTATAGTTTCCCCCCTCATCGCCAGCTCCATCACCCTCGGTTTCGGCGGATCGGCAGGAGGCGAAGGTCCTATCGCCACCACCGGAGCGGCCATAGGCAGTAATTTCGCCCGCTGGGCGGGACTTAGTCAGCAGCAGCTCAGGGTGATAATATGCTGCGGCGCGGGAGCGGGTATAGCGGGGATATTCAAGGCACCCGTGGGAGGAGTGTTCTATACCATCGAGGTGCTGGCGCTGTCTCGAATACACATCTGACGCTGCCGACGAATAGCCTGGTGTAGATCTCGG
>JAIDSW010000304.1 GCA_029061025.1 Duncaniella sp.
ACAAGTCATTATGGAACCCCATAACTCCTTGCTCATAAATTGAAATCTTATCAATATCAATCACGAATCTTTAATATGAACTAATTCCTGAAACTTACATAACAAAATCAGGACTTACTCTTCAAAAAGCAAGTCCTGATTTTCTTTCAGACGAATTTTTTCAGCTCGGTGTAGAGGCGGTGGATGGGGAGACCCATGACGTTGTAGAATGAGCCGTCGATCCGACGGATTGCGGCAGCTCCTATCCATTCCTGTATACCATAGGCACCGGCCTTATCCAAGGGATGGTATCTGTCGACGTAATATATTATTTCTTCGTCGGTAAGTGGTGCGAATTCTACGGTAGTGAGTTCCGAGAACGTGATCGAGCGCTTGACAGTGGCAACCGTCACACCGGTAACAACTTTCTGTATCTTTCCCGCCATGCGACGCAACATCTCGCAGGCATCGGCATCGTCTTTCGGCTTGCCCAACACCTCATTATCAAGTATTACAACCGTATCGGCGGTGATAATGAGTCGCTTATCTCCTGGAACAAGATTAAGAGCCGACGCTTTGAGCAGCGATAAGTATGAGGGTATCTCATGTACTTCGAGATCATCAGGATACGTTTCATCAACGCTGTGACTTGTGTCTACCGTAAAAGGTAGATCAAGCATTGACAGGAGTTCGCGTCGGCGCGGGGACCCGCTTGCAAGTATTATATCGTATTCGGCGGCAAGGCGTGCGAGGGGATTATTCTTTATTTCCATAAAAGTCGTCCATTATGCATTTTGAGAGCAGGCGATATATTTCCTGCTCTCTAGGAGGAAGTGAAGCCGCGTGGGCTTCGATTATTTTAAGATCACCGCGGCGAGCCGGGCCTGTCTGACCTTCGCGCGGGGGCATGGTCAATGCTTTTGAGAGTGTTTCATGAAGTAATGGGGCAAGCACATCAAAGGAGATGTCGTTCTTGGCAAGAAGATCATGAGCGATGCTCCACATATAATTGGTGAAGTTGCATGCAAATACCGCAGCCACGTGCATACGGCTGCGCGTGACGCTATCGGCATGAATAATATTTTTGAAAATCTTTTTTCCGAATTCAGCTATCTCTTTCTCAACTTCGGGAGTGGAACCTTCAGTGAAAAGCGACACCTTAGAGAGGTCTACTTCACGATTGAGTGAAAATGTCTGCAAGGGATAAAACACACCATATCGATCGCTCATATGAGAAAGCACACTCATATCAAGTGAACCTGACGTGTGTAGCCAAAGAGCACCGTTGGGTTTAATCCGGGCCAATACCGGAGCCAATGCATCATCGGCAAGTGACACGATATATATATCGGCCGATTCGGTTACATCTTCGGGGCTATCGACTGCCCGGGCAACTGAAAGACGGGATGCAAGTGCACGCGCATTCTCGATATTACGGCTGAAAATCCCTACAATTTCTCCTGCACGGGCATTTTCAATAGCTAATGCCAAAGCGGTAGCTACATTGCCCGAACCAAGTACGACTACATTAGGAAGAGGCATTTCAGAATTTATCGACATGAACCTGATCCCACTTTAGTTTTTCGGTGTCGTAAGGGCGTCGCTGCTCGTCGGGATAACCGAGAGCTATCACACAGACGGGTGTAACAGTTTCGGGAATACCAAGGGCTTCCTGAATGTACTCTTCCGACGGCTGATTGTCGGCTGCAAACCTCCCGCGCACCTGTACCCAACATGAACCGAGACCAAGAGCCTGAGCCTGCAGTTGAATAAACGTGGCTGCAACAGAAGCATCCTCAACCCATGCATCAGACTTAGTTGAATCAGCACAAACCACAATAGCCAACCGGCATGCACCGATAGCTGTAGCATATGACGGCTTGCAATGCGACAGACGCTCAAGCATATCCCTATCTTCAACAGCTACGAACTGCCATGAACGGGAATTTTTTGAAGTAGGAGCCATAAGTCCGGCCTGAATGATCAGTGAAACATCCTCCGCCGGAATTGCGGCATCGGTAAACCGCCTGATAGAGCGACGGTTTACTATCAGATTATGAAAATTATCCATGGAAATAAGATTATTGTTTCAGTACCCAAGCCTGGGAAAAACGGCTTTTCACAGCATCAGATTCCGCGGCTTTGACAGCAGCTGAAAGGGTAGAAGCCGTGGCTGCATAAACACGATAATTGCCATCGGATATCAAGAGTCCGAGATTATCGGCACCATGTTGACGCATGAAATTTTCAGCTTGCAATGAAGTGGCGAATGAACCAACGATTACAAGATACGAATCATTACCGTCAAGTCGGAAATCCTCGACAACATTATGAATTTCTGCCGGGGTTACTTTCGCATCTGTATTTTCCTCTTGCACGCGAGCAATTATAAGTTCAGGTGATACCGGTGGGTTATTTCCCCACAAAGCATCGGCAAGAGCATAGGCTGACAGGCCGGAATCTATCGATGCGAAATTGACATTTTCACTGTCAGATTCCGATGTGTGGATGAAGAATGTGACAGCCATAAAGACCGCAATGAAACAAGCAGCCACACGCATGAAGCCGGAAAGTACAAGATGCCGCGTATTTAACGGAGCAGTCACCGCAGCAGCGGGCTCTTCAATATCAGCATCGCTCAGACTTAACGACCTGAGACCTGAAAAGATATTTACGGCAGGGGAGGACACTGTGAAAAACTCGGGAGTAACGCCTCCGTTGAAACGGAGTATACCTATTTCACCAAGCGATAATTCGCGATCGGTTTCAAGCTGATAACGCATCGACTTGACTTCATCATTCACTATCCTCATGGCAGCTTCGCGCGAAATCGATTCCCTGCGGCTGATACTGTCGGCAAGCATCCAGTCGTTATAATCAATCTCGGGATTAAAGCCTACGGAAACAGAAGGAGCATGAAAATCAAGAGTTTCCTCATCAATCCATGCTTCGCGATACTGATTCATAAAAGCACCAAGGCCGGGCACCACGACGCAATCATGATGTCCCAGAAGATAGCTTATATGAAGAATAATGCGATTCACATTGCAAAGGTAGCAATTTTTCCGCAGAAAAATGCTTATTCTCCCTGCAATGTGAATCGAAAAATCATAACAACTTATCAGTCATTGCTTACCGCGATGCGGCAACCTGATGAATGAGCGGTGAGTTGGGGTGCATACTGGCTCTGAACAGTAGCAATGCCCGATGCGAAATTACCTGAATTAGTTACCCACAGGTCATAACTGATGATATAGCGGCCACGCGGCAGACGGTCTACAAACATGCGTGTACAATCTGACCGGTTTTCAAGGTAGAAATATATACCTTCACTCACTACCGGACGAGGCAACTGCTCAACAGGACGGAAACATGCGGCTCTGCTGTCGTCAACAGCCACATAGTCCATATCCCTGTCAGTAACAATCGTGAGCTCAACTCTTACCTTATCACCGATGCCGAGATCTTTCACCTCCTCGACACCTTCACCAGAGTATCGGAGGTAACGCTTGCTTATTGAAAGACCATCTATCGAAGAATCAGCCACCTCAGTCATCTCAGCGACGCTCTGACTGTAAACGGCACCCCACGATGCCGAGGTCGCATCCTCGCGAATGATTGACAGAGCGTTTTTGCCTGAAACCATGCCGGAAATATCTTCACGGAAGTATCCTGTGGCTTTCTCAACTTCGGCAGGGACAAGCGATGTATCACCGATATTGAACTTCACTTCACCGGCAGGACGCAACCAATGCGACGAGGACTTTAGAATTGCAGAGAGTACTATCGAAGTAGAAACAGACTCTTTCCAATCTGTAGCCTCTTTCTGAAGTATCAACCACTGACGGATACGCTCTACTTCATTGCCGTCGAGTAAGATCTCATCAAAAGCCTCCATGACCGACGCGGTAGCAGCCACCGGATTAACATACCACATCAAGGAAGACTGTCCGATTGAAGGCCACCACATTCCTTTCTGCGGAGAATATGATGCAAACTCACGGATCGACTCCATTACGGTCTGTGCTTCGTTGAATTTCCCAAAACGTCCAAGCAGAATTGCATCATACGCTTTTCCTATAACCGTTTCGTTTTTCCAATTAGAAAGGATACTTTTAATCGTATTATCAACTGCCGGATGATTACCTGACACTTTATATTGATCGGGGAAATACGACATAATCATTGAGTATGATGGGAAAGTAGCATCGGGATTCTTTGCTAGAACTTCCGAAGCATTTTTGCTCAGGAACGCAAGCCCGTTATCAATTATTTTCGAGATTCTATCATCGGCAGGCAGGTAACCAAGATGATTAAGACGTCCGAGCAACATCAATACGTTGGCAGTAGCCCATTCCGACGAATAAATAGACTGGCCCATCCAAGCGAGTCCACCATCTTCTTTCGCCAGATTGGTAAGGAGTGTAATATTTTTATCGTAGACATTCTGTATCTCTTCCTTATCAAATAGCAGGGCGATGCGGGTCATGCGTTCGGTATCACTTTTTGCATCAATCATCCAGGGAGTAGCATTGAGTAGCAGTATCTTAAGATCGGCATTGCGTTGAAGCATCGATACGAAAGTTGTATCGGAACGTTCACTGTTCAGCCATTCACGCAGATACTTTTCTATCTCGTGATTATCACGCATTAATCCGAGTGCTACAG
>JAIDSW010000305.1 GCA_029061025.1 Duncaniella sp.
CTTCCGCGATAATCAGGAAACAGGTGAACTCATTCTCGATAACAATGATCTCGAGCGCGAGCGCGGTATAACAATCCTGTCAAAGAATGTTTCGATTGACTATAACGGCTATAAAATCAATATCATAGACACTCCGGGACACGCTGACTTCGGTGGCGAGGTAGAACGTGTGCTCAATATGGCCGACGGCTGTCTGCTGCTTGTAGACGCTTTTGAAGGTCCTATGCCGCAGACACGTTTCGTGCTCCAGAAAGCCATTCAGATGGGACTCAAACCGGTAGTGGTGATAAATAAGGTCGACAAACCCAACTGCCGTCCCGAGGAGGTTCAGGAGATGGTGTTTGACCTGATGTTTAACCTCGACGCTACAGAAGGGCAGCTTGATTTCCCTACACTTTACGGATCGGCAAAGCAGGGATGGATGAGTACCGATGTCAATAAACCCACCGATAATATCACTCCGCTTCTCGATGCGATAATCGAGAATATTCCCGAGCCCGAGACTCTTGAGGGTGATCTGCAGATGCTCATTACCTCGCTTGACTATTCAAACTATGTAGGACGTATAGCGATAGGCCGCGTGCACCGCGGCGAAATCCGTGAAGGTCAGGAAATAGCACTGTGCCGCAAGGACGGGTCGGTAGTAAAGCAGAAAGTCAAGGAACTTCACACATTCGTAGGCATGGGTCGCAAGCGTGTGGAAAGTGTAAAGAGCGGCGACATATGTGCTCTTGTCGGTATCGATGGCTTTGAAATCGGAGATACGGTGGCAAGTCCCGAAAATCCCGAACCTCTGCCTCGTATTGCTATCGACGAGCCTACTATGTCGATGACATTCACTATCAACGACAGTCCTTTCTTCGGCCGCGACGGTAAGTATGTTACCTCCCGTCATATCAATGACCGCCTTGAAAAAGAACTCGACCGTAACCTCGCGCTCCGCATTGCCAAAGCTGACCGTGAGGATGCATGGGTGGTGTACGGACGCGGCGTGCTTCATCTCTCTGTCCTCATCGAGACCATGCGTCGTGAGGGATTTGAATTGCAGGTCGGCCAGCCTCAGGTTATCATCAAGGAAATTGATGGCGTGAAGTGTGAGCCGGTAGAGATGATGACCATAAACGTTCCGGAGGAATACTCATCGAAAATCATCGATATGGTTACACGCCGAAAGGGTGAGATGGTATCGATGACCACTCAAAACGATCGACTGCACATCGAATTCCTTATTCCCTCGCGCGGAATCATAGGATTGCGCAACAATGTGCTCACTGCATCGGCAGGCGAGGCCATCATGGCTCACCGCTTCCATGAATATCAGCCGTGGAAAGGTGACATCGAGCGACGCACCAATGGTTCGCTTATTGCCATGGAAGCCGGTACAGCCTATGCCTATGCAATAGATAAGCTTCAGGATCGCGGCCGTTTCTTCATTTTCCCGCAGGAAGAAGTATATGCCGGTCAGGTCGTGGGAGAAAACGCCAAGGAAAACGATATTGTGGTCAACGTCACTAAATCAAAGAAGCTGACCAACATGCGTGCGAGTGGCGCCGACGATAAGGCCCGCATCATTCCCCCCGTGGTTTTCTCACTTGAAGAGGCTCTTGAGTATATAAAGGAAGACGAATATGTAGAGGTGACACCTCATCATATCCGTCTGCGCAAAATCATTCTTGACGAACTTGAGCGCAAGCGCGCCAATAAATAATCAGTTGAATTCACGGTCGAGTGCATCGAACCGTGAAAGAGTCTCGGCTGAAATTTTTAATAGGGAAGCCCTCACTGCAGTGAGCGGCTTCTCTTGCATTTTTCCGCTTTTTGAATAAAACTTGTCGGCGTAGCATATGAGCCTCTCAAGAAGCGATTGCGGCATGTAATCTTTCACAGGAAGCGGCAACCGTTGGGCTGCGACCTCTTCGGCTGTTATACCGGCACCGGTATGATGTTCGGCTACGGCACAGATTTCATCACTGAATCCGGCTTCACGCAACAGTTTCGCTCCCAGAATGCCATGGGCAATATAGGGTGCTTCGCCATGGCAATCGATTGAAGGAGCATCGGTGAGAAAAATTCCTATATCGTGGAGCATGGCAGCGGCTTCTACCTTGTCCCGGTCAAGAGGCAGGTTTTTTCGACGTGAAATTTCCAGTGCTTTTTCAGCTACCTGCCGACAGTGGTGCAAATATATATCCCGCCGGCGTGTGCCGACGGGATAGTGCATGTCAATTATTTCCTGATAGTTCATAAGTCGACAACCGTACACCAGTTGTGAGTATCTTCAAGTTCGCCATACTGGATTCCGCGCAGCGTGTTGTAGAGCTGAGTGGTGACCGGGCCGGGATTGCCGTCGCGGGCTATCACATATTTCTTGCCGGTGTCGAGATCATCGATTTCAGCAATGGGCGATGCGACGGCCGCAGTGCCGGCGGCAGCAGCTTCAGTCACGTCCTCAAGTTCATCTACGGTGATGTGACGCTGCTCTACCTCCATACCCATATCGCGGGCGATCTGCATGAAACTCTTGTTGGTTATCGAAGGAAGAATGGATTCTGATGCGGGAGTTATGTATTTACCGTCCTTGATGGCAAAGAAGTTGGCCGGACCGCACTCGTCAAGATACTTTTTCTCACGGGGATCAAGGTAAAGCACTGCCGAGTAT
>JAIDSW010000306.1 GCA_029061025.1 Duncaniella sp.
CTCGGGCACTGACCTGACATCATAATCCATCGATCCGCGCCGTATCACGACGGTATTGACCGCAAGATCGAAATTTTGCTTCTTACCTCCGTCTTTACCTTTCAATCTGCGTATTATCGGCTCGATATTCAGCGGGGCGTTTACGGAATCGCGATAGAGGTTAAGGTGGAAATCAATCAATTCGGTATACGATACCACCACCCTCCCATGCAATATCAGATCGGTAATCGATATTCCCGCACCGAGATGCCCTACGGAAAGAGCTTCCACTCCCGCGGAATCGCGCACTACAGCATCACTTACCGTAACACGGTTGAAGGGAGCGATGTGGACGCTGCCAATCTCAACGCGGCTTCCAAGCAGTTCCGTAAGTTCACGCTGCGCTATATTGCGTATGCCCCGCTGCACTCCCGGAATCGAGAGCACCACATAAAGCATGACCGCTGCTACCGGAACCACCAGCAGCAGCGATACGAATACAAAGCGCAGAAACTTATAGAGCAGCTTCACTTATTTCCTACATATACTTGGCCACGAGTTTCTCAAGCTCACCCAGATCGGTGACACGCTCTACCACATCGCCGTTGCGGTTGAGAATAAATACCGTGGGAATAGAACCCACATTGTAATCAATAAGCACCTGACCGCTGTTGTGGGCGTCGTTGATCACGGTAATCCACGGCAGATTGTCGGCCGTGCGCTTCCAGTTATACTCGTCTTCGTCGAGAGCTACCTGATATATCTCGAGACCTGCTCCGTGATATTTTTCATATATGGAATTGAGCATGAGATTAAATGCCGGCGACTCCTCGGCAGCATAGGAAGTGAAATTCAATACCACGACCTTGCCTTGCGAAGCAAGCTCGTTGAGCGAACGGCGCACTCCGGTATTGTCATAAAGATTGATTTCAGGCGAACTGATTTCATTGGCAATCATGGCTGTACCACCCTCGCCCGCCTGACGGCGGCTGCTGAGATACAACCGCTTGAGATATGCCGAGCGGGGATCGGCCGGACGCTGCTCGTTGTAGGCATTGGCAACGGCTCCTATCACCCTGATATCTTTCTTGACCGAAGGGTCAAACAACGGCTCGCCGCCTACCTTGCGATTGATCACGTAATACGATGTTATCGAAGCGGGATCGGTGAGTATCAGGCGTGCGAGTTCATTTTTCTTCTCTGCCTCGGGAATGCGCTGAGCGATGATCGAGTCAGCCTTCATCATCATCTCTGACTGCGACGAACCGGAGAGCGCATATCGTTCACCCTCGCGGGTCACGGTTACAGTCTCGATGCTGTCGATGGGGAAATATACGGTAACATTATCGTTGCGCAGACGGTATACATCGGGATAACCCATGGCCTCGCGGGAATAGGAGAATTTACCGCTGTCGTCCACCTTTACCGAGTCGAGCACATACCAGCGACCGTTGTCACTTGCCTCCACGGCCACCATTTTACCGGCGGCAGGGTCAAGTTGGCCTTTTACTGTCCATTTATTTCCGTTGCCGCAACCGCTCAGCACAAGCAGTCCTGTTAAAGCGGCGGCAGAAAGTATTCTGATGTTATTCATAAATATGAGTTACGCTATATTAATGTGTGTACAAAATTACGCAATTTTTTTGAACGGCATGTGAGGATGGTCCAATATTTTTTTGCCATCTCGATATTATTGACTACATTTGTAAACGTTTCACCTCCGTAATCATCATTCAACAGTGAAGACTCTGAATATCATTAAAAACGATCCGTGGCTAAAGCCTTTCGCCGAAGCCATCAACGGACGCCACAACGATGCCGTGGACAAAGAGGCCGATCTTACCTCCGAAGCAGGCTCGCTGTCAAACTTTGCCAATGCTCACAACTACTTCGGTCTACACCCCACGCCCGACGGCGGCTGGGTGTTCCGCGAATGGGCGCCTAACGCAACAGAAATCAACCTCATAGGCGACTTCTCGAAGTGGAAAGTGATGAAAAAATATGCCCTCAAGCGGCGCGACGGCGGCGTGTGGGAAATAAAGCTCAAACCGGGCGACATACACCACGGCGACCTTTACAAGATGCTCGTGAAATGGGACGGCGGCAGCGGCGAACGCATTCCCGCCTATGCCACCCGAGTGGTGCAGGACGAGAACACCAAGGTATTCTCGGCTCAGGTATGGAAGCCTGATACAGCATATAAATGGAACGTGAAAAAATTCCGTCCCAATACCCGCCCGCTGCTTATCTACGAGTGCCATATAGGCATGGCGCAGCAGAAGGAAGGAGTGGGAACATACACCGAATTCCGCGATCTCGTGCTTCCGCGCATTGCAGCCGACGGTTATAACGCCATCCAGATCATGGCCATTCAGGAGCACCCCTACTACGGTTCATTCGGCTACCACGTGTCGAGCTTCTACGCTGCATCCTCGCGTTTCGGTACTCCCGAGGAGCTTAAATCCCTCATTGACCGCGCTCATGAACTCGGCATCGCCGTTATTATGGACATCGTGCACAGCCACGCCGTAAAAAATGAAGTGGAGGGACTGGGACGTCTCGACGGCAGCCCCGACCTGTATTTCTATGGCGACGGCCGCCGCGAACATCCGGCATGGGACTCCCTTTGCTTCGACTACGGCAAAAATGAAGTGCTTCACTTCCTGCTCAGCAACTGCAAGTACTGGATGGAGGAATACAAATTTGACGGATTCCGTTTCGCCGGCGTGACCTCCATGCTGTATTATAATCACGGGCTGGGACAGGCATTCGGCTCTTACGACGATTATTACAACGGCGGCCAGGACACCAACGCCATTACCTATCTGACCCTCGCCAACAAACTCATCCATGAGATAAACCGCAACGCCATCACCATAGCCGAAGAGATGAGCGGCATGCCCGGACTTGCAGTGCCCGTGCGCGACGGTGGTATAGGTTTTGACTACCGCATGGCCATGGGTATTCCCGACTACTGGATCAAGATGCTGAAGGAAAAAAAAGATGAGGACTGGCATCCTACTTCAATTTTCTGGGAGCTCACCAACCGTCGCTCCGATGAAAAGACCATATCGTATGTGGAAAGCCACGACCAGGCGCTCGTAGGCGACAAGACAGTGATATTCCGCCTTATCGACAAGGAGATGTACTGGCACATGATGAAGGATGACGACAATATGACCGTGGCGCGCGGCATAGCGCTTCACAAAATGATACGCCTTGTAACCGCGGCAACCATCAACGGCGGTTACCTCAATTTCATGGGCAACGAGTTCGGACATCCCGAGTGGATCGACTTCCCCCGCGAAGGCAACGGATGGAGCTACAAGTATGCTCGCCGCCAGTGGGATCTCGTTGACCGCGAAGAGTTGAAATACATCTATCTCAACGACTTCGACAATGCCATGATTCATCTTCTGTCGGGATATTACAACTTCCAGGCGACTCCGGTAGTAAAACTTTGGGAGAAAGATTCCGACCAGGTGCTTGCTTTCATGCGCGGTGACCTGGTGTTTGTATTCAACTTCAATCCATCGCAGTCGTTTACCGGATACGGAATACTTGCCCCGGCCGGAGAATATGATGTGGTTCTGTCGACCGACAATCCCGCTTTCGGAGGTTACGGCAATATCGATGAGACCGTGTCGCACCTCACCATCACCGATCCCCTATTCGCCCCCAGCGGACGTGAATGGCTAAAACTTTATATGCCGCCCCGCTCGGCAATGGTGCTCAGGATGCGTCGGCCGTCACCGGAAGTAAAAAAAGATAAAAAGACAAGTAAAAAATAACTATGGCTGCTCCGTTTGAAATTTCGGAAGTATACAGAGCGGCTCAGGTGTTGCGCAATGTTGCGCGACACCCGAGCCTTATAAGCGTACCGCGCATCAACCCCGACGTTGACCTCTATATAAAGCCCGAGTGTCTGCAACACACCGGTTCTTTCAAGCTTCGCGGTGCCTACTACAAAATATCGCAGCTTTCCGACGAGGAAAAGTCGCGCGGTGTGATAGCCTGCTCGGCAGGCAACCATGCTCAAGGTGTGGCGAAAGGGGCGACCGACAATGGTATCCGTTCCATAATCTGTCTGCCCGCAGGCGCCCCGCTGTCGAAAGTGGAGGCAACGCGCCGCCTCGGTGCTGAGGTTGTGATGGTGCCCGGAGTATACGACGACGCCTATAAAAAAGCTCTCGAACTGCGCGACGAGCACGGATATACATTCGTGCACCCCTTTGATGATCCGCTCGTAATAGCCGGACAAGGCACCGTGGCTCTTGAAATTCTTGAAGACATGCCCGATGTTGAAGCCGTGGTGGTGCCCGTGGGTGGCGGCGGACTGATTTCAGGAATCGCTTTCACTCTCAAGTCGCTGAAACCGGAGGTGAAAGTGTATGGCGTGCAGGCTCAGGGTGCACCATCGATGGTGGAATCGCTTCGCGACGACAAGCGGGTGACACTCCCCGCCGTCTCGACCATAGCCGACGGTATCTCGGTAAAGGAGCCGGGCGTGAATACATTTGAAATGTGCAAGCAGTATGTCGACGAAATCGTGACCGTGACCGAGGACGAAATCGCAGCGGCTATTCTTGCTCTGATCGAGCAGCAGAAACTCGTATCGGAAGGTGCCGGGGCTGTATCGGTGGCTGCCGTGATGTTCAAT
>JAIDSW010000307.1 GCA_029061025.1 Duncaniella sp.
CGGATAGGTGTATAAGAGACAGGATATATACAAGGCAGTGGAAAGCGTGCGCGACCTGCTCGAGAATTTCGGCGGTCATCCTTATGCCGTGGGTCTTTCGCTCAAGGAGGAGAATCTGCCCGAATTTACCCGCCGCTTCGAGGAATATGTGGCTGCCAATATCCAGCCCGAGCAGCTTACTCCGCAGCTCGATATCGATGCGTTCATGTCGTTCTCGGAGATCTCTCCCGAATTTCTCGCGCTGCTGCGCCAGTTTAATCCGTTCGGCCCGGGCAACAACAAGCCCGTGTTCTGCACCCGAGGTGTCACCGATTTCGGCACGAGCAAACTCGTAGGCCGTCACAACGAGCACATCAAGCTCGAACTTGTCGACGAGACCTGCGGCAAGGTGTTCAACGGTATCGCATTCAACTCGGCGCAGTATTTCGAGCATATCCACTCGGGCAAGCCGTTCAGCATCTGCTATACCATCGAGGAAAACAAGCACCGCAACGGGGCTACGAGCGTGCAGCTTCTCGTCAAGGCCATCCATATCGACAAGGAGTGACTCCGCAGGAAATCAGAGACGAAGCCCGCGCGGTATTGAGAAAATATTGGGGCTATGATTCTTTCCGTCCCGTGCAGGAAGATATAATCCTGAGCGTGATGGAAGGTCGCGACACTCTGGGTCTTCTCCCTACGGGCGGAGGAAAATCCATCACCTTTCAGGTGCCGGCCATGATGCTACCGGGGCTCACCTTAGTGGTTACGCCTCTTATCTCGCTGATGAAGGACCAGGTCGACAATCTGCGCGAGCACGGATTGAAAGCCGTGTATTTCCATGCCGGACTGACATTGCGGGAAAATAATCTGGCTATAGACCGCTGCCGGCTCGGCAAGGCGAAGCTGATGTATGTTTCTCCCGAGAAACTGCGCAGCGAGAGGTTTATGTCGACGCTCCGCCTCATGGACGTGTCGCTGATAGTGGTCGACGAGGCTCACTGTATATCGCAATGGGGCTATGATTTCCGCCCGTCGTATCTACGTATCAGCGAGTTGCGCGACGTGTTTCCCGATGCTCCCGTGCTTGCGCTCACCGCTTCGGCCACCCCCGCAGTGGTCGACGATATTATGAAGGTGCTCCGCTTCCGTGAGCCCAATGTGTTGAGCCGCAGTTTTCTGCGCGACAATATTTCATATGTGGTGCGCATCGTCGACGACAAGATGCGCATGCTCAGCGAAGTGCTCCGATCCACCTCGGGATGCGCTATCGTGTATGTTCGCTCCCGGCGGCGCACCCGCGAGATAGCGGCGGCACTTGCGGCCGACGGCATAAGCGCCGACTATTATCATGCCGGGCTTTCTCCCGAGGAAAAGGAGGAGAAGCAGAATCGCTGGAAGCACGACGAGACGAGGGTGATGGTGGCGACTAATGCATTCGGAATGGGTATCGACAAGCCTGACGTGAGAGTGGTGGCGCATATCGACATGCCTTCGTCGATAGAGGAATACTATCAGGAATCAGGGCGAGCCGGGCGCGACGGCAAGCCGTCGTATGCGGTGATAATCACTTCGCGGCAGTTCAAAGGGCGGCTCACGAGAAGGATTGCCGAAGCTTTTCCCGACAAGGAATTCATAGGGCACGTCTACGAAATGGCCGGGAATTTCCTGAATATCGCCGTGGGTAGCGGGTATAATACTATCAACGAATTTAATTTCAATCAGTTTTGCGATACTTACGGGCTGCCACCGCTGCCGGCTAAGAGCGCCCTTGAGATATTGACGCGCGCCGGCTACATCGAGTTTGTCGAAGAAACCACCTCACGGTCGCGTGTGATGATACTCTATACCAAGGAGGAACTTTACGGGTTGGATCTTGACGATACTACCGATCAGGTGCTCAATTTCCTGCTGCGCAACTATACGGGTCTTTTTGCCGACTATGTGTATATCAACGAGACCGTGATGAGCGAGCGCATGCACATCTCCACCGAAAGCGTCTACCAGTCGCTGCTTTATCTCGGACGGCTTCACGCCGTTCACTATGTGCCGCGAAGCACCACTCCCTATATCATCTATACCACTTCGCGCGAGGAGCCGAAATATCTCGTGATACCGCGGACGGTTTATGAAGATCAGCGTGAGCGGCTTGAGGAGCGCATCGAAGCCATGAAGCAGCTCGTGTATGGCGACGGTGAGTGCCGCATGAACGTGATGCTGCGATATTTCGGGGAGAAGCCTGAGAAGGATTGCGGGATGTGCGACGTGTGCAGGGCGCGGAGAAAGCGCTCGGTAACTCCCGATGAAGATGCCGCGTTGCGCGAGACGTTGCTATACCTTGCAGGGCAGCCGGGAGGACACGACGTAAACTATATGGCCCGTCAGGCGGGAGTGAAACCTGAAAGGGTGGTGGAGATGGCGCGCCGGCTCGCCGATGAGGGGCTTGTAAAGTTTACGGGTCTAAATATTCAGTCGCAGTCACAGTCGTAATGCACGCTGTGATGGTGGGAATGACACTCTGAAATAGTGTGGTCGATGATGAAGTGGCGTGTAGCCATGCCCGAAATCACCGACATTTCATGTGACACCAGAATGATGGTGGTGTCGTGGCGCAGACGGTCGAGAAGATCGTAGATATAGTGCTCGAATTGCTTGTCGACATAGCTCAGAGGCTCGTCGAGCACCAGAATCTCAGGCTTTGAGATAAGGGCGCGGCCGAGAAGCGCGCGCTGCAGCTGTCCGCCCGACAGCGTGCCTATCGTCTGCGAGGCGCGATCGGTTAATCCTACGAGCGAAAGCATTTCAGCCGTGAGTTCTTTCTCCTTGACCTTTACTGACTTATCGCATCCCAGCAGACCCGATGTCACGAGCTCGCTTACCGTGATGGGAAAACGCGAATCGACCATGTTTTTCTGCGGCAGATAACCTATGGGAAGATTTTTCACGCGAGAGCCGCCGCTGAAATAATCCACTTTACCCGCAGTGGGACTGATAAGTCGAAGCAATATGCGGAGCAGGGTGGTTTTTCCTCCGCCGTTGGGTCCGGTGATGGCTATGAAATCGCCGCGGTTCACGGTCAGATTCACGTCGCTGAGTATGTCGCGGTTGTCGCGCCGCAGCGATATGTCGGTCAGTGTAATCAGTGTGTTGTCAGGTGTCATTTTGCAGTGAGAGCGTCGACAATCTTTGTCATTTCAGTTTCCCAGTCGGCCGAGAGGGGATTTATGTCAACTTCCGTGGCATTAATCGATGAATTGAGAGCCGCGAGCTGGCGGGAATCTATATCTTTCTGATAGAAAAATATCGAGGCTCCGGCCTCGGTGGCCTTGTCGATAGCTTCACGCACGGCAGTCACGCTCGCCTCCTTATTTTCAGCGCCGCCGGCCACTATCTGGTTCAGGCCGTAGTCACGGGCGAAATAGCTGAGAGAGGGATGCCAGACTATGAATGCCGGATGTCCGGCGGCAGCGAGGCGGGTACTGAAAGCTGCGTCGAGCGAGTCGAGACGGCCGACGAGTCGCTCGTAGTTGGCATTGTATTCGGCAGTGTTGGCCGGGTCTATTTCCTTGAGCGCCTGAAGTATGTTGGAGACCATGATGCGCGCGTTCTTTACCGACGTCCATGTGTGGGGATCGGGAGTGTCATGCTCCACAGCTTCACCTGCGTGGCCATGTGTGTGGGCGTGTGTTCCGGTGATCAGCTCGATTCCGTCGGAAATATCGTAGATGGGGAGAGAAGGATTGGCAAGAGCGATTTTTTCGAGAACGGCATCTTCAAATCCCACATTTCCCAGGCGGATATATGCCATGCTCTTGTCGAGATTCATCATATTGGTGACGGTGGGATCGTAGGTCTCGGGGTTGGCTCCATTGGAAAGCAGACATCTTACCTCGAAATTGTCACCGGCAATCTGCTCCACCAGATATTTCTGTGGTGGAAGCGTTACGGTAACGATTTTTGATGACGGTGAATTGTTGACACATCCGGCCACAACCGCCATCACGACGGTTGCAAGCGATAAAATCAATATGGAAACCCTAAAACAACGCATACTATCGGAATTTTCTTTTGCAAAGATATAGAAAATTTTGCAATTTTTATTGTTTGCATAAGAAAAATACTAAAATAATTTAAAATTTTGCGTTGAAATAGGACTTCATTCGGTATTCTTACCGTAGATTTCGCGGTGAAGCAGTGCCGAAACTTCATCCAAGGGCAGGGGTGCGGAGGTCATGAGTGTGAGCGGAACTTCGGGGAGTCCAGGGCCGTAAGGGGGCTGGATGTAGGAAAATGAATGATGTGCTGATAGTCCGGCACGGGTATAGAAACCTATACGACGGCGGGCTGTGTCGCCTGCGGATTCAGGCTCAACCTCAAGCACTACAGGAGCTCCCGGCATGGATATGATTTTCTTGATAACATCTTGTCCTATACCTGCACCCCGCATTGCGGGATCGATGGCGAAATGCTCCACGTAGCGGGCTAAGTCCAGATGCCACACTGTAATCAGTCCGACCGGCCGGTCATCGCTCATGATGGTGTAGAAGTGAAAACGCGGATCGTTATCGGCCAGGCGGAGAATGTCGCTCCAGGGACGGCGCTCCTCGGGAGGAAACGCCTCGGTATAGATGGTCTCCATACGGGCGGGTATGGTGGCGGATTTTTCGGATTTCAGTTCAATCATGGTTTTATCGGGCAGGTGTAAGAAATTCAATTTCCACGATTCCGAGCGTGTGGCCCGATGATTCGGGCGCCTTGTCATTGTTGGCGGCCTCAAGCTCGGTGATATGGCCGAAGGCATCGCTCAGCGACGCACTTCCTTTGAGCATAATCGTATAAGATGCGGCGGCTTCGTGGGGTGGCAGGGGTATATGCACATAACCCAGAGTCTTGGGCGTGACAGTGCTGACGAGCCGCTTTCCGTCGGCATATATCTCTATAGGATAAGAGCGGCGTCGCCAGCCCGGGAGTTTCATGCTGATTTCCGAAGCTGATGCCGGGCGGTCGAGATGATAAGTGATCCAAGCGTTGCGAAGATCACCGTCGCTCTGCCATGAGGTGAGTTCATTATCGTCGAAACTCGCCGGAGCATTTTGTACGTCTGACCCGGCTTCGACCGAAGCGATTGGCAGCGAAATCAGTCGGTCGGAGTAGGATGGTGACGACGGTGTGGGGCCGGCTGAAAGATTCCCTTTCAGACCGCTTGACGGCATGACGGTCGAGAGTCCGTAGTCAGAGACCGCTTCGCGGGTGTGGATTTCTATTGATGCAGACTCCATCCATTCGGCCGACGCTGTGATGGTGATGACGCCCGGAGTTGTGGTCGAGCGGACGAGGGCGCGGTTGATTCCGCATTCCACAGGCAGCGATGTCGCTCCTATATAATTATCAGGTCCCTGCGCTATGCCACCTATCCACTCACCCTCGCCCGAGAGCGTGAAGGTCACCATGCGGTTGTCGAGCGGGCAGCGTCGCCCGTCGGCATCCACCACCTCTATCTGAAGCAGGGCGAGATCGGCGCCGTCGGCTTTCATGCCATGCGGGGCGGTTATTGCACTCAGCTTCAGTGCCGAGGCTTCTCCCGCGGTGAATAATTCGTGGCGGCTCTGCTCCTTGCCTGCGCTATCCAATCCTGTCGCGGCAAGATTTCCGGGGCGGAAACGAATGCCGGGGAATGTGAACAGGAAGCCGTAATCGGCGGAGTCGCGTCGGGCTATCAATGAATCATTAAGCCGCAACTCCACCGCAGGCGAATTGCTGACCACATATACAGGTTTTACCGTCGAGTCGGGATAATTCCAGTGGCCGATGATGCGGGTGCGCGGTACCTCGGAATCCACACGGCCGCCCCACATGACCTGATGGGCGAAAAAGCCGTCTTTGGGTATGCGCATGGCGTCGGTCACACCGCTGCGCCGATAGTTTTCCGCCCCCCGGAAGTGGGTATTGGTATCGGAAAATATTATTTTCACCCCGCCCGAACTCACGCGGTTTCCCGAGCCGGGGCGCTCGCGGTAGTAGTCATACCATCTTTTCACGAGCTCCACGGCAAAGGCATCCTGATTGTGGTTATATTCACCGGCCGGTGCGTTGCGGTAGAGCGGCCCGTCGCCCTCGACGTGGTAGGGATAAGAATATTCATCCCAATATTTCCGCAATCCCTCGTCGCGGCAATATTCCATGGCCCATACCGGCAGGCGCGCACTCTTGTTGATGTAGAGCATTTCGCCGCCATACTCGGCTTCCCGGCTGTCGAGCATCTCGCGCGAGCCTATGGCGCGGCCGCCGTGGGGGTCAAATGTGTCGCGCAGGGCTTTCATCTCGGCCATGTGAGTTTCGGTAATACCCTTGTTGCCACACTCATAAAACAAAATGCTCGGATTATTGCGGTTGTAGACAATGGCATCGCGCATCAGTTCCACGCGCTGCTCCCATTTTCGTCCGTCGGCATCTTTTTCGGCATCGCCTGCGGGCATGGCCTGAATGAGTCCTACGCGGTCGCATGACTCCACATCCTGTTTCCACGGCGTCACGTGCATCCACCTCACGAGGTTGGCGCCGCTCTCCACCATCAGGCCGTTGGAATAATCGCTGAGCCACGGCGGCACCGACATGCCCACGCCCGGCCATTCGTTGGATGTGCGCTGCGCATAGCCTTTCAGCTGTATCACCCGGTCGTTGAGCCACACTTTTCCCTCGTCGAAACGTGTCTTGCGGAATCCTGTGGCAGTCACCACCTTATCGAGCGTGTCGCCGCCGATAATTAGTGCCGAGGTCACGTCGTAGAGATAACCATAGCCGTGGCTCCAGAAATTCAGGCTGTCAATGCGCGCTGAGGCTGAAGCGGTGGCACTTGACGCTGCGGGGATCAATACATTCTCCCCACGATATTCAGCCACCCGCAGTCCGTTGCGGTCGGTTACGCTCACGAGCAAGGCGGCTTCGACGGGGGATGATGTCTCATTTTTCACCTCGGCCTCCACGTTAACGGTGGCGGTGTGCGAAGATATATCTATGTCGGAAGCGTAGACGTAAGTACCGGTAGTGCCGAGCGTGGAATATAGCGGAAGTGTCTGGTACACGGAATCGGTGACGTGGATAAACACATTTTTGGGAATACCGCCGTAGTTGGCGTTGAAATTGGTATTGTTCCACTGAAATTCAGTCCCGGTGGCTCGCTCGCGGTAATGCCAGTCATTGTCGGTGCGCACGGCGATCACGTTTTCACCGTCGTAGTTGATATATGGAGTGAGGTCAAGTCCGAAGGCCATGACGCCGTTTTCGTGCTGACCTATGTGAGTGCCGTTGAGGTAGACATCAGCGCCTTGTCTGGCACCCTCAAATTCTATGAAAACCTTTCTGCCCCTTGCCGACGGCGGCAAAAGGAAATGCTTGCGATACCATGCCACGGTGTCGGTAAGATCGTCGATGCGCAGCCTGAATGCTTCCTCCTGATTGAAAGCGCGAGGCAACGTAACACGCCGCCAAGCCGAGTCAGCCAACCCGACGGCTTCATACCCTTCGCCGTCGCCCGTGGTTACAAGCCAGTCGCTGTTGAAGTTATAAGATTCGCGCGCTACGGATGCGAGTGCGGCTGCTGCAATAATTATAAAAATCAGTTTTCTCATGGTAGTGCAAAGATACGAAAAAAGTGCCGGCATGAATGGCATACCGGCACACTATTTTTATGGAACGTTCAACCTTGTTACTGACGGCCTGAAGTGGCTACGTTGCGGTCGATTTTGGCAACGAGACCCTGAAGCACCTTGCCGGGACCCACTTCGATGAACTCGGTGGCGCCGTCGGCGATCATGTTCTTGACCGACTGAGTCCAGCGCACGGGAGCAGTGAGCTGAGCCACAAGGTTAGCCTTGATTTCGGCGGGATCGGTGTGGGGAAGGGCGTCGACATTCTGATATACGGGCACTGAAGGAGCGTGTACCTCAGTGGCTTCGATAGCCTTGGCGAGTTCCTCGCGGGCAGGTTCCATCACGGGTGAGTGGAACGCACCGCCCACCTTGAGTTTCAGGGCGCGCTTAGCACCGGCGGCAAGAAGTTTCTCGCATGCGGCGTCGATAGCCTCGACTTCGCCCGAAATCACGATCTGGCCGGGGCAGTTGTAGTTGGCGCATACTACCACACCGTCAACTGTCGACAAGATTTCCTCAACTTTCTCATCGGGGAGAGCGAGCACGGCAGCCATTGTAGAGGGCTTGAGCTCACATGCTTTCTGCATGGCCTGAGCGCGGGCGGCTACCAGGCGCAGACCGTCCTCAAACGACAGCGCACCGGCAGCTGTCAGAGCCGAAAATTCGCCGAGTGAGTGGCCGGCTACCATGTCGGGGGTGAAGTCTTCGCCGAGAGTCTTAGCGAGTATAACGGAGTGAAGGAAGATGGCGGGTTGGGTTACGCGGGTCTGCTTGAGATCTTCGTCGGTACCCTCAAACATGATGTCGGTGATGCGGAAACCGAGGATTTCGTTGGCTTTCTCAAACATTTCGCGGGCCACGGGATTATTGTCGTAGAGGTCTTTGCCCATACCTACGAACTGCGCACCCTGGCCGGGGAATACATAAGCTTTCATACTTTTATTGACGGGTTTAGTTTCGTATTAATCAGGCTGCAAAGTTAGTGATAATTTTTCACATACCGGCAAAAATTGAGCGGTTATAGCCGGAGAAGATATGTAAACGACGCTGAAATTGCTACATTTCTCTAATTACAAGTGTGTTGCAGTCGAATATGTGGGGACGTTGCTATGCAACGTTGGTCATGCCAGCAGCAAGTAAGATATGCAGAAGTTAGCTCCACTCGCAGGAAACAGTGCAAAGCACCGTCCTTATATGGTGGCTGAAACAGCCACTGATTTGCGTTGCTTTGCGCGGCCTGACGCGTTGATATAATGATGATTATTTCTTCCAGAAGGTGGAGGTGAAGAGGAGGAGGATGGTGAAGACTTCGAGGCGGCCGGTGAGCATGATGAGCGAGAGCACCCATTTGCCGAGGGCGGGGATGATGTCGTATTGTGCGCCGTAGCCTGTGATGGCTGTGTCGAAGCCGGTGTTGGATATGCAGGAGAAGGCCGAGAAAAATGCGTCGACCAGAGGCACTCCCATGGCGGTGAGGATTATGGCGCCTGAAAAAATTATGATGCAATACAGGCAGAGGAAGATGATGACTTTTGACACAAGGTCGGGCGAGAGGGCTCGGCCGCTGAGACGGACGGTATAGATATTGTTGGGGTGGACGCAGCGGTAAATCTCGTTGCGCGAGTGCTTGCCGAGCACCAGCATGCGGTCGATTTTGGCGCCGCCGCTGGTGGAGCCGGCGCATGCGCCGGTAAACATGAGGACGAAGGTGAGGGCGAGCGCAAATGTACCCCAGTTGCCGAATCCGGTCGTGACGTAGCCTGTGGACGTGATGGTGGACACTACCATAAAGAGCGGTTCGAGCGTGACGGATTTTACCGATGAAATCTGTCCGTGACCTATCACCGAGAGGGTGAAAAGCACATACATGATAAGTATTACCTTGACGTAGGCGCGGAAGGTGTCATTTTGCCAGGCGGGGCGCAGGTCGCCGTGGAGGGCGCGGAATATCAGGGCGAAGTTGACGCCGCCGAGAAACATGAATATGGTGACTACGGTGAGCACATAGTCGCTGTCCCATGCCACGAGCGAGTCGTCGTGGGTGGAGAATCCGCCCGTGCTCATGGTCGAGAATGCGTGGCAGAGCGACTCGAATATGTCCATCGGTCCGACCAGCAGGAGAAGGAATAATACTGCGGTGAGGCCTATGTATACCATCCACAGGCCTTTGGCGGTGGAGCTGACGCGGGGACGGAGCTTATCGTGGGTAATACCGGTGACCTCGGCGTTAAACATCTGCATGCCGCCGTTGTTGTTGAGCATCGGGAGCACGGCGAGGGTAAACAGTATTATACCCATGCCGCCGATCCATTGCATCACCGAGCGCCACATTATTATGCCGTGGCTGAGGTGGGATATCGAGCCGAACACGGTGGCTCCCGTGGTGGTGAAGCCCGACATCGTCTCGAAGAAGGCATCGGAGAGGTCGAGCGGCTCCTGCATGAGCATGAAGGGTATCATGCCGAATATCGAGAAGAACACCCACACAAGAGCGGTGAGCAGAAATCCCTCGCGCTTGCGCATGCTGTTGCTGCGCGGGCGGATGAAGGAGGTCATGCTTAGTCCGGCCGCGAGGGTGGCGCCCAGGGCTATGGCAAATGCCAGCCAGTCGCTTTCGTGATACACGATAGCGGTGATAAGGGGTACTATCAGAAAGATGCTCTCTATAAGCAGAAGCCATCCTATCACTCTGAACAGCACGCGGAAGTTTATCGAAGCTGAGCTTGAAAATGCCATGGGCGGTGGGTGAGGTTATGAGAACAGTTTTTCGACCGTGTGGATCACGCCGTTGAGGCAGAACACTACCACATGGTCGCCGGGCTGAATGAGAGTGTTACCGTTGACGAGGCTTCCGCGTCCGTCGCGAATGAGTCCGGCTATGGTCATGTCGCGCGACAGCCGCAGGTCCTTGACCGGGGCTCGGGTGATGCGCGAGCCTTCGCGGGCCACTATTTCGGCCACTTCGGCGTCGGCCATGGCGAGACACTTGGACGTGGAAGTGTCAGTATCGAGCAGTATCTGGAATATGCGCGACGAAGCCAGCAGTTTCTTGTTGACGATAGTGCCGATATTGAGATTTTCGGCTTCGGATATAAACTGAAGATTCTCCACTTCTGCAATGGTCTTTATCACGCCGAACTCTTTGGCCGACAGGCAGGTGAGGATGTTGGCCTCGCTTGAATCGGTGAGGGCGATGAAAGCGTCGGCCGACGAGATGCCTTCCTCTTTCAGAGTGTCGATGTCGCGGGCGTCGGCGTTGATGATTTCGGCCTGGGGGCACTTCTCGGCGAGCTCCACACACAGGTCTCGGTCATTGTCGATAATCTTGAAGTTATACTTGTCGCCTGCCATGTGCACCAGGCGTATGGCTATGCGGCTTCCGCCCATTATCATCACGTCGCGTATGGGGCGGTAGAGCTTGCCGCAGATGTCGACGAGCTTGTCGACATCCTCTCGCTTGGTGGCGAAATACACTATGTCGTTGGAGCGGATGAAATCGTCGCCGCGCGGAAAAATGGTCTCATGATTGCGCTTGATGGCGGCGACGTGAAAGGAGTGATGGGTCATGGCGAGCTCCTTGAGCTGCATGCCTATGATGGGAGCGTTGTCGCGTATCTTTACGCCCACGAT
>JAIDSW010000308.1 GCA_029061025.1 Duncaniella sp.
CCGCAAAGTTAATAAACATAATTCAAATATTAAAATCTCACTCTCATGATCGAAGTAAAGAAACTTGAATCGGGCGAAAAATTTGCCCACGCATCAGTAGGCAGTCTCAAAGGATTTGAAGGCAAGCAGTTTGTAAAGGATGCCACCGGTGCTACCTCATGTGAAATTTCATTCGGCACGCTTCCCACAGGCGCAGCCGTGCCTTTCTTCCACAGCCACAAAGACAACGAGGAAAATTACATCATCCTCTCGGGTGCGGGTCGTTTTCAGGTTGACGACAAAGTATTTGACGTAGCCGAAGGCTCGGTGGTGCGCGTTGCCACCCACTGCGACCGCAACCTCAAGTGCACCTCGGCCGAACCCATGACCTACATTTGTATCCAGGCCAAGGAGGGCAGTCTCGGAGGCTACACCATGACTGATGCCGAGATCACCGAGCGCGAAAACCTGCTCTGAAAAAATCTCACACTGATCATCAACGAGCGGCCGGGAACTGAAATTCCCCGCCGCTTTTTTATTCGCGGGTATTGATTTTACGGGAAAAGTGAGCTAACTTTACCGCTTCAAAAAAGATTTCCGATATGTCAACCCGCGAAAAGCAGATATATAAAGTCACCCTTGTCGGGTCGGTGGCCAATGCCATACTGATCATACTGAAATTCTTGGCCGGATTTTTAGGCAGGAGTTCGGCCATGGTGGCCGATGCCGTTCACTCGCTGAGCGATTTCGTATCAGATGTGATAGTACTCGTATTCGTAAAAATATCGAGCAAGCCCACCGACAAGACCCACGACTACGGCCACGGTAAATTCGAGACCCTCGCCACGCTAATCATAGGGCTCATACTCCTGGGCGCAGGCATAGGACTGGGCATCGAGGGCGTGAGAAAGGTGATAGCCTCGATCAACGGCGAGGTAATAGAGCGACCCGGCATGGTAGCCCTCGTGATAGCCGTGGTGTCGATCGTGTCAAAGGAATGGCTTTACCGCTACACTATCAAGTGGGGCAAGCAACTTAATTCCAAAGCTGTGACGGCAAATGCGTGGCACCACCGCAGTGACGCCATCTCGTCGCTGGGTACGCTTGTAGGTATCGCGGGAGCGATGTTTCTCGGAGAGAAGATGCGCATACTCGACCCTATCGCCGCAATACTGGTCAGCATGTTTATCATCAAGAGCGGATATGATATCATGAAACCTTGCATCGACGAGCTTCTTGAGGCTTCGCTGCCTGAAAGTCAGGAGCGGAGAATAATTGAAATAGTAAAGTCGATCGAAGGTATAAACGGAGTCAGCAAGCTGCGCACCCGCCGCATAGGCAACAATATCGCTATTGACCTTAACGCAAAGATGGACGGCCGACAGACTCTGCGGGAAGCCCATTCCAAAGCATCGGCTGCCGAGCGGAGCCTGAAAAATGAGTATGGCAAAGACACGCTCGTGACCATCCACATGGAGCCTTCTTCTGAAAAAAAGTAAATAAAAGCAGCGTGGCGACTGCCTGTCCAAATAAAGGCATCGCCACGCTTATGGTATTTAGCTCTGAAATTGAGATCAGAAGTTGTAGTAGAAACCGAATTTGAGGTTATTGTCGAT
>JAIDSW010000309.1 GCA_029061025.1 Duncaniella sp.
CCCGGCTATCCCTCGGCAGCGTCAGATGTGCCTAAGAGACCGCGATATCCCCGTGTTCCACGTCAGCGATATGTATCTCGTAGCCGCCGAGGCTTACCTCATGGCAGGCAACGAGGCTCAGGCTCTTGCTAAAGTCAACGACGTGCGTAACCGTGCCAAGGCCGGTGCCCTCTCATCGTTCGGCGCTTACGAGGCTAGCTATGTAGGTATCACCAACGTCCCCTTCACCGTAACTCCCCTCGACGTGATTCTTGATGAGCGTGGCCGTGAGCTCTATGCTGAGCGCACCCGCTACGAGGACCTTCGCCGCACCAAGCAGCTCATTCGTTACAACCTCGCTTTCAGCCGCATCATCACTTCACCTTCTCAGATGCAGAATCCTAAGGGTGAGTACAAGTGGCTCCGTCCTATCCCCGCAAACGAAATCAACTTCAACACCTCGATGACGCTTGAGGATCAGAATCCCGGATATTAATTCTAACCGTTAATAATTACAGAAATGAAAAATATATTTAAAGTTCTGTCGATAGCTTGCATCGGTGCCGCGTTTACTGCGTGTGTTGATGACGTAGATACACCCGATCGCGGCGAACAGGTTGACCCTGTTCCCGCTATCGAAGGAGTGTATGAGGGTACTTGGACTCTTGTTTACACTGAAAACACCTCTGTCACCGAGTATACCTGCGATGGTAAGCTCGCTGTAGCTCCTCTTACTCGTGTTGATGACGAAGGTAACTCTTTCGTTCAGAAGTTTGCAGCGAATATTACCATTGATGCCGATTTCGCTAACAATGTTGGCCAGAGCATGGTAGACTTCACTTCAGCCGCAAATATCTCGCCCCTCACCAACGCCCTTTCTTATCAGATGTACAATTCCGTTACACCCAACGGTCTCTCCAAGATCGCAAAGGACCCCGACGGTACTGTTGTTACATATGATACTAAGGTGGATAATGTCGATGTTACTCTCGACCGCGACATTAATGCTACTTTCATGGGTCAGATCTTCCCATACACTGCCGAGGGTGAACTCACCAAGGCTGCTCCCGCTTATCTCGAAGCTGTCCTCGAATTTGAGTATCTCTATCAGAAGACAGTCATGAACGGTCGCCGCCCTGTGAAACTTGATTGTAAACAAACTTACAAATTTGTTGGTAAACTCAACAAATAATTGTATATTTGCATCGAAATCCTTTCCCCGGGGCTTAAACCCCGGGGAATTACCCTAAAATCTAATTAATTAACCTTACAATTTCACTATTTATGAAGAAATTTTTACTTCTTGGTGTTGCTGCAGTTGCCACTCTCGGCGCTGCTGCTCAGACTCAGTATTGCTTTACTAATGTAACTGAGCTCAAGGAAACTACAGGTCAGCCCCTTGACAAGTCAGCAGACGTAGCCGCCGGTTTCGTTATTCTCGAAAACGAGTATGGCAAGCTTACTTCTATGTTCGATGAGCCCCTCGGCACTTTCACTCCTTGCGGTAGCCTCAACTACGTATCTGTTGGTGGTGGCGATCTCCAGAAGATCGTAGCCGGTATCAACGGTAACAACAACCCCAAAGGTCAGTCAATGACTTCACTTCCCACCAGCGGTATGGTATTCCAGCTTTACACTGAGAAGACTGGTTATTTTACCATCCTCACCAAGATGAATACCAACAAGAACTACTGGGTATTCGAAGGCTCTTCTTTCGCAGCTTATCGTCTCGGTGACTGCGCTCTCAGCAAGGCTGAAGGTGAAGTAGTTGAATATACTCTTCCTTATGACGAGTTTATGGGTCTCGACCTCAATGCTGCTGACATCGACAAGTATTTCACTGTTGCCGATGATGGTTCTGTAACCGGTCCTAAAGTACCTTGGGCTGTTGTAAATCCCGAAGGTGCTGATATGGGTGAAGGCTCTGGCTTCATGACTCTCTGCAGCTACGCTACTCCCGAATTCCCTATCACTTATACTTTCTTCGCTCAGGGTTCTAAGATGGCTTGCGACGGCTTCATCTTCACTCCCTGCGACGAACCTACTTTCGCTGATGCTCCTGAGGTAGTATTCGGTGGCGTTGAGAAGGTTGCTGAAGACGGCACTGTTACTCCCGCTCCTACCCCCGTGGTATTTGCCGGCAAGATCTACAACGATCCCGCAGGTATCGAAAACATCGTTGTTGACGCTGCAGCTGACGTAAACGCTCCCATGTACAACGTACTTGGCCAGCGCGTTAACGAGTCTTACAAGGGCCTCGTTATCAAGAACGGCAAGAAGTTCATCAACAAGTAATTCTTGACCCCACTTAACCCATCAGGCGGGACGTGTCCTCGACACGCCCCGCCAATATTTTATATAAAATCATATGATTTTCCCCACAAAGTAGGGACGGTGCTTTGCACCGTAGCCCATGTGCGCAGCATCTAATCCATTGCCATGTAGGGACGGTGCTTTGCACCGTAGCCCATGCGCACCGCCCTTGCGTGGCCTCACCAAAACCAACGGTTCTTTGCACCGTTTCCTATGCATCGCGCCCTTGCCTGTCCCTCACCAAAACCAAAGATGCGAATCATCGTCCCTACAAGGTTTACCCAATATTTTTAACCTCAATTATGTGATTCCAATAATCGATGCAACGCCCGCGCAAAATTTTAATCTCAATCATTAGATTCCATTAAACAATAAATTGCCGAGCAAATTTATATTCAACAACCCCTTGCGATTTAATGCTCCTTGTCTAATAAAAACAATCCTTATCCCAACGGGCAACGTTGTTCATGATATATTCTGCGATATTATTCCCGTCGTGGGCATTACGTATGTAATGGTCATGATATCGGCTTTGCCATGCGAATTCAATCCTTCGTGATTTTGCGAATTTCGTGACTGCCCCCTTTAATGATCTTATGTATGTGCTTAATTTTGGCATCTCCTGAGGCTCTGCTGGATTACTGCGTAGATGTGGGTTAACGCTTCTTTGTTCCCGATTGTCATATCTTCTGTCGGGGGCATATTCTCCTTTTACATGAACTATCGCATGCAAATGATTAGGCATTACGGTAAATAGTGGAATTTCGACATCACGACTGTATAAGGAATATTCCGACAACTGGGCGGTCAGGAATTCCCCTACTTCGCTCATTATCATGCGCCCGTCAACGATTTCCCCAAAATAATGCTCCCTGTTGCGGGTGCATATTGTGACGAAAAAGTCCCCGCCATCATAATCGAGGAATATGGCGCGGGGACTTTTTCGATATTGTTCCATAATGATTTTTAAGATTATTACATTCTGGTGGTCGTAAGGAAACGGTGCAAAGCACGTCCCTACAATGTTGCGGCTATTTCAGAATTGAAATTTCGGTTTCTCGCGTGGAAACGGTGCAAAGCACCGTCCCTACAATGTCGCAGCCAATTTTTAATTGCCGCCCTCGCTTACACCGCTGTCAGGAGGTAGTAATTTTTCTTGCCGCGCTGCACGAGGATGTATTTGTCGTTGAGCAGAAGGTCGGTAGAAGCGGCTGCGTAGGGGTCGGTGACCTTCTCCTTGTTGATGGAGACGCCGCCTCCCTGCACCATCTTGCGCATCTCGCCCTTGGAAGGGAACACGGGTGCATGGTCGGTGAGCAGATCGGCCAGTTTCACGCCTTCCTCAAGAGCCTTGCGGGGAATGTCGAAGCGGGGCACGCCGTCCATCACCTGCAGGAGCGTATCCTCGTCGATGCGGTGGAGAATTTCGCCGGCCTTGTTGGAGAAAAGTATCTGCGATGCCTCCACGGCAGCCTCATACTCCTCGCGCGAGTGCACGAGCACGGTGATTTCCTCGGCCAGACGGCGCTGAAGGGCGCGGCTGCCCGGATCGGCCTCCTGCTGACGGGCCAGTTCGTCGATCTCCTCGCGCGAAAGAGTGGTGAAGATCTTGATATATTTCAGAGCGTCGTCGTCGCTCACGTTGAGCCAGAACTGGTAGAACTTGTAGGGCGACGTGTAGCGCGGGTCGAGCCATACGTTGCCGCTCTCGGTCTTGCCGAATTTTCCGCCGTCGGCCTTGGTGATGAGAGGGCAGGTGAGGGCATAAGCCTCGCCGCCCACGGTGCGGCGTATCAGTTCGGTACCGGTGGTGATGTTGCCCCACTGGTCGGAGCCGCCGAGCTGCAGACGGCAGTTTTTCTCCTTGTAAAGGTGCAGGAAGTCATATCCCTGGCAGAGCTGGTAGCTGAACTCGGTAAACGACATACCCTCGCGCGACTCGCCCGACAGACGCTTCTTCACCGAATCCTTGGCCATCATGTAGTTGACGGTGATGTGCTTGCCCACGTCGCGTATAAAGTCGAGGAATGAAAAATTCTTCATCCAGTCGTAATTGTTGACAAGCTCGGCCGCATTGGGGGCGTCGCTCTCGAAGTCGAGAAACTTGGCGAGCTGCTTCTTGATAGCCTCCTGATTGTGGCGCAGCGTCTCCTCGTCGAGCAGCTTGCGCTCCTGGCTCTTCATCGAGGGGTCGCCTATCATGCCCGTGGCGCCGCCTATCAGAGCCAGCGGCTTGTGGCCGGCGCGCTGGAAATGGCGGAGCATCATCACGCCTACGAGATGACCGATGTGAAGAGAATCGGCCGTAGGGTCTATGCCCAGGTAGGCCGTGGTCATTTCTTTCTTGAGTTGTTCTTCAGTGCCGGGCATCATCTGGTGTATCATGCCGCGCCACGTGAGTTCTTCAATAAAGTCCATAAGGTTATGAATATGTATGTGTTTATAATTATTTCTTGATTTTGCCGCCGTCGATGGTCACGATATTGCCGTCGGGCAGATGGGTGAGGGGAGTGACCTTGATGGAGCGGAGCGACGAGCGGCCGCCCGATGGAGCGCTATCGTGGTAAAAGAGATACCACTTGCCGTCGACCTCCGTCACGGCCTGATGCGTGGTCCAGCCGGTGACGGGCGTGAGGATAGTGCCGCCGTATACGAAAGGCCCGTAGGGACTGTCGGATGTAGCATAGCATATCAGATGCGACCCTCCGGTGGAGTAGGTCAGGTAATATTTGCCGTTATACTTGTGGATCCACGGCGCCTCGAAATAGCGGCGAGGGTCCGACTCAAGCATGCGGTTGCCAAGCGAATCGGTTATCTCCACGTGGCGCATCGGCTCGGCCAGCTGCGTCATGTCGGCCGACAGACGACCCACGCGCGGCCCGAAAGCAACGTCGCCCTTTGCCGGACGCGGAGCCATCTCGCGCAATATGTTGTTGTCGTCATACCGCTGATTCTGGCCGCCGTTCAGGCCCCCGAAATACAGGTAATAATCTTCACCGTCCTTGAACACCGAGGGATCGATGCTGTAAGAGCCCCTGATGGGGTCGGGCATCGCCTTGAAAGGTCCCTCGGGCTTGTCAGCCGTAGCCACACCTATGCGAAACAGGCCGTTCATATCCTTGGCCGAGAAATACAGATAGTATTTCCCGTCCTTCTCAGCCACGTCGGTAGCCCACATCTGACGCGCCACCCAGGGCACATCCTCTATCGAAAGTATCGCGCCATGGTCGGTCACCTCGGCGGTCATCGGGTCGCCTTGGATTGAAAACACATGGTAGTCCTTCATGTCGTAGTGAGCGCCGTCCGACGCATCGGTCACCGGCGAATCCCAGTCATGCGACGTATAGATATACACCTTGCCGTCAAATACGTGGGCAGCCGGGTCGGCCATATAGTCGGCAGGCCACAGATAGCGTGATTCCTGCACGGCAGGCTCTGCGGCCACCGCTGCTGCGGCGGCAAGCGCTGCCAGGGAGAGAGTCAGAATTCGTGATGTCATGTTCGGGGATTTGGTATAATTATTTCAGAGCTACCACGGCCTCACGGATGCGCGCCATGGCGGTGCGGATATTGTCGTCGCTCGTGGCGTAGCTCAGTCGCAGATAGCCCTGCATGCCGAATGCCGCGCCGTCAACGGTAGCCACGTGAGCTTCTTCGAGCAGATACATAGCCAGTTCGCCCGAGGTGTGGATCACATTGCCCTTCGGCGTAGTGCGTCCCAGCAGCCCTGTCACACGGGGGAAAAGATAGAAAGCGCCCTGAGGCACGTTGACGGTCCAATCGGGAATCTGGCGGGCAAGCTCCACTATCAGGTCGCGGCGGCGGCGGAACGCCTCACACATCTCCCTGACGCAATCCTGCGGGCCGTTGTAAGCCGCCTCAGCCGCCTTCTGGGCGATCGACGAGGCATTGCTCGAATACTGGCCCTGAAGCTTCGACACGGCCTTGGCAATCGTCAGCGGCGCCGCGCAGTAACCTATACGCCAACCGGTCATCGCATAAGCCTTCGACACACCGTTGACTATTATAGTGCGACCCGCGATTTCAGGAAACGAGCCGAGCGATACGAAGCGGTCAGTGAAATTGATATGCTCGTAGATCTCGTCGGCGAGCACCATCACCTGAGGATAATCCTTCAGCACGTCCACCAATCCGCGCAGCTCCTCGGGCGAATACACGCTGCCCGTGGGATTGGACGGCGAGCACAGCATCACCATCACCGTGCGCGGTGTGATGGCCGCGCGCAACTGCTCGGGAGTGATCTTGAAATCGCGCGAGATGTTGGCCTTGATTTCCACAGGCACACCCTCGGCCAGCTTCACCATCTCCACATAGCTCACCCACGCCGGCATAGGAATTATCACCTCGTCGCCGCGGTTCACGGTAGCTAATATCACGTTGCAAAGCGCCTGCTTCGCACCGTTGCCCACCACGATCTGCTCGGGGGTAAACGTCAGGCCGTTCTCATCGCGCAGCTTGCGGCATATAGCCTCGCGCAGCGACATGAAGCCCGGCACCGGAGTATAGAAAGTAAAATTATCGTCGATAGCTTTCTTGGCCGCATCCTTGATAAAGGAAGGCGTAGGGAAATCGGGCTCTCCCACCGACATATTGATAACATCCACGCCCGAGGCACGCAGTTCATTGCTCTTTTGGCTCATCGCCAGTGTGGCCGACACGGCCAGCGACTTAACACGGTCAGAAATATGGGTATTCATCAGTTACAAAAAATTTTTCACAAAGGTAACAAGAATTATTGAATATTCCTCGCGATAACCGCCCGGCACTTCATCATAAAGCAGCGGCAATCTTACGTATCAGCGACAGACGCCTCATGAATGATGAGTCAGCCTTGGCTATCTGCATGTTATAGTCGCTCTGAAGCGAAAGCAGCATCTCGGCCGGAATATCGAGGGCAGCCTCAAGCATGAGAGCCATCTCGGTATTGACACCGCGTTTGCCTTTTATTATCTCGTTGATCACCGATGGCCTCACTCCTATGCTCTCGGCCAGACTCGCCTGGGTGAGGTGGCGCACCTCAAGTTCATCCTTAATCAGTTCGCCCGGATGGGTAGGCTCGAATGGCCTGAGATTGTTAGCAATCATTTCAGGGGAAGTGCCGTTAAGTTTTATCATATCATTTATAATGGTTAGAGAGTTCAATAATATTACATATTGTCATTACCGGCTGGTCAGCGGTATCTTCCAGCGTAAACTCTATGCGATAGCGGAGATTAACCCTGACCGAAAACAATCCCGCCTTATCGCCCGAGAGTGCCTCGAAATTCAGCGAATTAATGCGGAACAGGTCTTCCTTGCGGGAGGCCATTTTGAGGTAGTCGACAGCCCGCTTGTAACGGCGCACCACATCTACTGCATACCTGTGTTTATTGTCGTTACAGCGACCTTCGGTATACAGATCTTTAAGATATTCTTTATCAAAAATTACTACCATGGCGGAATTTTCCGCCAAAGGTAGTAAATAAATTGTAAATTCGCAAATTTGTGAATTTTAAGGAGTGATAGTCGCTAATCAATGTCCCTGAGGGGAGTTGTAATCGGTTGCACGTGTTAGTTTACTCTGATTTTCTTCGTCACCTTACCTTGTCTGATAATATAAAGGCCGGGAATGAGGATATTAACGTCATGTCCTACCATTACGCCATTAAGATTAAATATTTCAGCCGGAAGTTCCGAATTAAAATCTGAGCAGATTTCGTCTATGCCTGCGAAATCGTAAGCAACTATATTCTTAAAGTAACACCACGGACTTGTAACTTTGCATTTCTCAACTGCTGATTCAGGCACGTAGAGAGTAGCATTATCAAGACTCTTTTCAAAAATTCCGTAATCATCTTCCGTGATTGGCTGATCAGAATTATAGTATACTGATTCTAAATTTTCGCAACCATAAAATGCTGAGCTTCCTATTGTTTTGACTGATCCGGGGATGTATAATGAGGTTAGACCGCTACACCTGCCAAAGGCGCCGGCCGCAATAAATTCTACAGAATCAGGTATCTTTACTGACGTAAGACTACTGCAATTATCGAAAGCCGAGTAGCCTATATTAGTGACAGAGTTTCCGAGGTCTAAAGAAGTTAAACCGATACAATTCTCGAAAGAGTGACTCTCTATAGCGGTAACTGAATTTCCGATAATTACCTCAGTCAAATTCGGGTTATCAGCGAATTCAAAATTTTGGCTTGTATATGATAGATTTCTCCCTAAATATAATTTAGTTATATTTGTTGAGTTAAAGATGGAAACACCCATCATCGATAAGGTTAAATTAGTCATTCCATCGTCAATAATTACCTCCTTTAGGTTTGTGCATGCGAATGCTCCATTCTCAATTAAAGTAACCGAATTTGGAATTTCTATCGACTGCAGCGACGAACAATAAGAAAATGCGGAACCTCCAATTGTAGTTACAGATTCTGAAATTTTTACTGAAGTTAAATTGCTGCATGAATTAAATGCGTAAGTCATAATTGTTGTGACTGAGTTAGGAATCTCAACAGATTTAAGACTACTACAATGCCAAAAAGCGCCCCCGGGAATTTTCGTGAGGGAGTCAGACAGTTTAAGTGAGGTCAATCCTTCGCAATAGGCAAATACGCTTTCTCCAATTGAAGTTACAGTGTTAGGGATCTCTACGAAAGCGAGTGAGGTACATTCGTAAAAAGCTTGAAAACCTATTGATGTTACAGTCTCGGGTATTTTTATAGAAGTAAGGCTATTACATCCATTAAAAGTATTTGATTCTATTGAGGTAATAGAATTTCCTAAGTTTACAAACTTCAGTCCTTGGCAATTGCAGAAAGCCGATTGGCCAATAGATATGACTGATTCAGGAATACTTACAGACTGTAACTTATTACAGTAACTAAAGGCTAAATCCCCTATATGTTTAACCGAATTCCCAATTGTCAACGATGTTAAGTCATAGCAGCCGGTAAAAGCACTGGATTCTATGTCAGTGACCGAGCTGGGAATTTCTATTGACGTCAGCATACAATAGCTGAACGCATGTGGCCCAATGTGCGTTACAGAGTTACCGAATTCCACCGTATTTAGGAAAGTTCCGGTGAAAGCTTCTTCTCGTATATAAATTACCGAGTTAGGAATCTTTACAGATGTCATGGAATTTATTACGCAACTCCTTTTTCCGATCTCTGTGACAGTATAAGCAATATCTTTATTCATTGCGATATCCGGAATTTCCACATGGGTACCGGCCTGAAATACTGAGGTCAATTCGCATGTCTTGTCTTCTTCACTTAACACGGTCATGACAAAACTTTGTCCTTTGTAATCACAGAAGAAGGACTCGGCTGACATCGGCAGTGCCAACATAATTCCGAAAAGCATCATTAAAAGTCTGTTCATCTTGTAGGGATTTTGAAGATAAAGTGAATGGCTTATTGCATAAACAGGCTATTCATAATGTTATATTAAACAATGGCCGAACTATGCCTTGCAGACCATAATCACAAAGATATGAAAATTTGATTAAATCCGCTCAATAGGTCTTCGATATTTTTGTAGAAATTCCCACGAATCCTTATACACAGCTACATTGCGAGATATATTTCCATATTAGGCGCAATAAAAAATGCAGAGGGGTGCGGAATGTGGCGAAAATTGATTAAATTTGCAGTCTGTTACCGGTTGTGGTAATTTGTATTAAGCAATCTACATCGCTATGCTAAATAAAATCAACGAGTTAAAGGCTGAAATCGACGCGCTGCAAGCTGCGGCGGCTGCCGATGTGGAGGCGCTCCGCATCGCTTATCTCAGTAAAAAAGGTAAAGTGTCGCAGCTCTTCAATGAGTTCCGCACTCTCTCGGCCGACCAGAAGCGTGAGCTCGGTCAGGCTATCAATGAGCTGAAAAACCATGCCACCGAGCGCATCAATGCTCTCAAGGAGTCATTTGAAGGGGCTGCCGAGGCTGATGCCGATATCGACCTTACCCGCTCGGAGGCGTCGCTGCCGCTCGGCACCCGCCATCCGCTCTCGCTTGTGCGCAACGAGATCATTTCGATTTTCTCGCGACTGGGCTTCACCATTGCCGAAGGTCCCGAGATCGAGGATGACTGGCATGTGTTCTCGTCGCTCAACTTCGCCGCCGACCATCCTGCCCGCGATATGCAGGATACTTTCTTCATACAGCGCAACCCCGACGTGCTGCTGCGCACCCACACCTCGTCGGTGCAGAGCCGCGTGATGGAGACCTCCAAGCCGCCCATCCGCATCATCTGCCCCGGCCGCGTGTATCGCAACGAGGCTATCTCGGCGCGTGCCCACTGCTTCTTCCATCAGGTCGAGGCGCTATATGTGGATGAGAATGTGTCGTATGCCGACCTGCGCCAGACGCTTCTCTACTTCGCCCGCGAGATGTTTGGCAACGATACCGAAATCCGCCTGCGTCCCAGCTACTTCCCCTTCACCGAGCCTTCGGCCGAGATGGACATCTCCTGCAAGATATGCGGCGGCAAGGGCTGCGGATTCTGCAAGCACACCGGCTGGGTGGAGATACTCGGCTGCGGTATGGTCGACCCCAACGTGCTTGAGGCCTGCGGCATCGACTCGAAGAAATACAGCGGCTTCGCCCTCGGCATGGGTATCGAGCGTATCACCAACCTCAAGTATCAGGTGAGCGACCTGCGTCTGTTCTCTGAAAACGACGTAAGGTTCCTCGACGAGTTCAAGAGCGCCCGATGACAGTCGCCGAGCGCTACCGCCGGGTGATAGAGTGGTTTCAGAGTGCCATGCCGGTAGCTGAGACCGAGCTTCACTACGAGAATCCCTTTCAGCTCCTTGTGGCGGTGATTCTTTCGGCACAGTGTACCGACAAGCGCGTCAATATCGTCACTCCGGCTCTTTTCAACGCATTTCCCACTCCTCAGGCCATGGCCGCCGCCACGGCCGGGGAGATTTTTCCTTATATCAGCTCCGTATCGTTTCCCAACAACAAGACCCGCAGCCTGCTCGGCATGGCGCGCCGCCTTGTGGAGGAATATGGCGGCGAGGTACCCGATGATATGGACAGCCTGCTGTCGCTCCCCGGCGTGGGACGCAAGACAGCCAACGTGATACTCTCGGTGGTCTACAACCGCGCCGCGATGGCCGTGGACACCCACGTGTTCCGCGTAAGCGAGCGCTTAGGCCTCACCACCCGCTCGCGCAATCCGCTCACCACCGAAAAAGCGCTGATGCGCCACATCCCCGCCGAAATAGTTCCCAAGGCTCATCACTGGCTCATACTCCATGGCCGCTACGTGTGCAAGGCCCGCAAGCCGCTGTGCGATGAGTGCGGACTCAAAGACGTGTGCCGCCATTACGTCAAGGAATCGTCAAATGGATAACACTTTTCTTTTTCTCATCGAGGTGCTCGGCACTATCGCTTTCGCCATAAGCGGCATTAGGCTCGCCGCGCGCAAGCATTTCGACTGGTTTGGCGCCTATACCATCGGACTGGTCACAGCCATAGGGGGCGGCACGCTGCGCGACGTGCTTCTTGACATTCCCGTATTCTGGATGCAGACGTGGTGGTATCTCGCCGTCACGGCCATCTCGCTCGCCGTGGTGGTGATGTTTCGCAAGGTGCTCACCTCGGGCTCCCGCTCGTTGTTTATATTCGACACCATCGGATTGGCCTTGTTCGTGATGATAGGAATACAGAAGACCCTCGCCGTGGGCTATCCCATGTGGGTGGCGACGGTGATGGGTATCATCACCGGCTCATTCGGCGGCGTGGTGCGCGACATCATGATCAACGAAGAGCCACTCTTTTTCCGCAAGGATATATATGCCACGGCCTGTCTTGCCGGCGGACTGGTCTACTGGCTTGCCGCGCTTGCCGGCTTCACGCCCATCGTGCAGCAGAGCGCCTGCGCAGTGGTCATCATCGTGCTCCGCTACGGTGCCCTCCGCTACGGCTGGCACCTGCCCGTGCTCTCATCAAGCGCCGAAGAATAATCTCATAATACTTCTTGCCACGCCGGCGGCTGTGTCAAAAATCAAATAGCGCCCGTGGGCGCTGAATTATTCGTAACCGGCGCCGCCGTAGCTCAGCGAAGGCGTCGCCGGTTATCTGATACTTAAGCATAGGCGTCCGCAAGGCCGCCGATTGAATAACTTGTTGATTTGCATTATATTCGGCGGCCTATCGGGCGCCTATTGGATCATTTTCATTTACCCGGGGCGCCTCCGCAGTGCTTCGGCGA